>JAHFDP010000011.1 GCA_023248955.1 Deltaproteobacteria bacterium
TGTGGAACGTGCGCATGGTGAGCTGCGTCCCTGGCTCGCCGATCGATTGCGCCGCGATGACGCCAACCGCTTCGCCCAAGTTCACGCGACGTCCGCGTGAAAGATCGCGGCCGTAGCACTCGACGCAGATGCCACGCTTGGCGGCGCAGGTCAGCACGGAACGGATGCGAACATGCTCGATGCCGGAGTCTTCGATCTTCTTGACGAGGTCTTCGTCGAGCTCTTGGTTCGAGCTGGCGATGATCTCGTTGTTGAACGGATCGTAAATGTCCTCGAGCGCCACGCGGCCCAAGATGCGCTCGCCGAGCGGTTCGATGATTTCGCCGCCTTCCACGAGTGCACCGAGCGAAATGCCGTCGATCGATCCGCAGTCGTACTCCGTGATGATGGCGTCCTGCGCGACGTCAACCAGACGACGCGTGAGGTAACCCGAGTTCGCGGTCTTGAGCGCCGTGTCCGCCAGGCCCTTACGCGCGCCGTGCGTGGAGATGAAGTACTGCAACACGGTGAGACCTTCGCGGAAGTTCGCGGTGATCGGGGTCTCGATGATTTCACCCGACGGCTTGGCCATCAGGCCGCGCATGCCGGCCAGCTGGCGAATCTGCTGCGCCGAACCTCGGGCACCCGAGTCGGCCATGATGTAGATCGGGTTGAACGACGGGACCTTCACGTCCTTGCCGTCGACCTTGACCGTGTCGCTGCCGATCTCGCCCATCATTTCCGCGGCAACCTCTTCGGTCACCTGCGCCCAGATGTCGATCACCTTGTTGTAGCGCTCGCCGTCGGTGATGAGACCCTCGAGGTACTGGTTCTCGATCTCGGCGACTTCCTTCTGCGCCTTCTCCAGGAAGAACTGCTTCTTCGCGGGGATGATCATGTCCTTGAGCGCGATCGAAATACCTGCGCGCGTGGCGTTGGTGTAGCCGAGCGTGCGCACGCGATCGGCCAGCAGCACCGTCTCCTTCTCGCCGCAGCGGCGGTAGGTGATGTCGATGAGGTTGCCGAGCGCCTTCTTGTCCATGGTCTTGTTGACCCACGAAAACTCGACCATTGACGGCAGAATTTCGCCGAGAAGCACGCGGCCAACGGTCGTGTCGACGCGCTTCATCGTGCCATCCTGCTGTTTCATGCGGCACTGAATTTTCGCCTGAACAGCAAGCTCGCCGTGATCGTACGCCGCTCGAACTTCCACGGGGCTGGAGAAGATCTTGCCCTCGCCCATGGCGCCTGGACGCTCGCGCGTCATGTAATAGATGCCAAGTACGATGTCCTGCGTCGGAACGATGATCGGCTTGCCGTGCGCCGGCGACAGAATGTTGTTGGTGCTCATCATCAGCACGCGCGCTTCGATCTGCGCTTCCACCGAGAGCGGAATGTGCACCGCCATCTGGTCACCGTCGAAGTCGGCGTTGAAGGCCGAGCAGACGAGCGGGTGGAGCTGAATGGCCTTGCCTTCAATCAGCACCGGCTCGAACGCCTGAATGCCGAGACGGTGAAGCGTCGGCGCGCGGTTCAAAAGAACTGGATGCTCGCGAATCACTTCGTCGAGAATGTCCCAGACCTCGGGGCGCTCCTTCTCGACCATCTTTTTCGCGCTCTTGATGGTGGTGACGTGCCCGCGCTCCTCGAGCTTGCTGTAGATGAACGGCTTGAAGAGCTCGAGCGCCATGATCTTCGGCAAACCGCACTGGTGCAGGCGCAGCTCGGGGCCCACGACGATCACCGAGCGGCCTGAGTAATCGACTCGCTTACCGAGCAGGTTCTGTCGGAAGCGGCCCTGCTTACCCTTGAGCATGTCGGAGAGCGACTTCAGCGGCCGTTTGTTGGGGCCGGTGATGGTCTTGCCGCGGCGGCCGTTGTCGAAGAGCGCGTCGACGGCTTCCTGTAGCATCCGCTTCTCGTTGCGGATGATGATGTCCGGGGCGTTGAGCTCTTGGAGCCGCTTCAGACGGTTGTTGCGGTTGATCACGCGGCGGTAGAGATCGTTGAGATCGCTCGTGGCGAAGCGACCGCCATCGAGCGGAACCAACGGACGAAGATCCGGCGGAATGACCGGGATCACTTCCATCATCATCCAGTCCGGCTTGTTGCCCGACTGCACGAAAGCCTCGGTCACTTTGAGACGCTTGGCGAGCTTCTTGCGCTTGGCATCGCTGGTGGCGGCCTTTAGTTCCGTCCGCAGGTAGTTCGCGAGGCCGGGCAGACCTTCACCGTGCTTCTTGACGTCGGCTTCCGTCGGGGGCCCGACGGTGCGCAGAATTTCCCGTACAGCCTCGCCGCCCATACCGGCCGTGAAGCCGTTGTCACCGAACTCCTCGAGCGCCTTGTGGTACTTCTCCTCGGAGAGTAGCTCGCCTTTGACGAACGGCGACTCCTTCGGATCCACCACCACGTAGCTCTCGCAGTAGAGCACCCGCTCGAGGTCCTTGAGCGTGATGTCGAGCAGGTTGCCGATGCGCGACGGCAGGCTCTTCAAGAACCAGATGTGCGCGACCGGCGTGGCCAGAGTGATGTGGCCGAGCCGCTCACGGCGCACCTTGGATTGAATCACTTCGACGCCGCACTTTTCGCAAACGACGCCGCGGTGTTTCATGCGCTTGTACTTGCCGCAGTTGCACTCGTAGTCCTTCACCGGCCCGAAAATTTTGGCGCAGAAGAGACCGTCCCGCTCCGGCTTGAAAGTACGGTAGTTGATCGTCTCCGGCTTCTTCACCTCGCCGTGCGACCACTGGCGGATCTTGTCGGGCGACGCGAGCGAAATGCGGATCGCGGAAAACGACGTCGGGTCCTTCGGCTTCTCGAAGAAATTAAAAATGTCTTTCATGGAGTGCTCCCTTTAAAGGCGTGAAGTTTTCGTCGAAACCTGAACCCTACGTTCGTCATGGCCGGGCTTGACCCGGCCATCCACGTGAATCGTGCCACCTGCCACCCCGTGGATGGCCGGGTCGGAGCCCGGCCATGACGAAAACGGAGCGCGTGCAGCACAACCACCGCGATCACTCCATCGTTCCGGTCTTCCGAACCAGCGGCAGCTTCTCCTGCGCCGGTGGATTCTCGAGCAGCTCCACATCGAGTGCCAGCGACTGCAGCTCCTTGATGAGAACGTTGAAGCTCTCCGGCAGCCCGCTCTCGAGCACGTTGTTGCCCTTCACAATCGCCTCGTACATGCGCGTGCGGCCGACCACGTCGTCGGACTTCACGGTGAGGAACTCCTGCAGCGAGTAGGCCGCGCCGTAGGCTTCCATCGCCCACACTTCCATTTCGCCCAGACGCTGCCCGCCGAACTGCGCCTTGCCACCGAGCGGCTGCTGCGTGACGAGCGAGTAAGGCCCGATGCTGCGCGCGTGGATCTTCTCGTCGACCAAGTGGTGGAGCTTAAGCATGTACATCACGCCCACCGTGACATCCTGGTCGAACGCTTCGCCGGTGCGACCGTCAAAGAGGATCATCTGACCCGTGCGCGGCAGCTGCGCCTGGTCGAGCAGCGACGTGATTTCGTTCTCACGCGCACCGTCGAACACCGGCGTCGCCACGTGCACGCCCTTGTGCAGCCGCTGCGCGAGCTTGAGAACTTCCTTATCCGGAAGCTCCTTCAGCATCTCCTGCGCGTTCGGCGAGTCGTACACTTTGACGAGTTCCTTGCGGATCGCGTCGGGGCTGTACTTTTCGTCGATCATGCGCTGCAGCTCGGCACCTACACCCTTGGCTGCCCAGCCCAAGTGCGTCTCGAGAATCTGGCCGACGTTCATACGCGACGGCACGCCGAGCGGGTTCAGCACGATATCGACCGGCGTCCCGTTCTCCAGGTACGGCATGTCTTCCGCCGGCATGATGCGCGAAACCACGCCCTTGTTGCCGTGGCGGCCGGCCATCTTGTCGCCGACCGACAGCTTGCGCTTGATGGCCACGTAAACCTTGACCATCTTGATAACGCCCGGCGGAAGCTCGTCGCCCTTCTTGAGGCGGCTGATCTTCTCGCCGAAGACTAGCTTCACGAGCTCCTTCTGGTCGTTGTAGTTCTCGATGATCTTGGCGACCTTGTCGTCGACGCCCGCGCCGCCCGAAGACGCCGCGATCTCGCCCCAGTAGCGCTCCGGAATCTCGTCAAGCATCTGATCGGTCAGTGCCTGACCCTTGGAGAGCAGCGTCTGGCCCTTGTCGTCAACAAGTTTTGCCGAAACTTCCTTGCCGACCAGGAGGCGCCGGATCTTCTTGTACGCCGAGTCTTTGATGATCTTGATCTCGTCGTTCTGATCCTTGAGGAGCTTGGCCTCTTCGCGGCTTTCGATCTCCTTGGCGCGCTCGTCCTTGTCGACACCTTTGCGCGAGAAGACCTTGGCGTTGATCACCGTCCCCTGCACGCCTGGCGGCACTCGGAGGCTGCTGTCACGCACGTCGCCGGCCTTCTCCCCGAAAATCGCGCGGAGCAGTTTCTCTTCCGGCGAAAGCTGGGTCTCACCCTTCGGCGTAATCTTGCCGACCAGCACGTCGCTCGGCGACACTTCCGCGCCAATACGAATGATGCCGGACTCGTCGAGATCCTTGAGCGCCTCTTCGCCGACATTTGGAATATCGCGCGTGATCTCTTCTTTGCCGAGCTTGGTGTCGCGCGCGATGCACTCGAACTCTTCGATGTGGATCGACGTGAACACGTCGTCCTTGATCAAGCGATCCGAGCAGAGAATCGAGTCTTCGAAGTTGTAACCCTGCCACGGCATGAAGGCCACGACGATGTTCTGTCCGAGCGCGAGCTCGCCGGTCTCCGTCGCCGGACCGTCGGCGATCACGTCGCCCTTCTTCACCTTGTCGCCCCGCTTCACGATAGGCTTCTGGTTGATGCAGGTGTTCTGGTTCGAGCGCTGGTACTTGATGAGGTTGTAGATGTCGACTTCGCTGGCCACATCGGTCGAGCTGGTCGGCACCTCGGCGCGAACGACAATGCGCGCGGCGTCGATGCTGTCGATGACGCCATCACGGCGCGCCAACGTGCAGACACCCGAATCGCGCGCCACGATTGCTTCAATGCCGGTGCCGACGAGCGGCGCCACCGTGCGCAGAAGCGGGACGGCCTGACGCTGCATGTTGGAACCCATGAGCGCGCGGTTGGCGTCGTCGTTCTCGAGGAACGGAATCAGCGACGCGGCCACCGACACAAGCTGGTTCGGCGACACGTCCATCAGCGATACTTCCTCGGGACGCACCACAACAAACTCGCCACCTTTGCGGCAGGAAACGAGCTGGTTCTGGAACGCACCCTTCTTATCGATGGTCTCGTTGGCCTGCGCGATGGTGTGCTTCTCCTCCTCGAGCGCCGAGAAGAAGGTGGTCTGCGGCTCCACGCGACCTTCCTTCACCGCGCGGTACGGTGTCTCGACGAAACCATATTCGTTGACGCGCGCGTAGCTGGAGAGCGACGCGATAAGGCCGATGTTCGGACCTTCCGGCGTCTCGATCGGGCAAATGCGGCCGTAGTGGGTCGGATGCACGTCGCGCACTTCGAAGCCCGCGCGTTCACGCGTGAGACCGCCCGGCCCAAGGGCTGAGAGACGCCGCTTGTGCGTAACTTCCGAGAGCGGATTCGTTTGGTCCATGAACTGCGACAGCTGCGACGATCCGAAGAACTCTTTGATCACAGCCGTCACGGGCTTGGCGTTGATCAGGTCGTGCGGCATGAGCGTTTCGATTTCCTGCAAGCTCATGCGCTCTTTGATCGCACGCTCCATGCGGACGAGACCGATGCGGTACTGGTTCTCGAGCAGCTCGCCCACGGCACGCACGCGCCGGTTGCCGAGGTGATCGATGTCGTCGATCGTACCCTTGCCGTTCTTCAGATCGATGAGGTAGCGAACGACCTCGAGAATGTCCTTCTTGGTCAGCACGGACAGATCGAGATTTTCCTGCTCGCTAAACTTGAAGTTCAGCTTGAGCCGCCCAACCTTCGAAAGGTCGTAGCGCTCCGGATTGAAGAAGAGGTTCGTGAAGAGATTCGTCGCCGTGTCGACCGTTGGAGGATCGCCCGGACGTAGACGCCGGTAAATCTCCATAATCGCTTCTTCAGGAGACGAAACCTTGTCGTTCATCAACGTGTCGCGGAGGAAGCCGCCCACGTTGAGGTGGTCGATGAACAGAATCTTGAACTGCTTGACGCCACGCGCGCGGAGCTGGTCGATCCGCTCCTGCGTGATCTCGTCATTGCACTCCATCAGCACTTCGCCGGTGGCCTCATCAACCACGTCGACGGCGCAGACTTTGGTCGCCAGCTCTTCGATATCAATCGGGAGCGTGAGGATCTTCGCCTGCTCTAGTTTCTTGAGTGCACCGCGGGTAAATTTGCGGTTCTTCTTGACGATCACTTCACCCGTTTTCGGATTCTTGATGTCGCGGGTGGCGCGCTGGCCGGGGAGCAGGTCGAGTTCCACGCTCTTCTCGAACTGGTCCTTGCCCTCGACAAAGATCGTTTCGGTGGCATAGAAGTAGTTGAGAATTTCTTCGGGCGTGCCCTTGAAATCCATCGGGTTCTTCTTGGCCGAATCGGTGATGGCACCGAGCGCGCGCAAGAGCACCGTGGCCGGCAGCTTTCGGCGGCGATCGATGCGGCAGTAGAGAATGTCCTTGTGGTCGAACTCGAAATCGAGCCACGAACCACGGTACGGAATGATGCGCGCGTTGTAGAGAAGCTTGCCCGACGAGTGGCTCTTGCCCTTGTCGTGATCGAAGAACGCGCCGGGCGAGCGGTGCAGCTGGCTGACCACCACGCGCTCGGTGCCGTTGATGATGAACGTGCCGTTTTCCGTCATCAGCGGAATTTCGCCGAAGTAGACTTCCTGCTCTTTCACGTCGCGAATCGATGTGGCGCCGGTCTGCTCGTCCTTGTCCCAAACGACCAGGCGCACGACCACCTTCATCGGCGCCGAGTAGGTCATGCCACGCTGGTGGCACTCGTCGACATCGTACTTGGGCTTCTCGAGGTGGTAGCTGACGAACTCGAGGCTGCTCGTCTCGTTGAAATCTTTGATCGGGAAGACGCTCTTGAACACGCCCTGGAGGCCGATGTCCTCACGGCGATCGGGGGCGAGGTCCGCTTGAAGGAAGCGGAGGTACGAGCGCTTTTGAATATCGATTAGATTGGGGATCTCGATTACTTTTTGAATCTTCGCGAAGTTCTTGCGGATGCGGAAGTTGTTCTGAATCGTGATCGCCATGTCGGTGCCAAGCTCCCTTAAAAGGCGTATGCCCGAGATGCTCGCGGCGCCTCGGGCGAAGACAACTTCAAATGTTTTTTGTGACGTTCTAACCCACTAACGCCACACGTCAAGCACCGGCGAGACGAGCCCAAAAAGCCCGCCTCGCCGGCACCCAATTACTTGATTTCGACGGTGGCGCCCGCGGCCTTGAGAACTTCCGCGATCTTGTTCGCCTCGTCCTTGGAAACGCCCTCTTTGACGGTCTTGGGCGCACCTTCCACCAGGTCCTTGGCCTCTTTTAAGCCCAGGCCCGTGATGGCGCGAACTTCCTTGATGACGTTGATCTTCTTCTCGCCACCGCTCGCGAGAACGACGGTGAACTCCGTCTTCTCGGCCACCGGGGCAGCCGCAGCCGCTCCGGCCGCAGGCGCAGCAGCCATCGCCACAGGCGCGGCGGCCGAAACGCCCCACTTCTCTTCGAGCATCTTCACGAGGCTGGCCGCCTCCATCAACGAGAGGCCGGACAGCGATTCAACAACCTGATTTAGATCTGCCATTGTATTATCTCCAAAATATTATCTTTAAAGTATTATCTCTAAAGTAACCGATTCAAAATAAACTCAACCCAGGTGACAAAACATCAAGCGGCCTTCGGCTGCTGCTCCTCGAGCTGTTTCGCTCGAGCGGCAATAACCTGCGCAAGCTGGCTGCCTGGCGCATTGACGAGACGAACAAGTTTGCTCGCGGGCGCGGCCAACATTCCGGCCAACATTCCACGAAGCTCCAAAAGGCCCGGCATCTTCGAAAGCGCCTCGACGCCCTTCGCGTCAATCGCGTTCCGTCGACCACCGCTCCCTTCACCGTCAGTTTTCCATCGAGCTCCTTGATGTCCTTCAGGAGCTGCTGGAGCAACTTCGCCGGGGACACCGGATCGGCGTACCCCATAATGACGGCGTTGGAACCGGTCAGGTGGCTTACGATCTTCTCCGCCTGGGTGCCCTTCGCAGCTAGTGTCGCCAACGTGTTCTTGACGACGCAGTAGTCGACCTTGCCACCACGCAATTGCTTGCGCAGAGCCACGGTCGTCTCCGCATCGATGCCCTTGTAACCGGCCACGATGCAAACTGCCGCCTTGCTCATCTTCTCGTGGAGCCCGCTAACGAGCTCCGCTTTCTCCGTGCGCTGCATTCGATCCACCTCCCTTCGAGCGCTGATTGGGACTTAGACCGAGCACAACGCTCGGAGAAAGCCCCCCTGGTACGACTGCAGGGGGACGAGTGTCACCCTGTCTCGGCGAGCTAAAACTTTTTAAAGACCTTGCGGTCTGCTCACTGTCTCCGACCAGGTAAATTTTCCGTCATGGCCGCCCCCGGGCTTGACCCGGGGGTTGACCCGTCATTCCTTATTCGTGTGCTGCCGTAATTGCCGATGTGTCGAGCTTGATTCCCGGCCCCATCGTCGTCGAGAGCGTGATGCCCTTGAGGTAGACACCCTTCGCCGTGGCGGGCTTGGCCTTCATGATGTTTTCCATGAGCGCCGTGAAGTTCTCTTCGAGCTTCTTGGCCTCGAACGAAGCCTTGCCCACCGGCGCGTGAACGATGCCGGCCTTTTCGACGCGGAACTCGATCTTGCCGGCCTTAGCCTCGCGTACTGCGCGACCCACGTCGTTGGTGACCGTTCCCACCTTCGGGTTCGGCATCAATCCGCGCGGACCGAGCACCTTACCGAGCCGACCGACCAGGCCCATGAGATCCGGCGTGGCGATGCAAACGTCGAAGTCCGTGAAGCCTTCGTTCACCTTGGCCATTAGGTCCTCGGCGCCGACGATGTCCGCTCCCGCGGCTTCGGCTTCCTTGGCCTTCTCGCCCTTAGCGAACACAGCGACTTTTTTCGCCTGCCCACCGAGGCCGTGCGGCAATACCACCGCGCCACGAACCATCTGATCGGCGTGCTTGGGGTCCACGCCCAGGTTGATCGCCACGTCGACGGTCTCGTCGAACTTCTTCTTGGCGGTCTGCTTGACCAGGCCGAACGCCTCGCCAATGGGATAGCGCTTGGTCCGATCGACCAGCTTCAATCCCGCTTCGTACTTCTTTCCGAGTTTACCCATGGCTTAGCCCACCACATCGATGCCCATCGATCGGGCGGTGCCCTCGATGGTGCGAACGGCCGCGTCCAGCGTGGCCGCAGTCATGTCGGACATCTTCAACTTGGCGATCTCGGTGACTTTGGCGCGCGTGATCGTCCCGACCTTCTCCTTGCCAGGCTTGTGCGCGCCGGATCCCTTCTTCTTCTCCGTGTGCAGACCGGCGGCCTTCTTGATCAGAATGGCGGCGGGCGGCGTCTTGACGATGAAGGTAAAGCTGCGGTCCGAGTAAATCGTAATCAACACCGGAACGATCAGCGACTCTTTGGCCTGCGCCTGGGTCTGCGCGTTGAACTGCTTGCAGAACTCCATGATGTTGACGCCGTGCTGACCGAGCGCCGGACCAATTGGCGGAGACGGGTTCGCTTTGCCAGCTGCGATCTGCAGCTTGACCTGTCCTGTTATCTTTTTCATTTTTTCCTCTCGCGGTCGGGTGGTTCAAGCGGGCTTTAAAGGCCCTCCCACACGTGCTGTTAGATCACGACAAAAAAGACTTATGATTTTTCTACCTGCATAAAATCAAGCTCCACCGGCGTGGCTCGGCCGAAAATGCTCACTAGTACACGGAGCTTGCCCTTTTCGGATTCCACTTCGTCCACGGTGCCGTTGAAATTTGAAAAGGGCCCGTCGACCACGCGCACGGAATCCCCCTGCTCGAAGCTAACTTTCGGCTTCGGCTTGAGCGTACCTTCGGAGATTTGCGAGGTAAGCCGCGCCACCTCGGCCTGCGTGATAGACGGAATCTTCTCCGCCTCGCCGGTGAAGGTTGCGCCGCCAACAAAGCCGGTCACCTTGGGCGTGTTTTTGACCAAGCTCCAGGTGCGGTTGTTCATCTCCATTTCGACGATGACGTAGCCCGGGAAGAGCTTGCGCTTGCTGGTGCGCTTCTCGCCCTTCACCATCTCCACCACGTTTTCCATCGGAAGCAGAATCTGTCCAAACGAGTCGCCGAGGCCCTCTTTGGCAACGCGCTCCTCGAGCGACTTCTTGGCCTTGTTCTCAAAACCCGAGTAGGTGTGCACGACGTACCACTTCTTCGCCATGGTTCTCTCCGAGACGGCTGATGCGCCCATCACAGGCCCGGCGTGTAAATGCGATTGGAAAAGGCCTGCCACATGGCATCGAATAGGCCGAGGATGATGCCCGCGACGGACGTGGCGATGATAACGGCAATGGTCGACGCCCGCGTTTCCGGAAACGTCGGCCAGGTCACGCGGCGGAGCTCGGCAGCGATCTCCAACGACTGCTCGTAAAATTTCGGCGTGCGCCACGCGACGATTACCGCGGCGATGCCAATGACCGCTCCGATCGCATCCGACCAGAGCCAATCCTGTTGTCCAAGAATGGGCTGGTTCAACGCGGAAATGCCAAACGAGCCCACCAAGTGGCCGACGAATAGCGCGATCACCAAGCCGAACGCGGCGTAGGTGATTCCGACTAGGCGTTGATTCGTCATCACAAGTCTCCAGAGGGGAAAAGAGCGTCACGAGCGCTAGCGAAAGTGGCAGGGCAGGAGGGACTCGAACCCCCAACAAGCGGTTTTGGAGACCGCCGCTCTACCAATTGGAGCTACTGCCCTATGCTACGGCGAACGATCCTGGCCCATCTGCGTCGTTGGACCTTGCGGTCCGGTCCTCAGCGTACCTGATGTACGCCTCCGGTCCGGTCCTCGGCCCGCTTAGCAGCTGAGCCACGCTCGCTCGCCTCGCGATCATTTTTTATTTACCTTCTTTGTGGCTCGTGTGCTTGCGGCACTTACGGCAGTATTTCGACAGTTCGAGTTTGTCGGTCATGGTGCGCTTGTTCTTCGTGGTGCCGTAGTTGCGCATCTTGCAGACCGAGCATTCGAGCGAAATGATTGTTCTCATAAAAACCTCGTTTCAACAATTCACCACGGAAAAAACGGAAACACGGAAAATGATTTTACTTCCGTGCTTCCGTGTTTCCGTGGTGCAATCTCTTTTTTGTTAAGCCACGATCTCGGCCACCACTCCGGCGCCGACAGTGCGGCCACCTTCGCGGATAGCGAAGCGAACTTCCTTCTCCATGGCGATCGGCACCATCAGCTCAATCTCCATCGCGGTGTCGTCACCAGGCATCACCATTTCGACGCCGGTCGGCAGCTGGCAGGTGCCGGTCACGTCGGTGGTGCGGAAGTAGAACTGTGGACGGTACCCGTTGAAGAATGGCGTGTGGCGGCCGCCCTCTTCCTTGGTGAGCACGTAAACCTGCGCCTTGAACTTGGTATGCGGTGTGATGGAACCGGGCTTGGCCAAGACCTGGCCGCGCTCGATGTCTTCACGCTTCACGCCACGGAGCAGGCAGCCGACGTTGTCGCCAGCCACGCCCTCGTCGAGGAGCTTGCGGAACATTTCGACGCCGGTGACCACCGTCTTCGTGGTGGGCTTGTAGCCGACGATTTCGACTTCCTCGCCCACCTTAACGCGACCACGCTCGATGCGGCCCGTGGCAACCGTCCCGCGGCCCGAGATCGAGAAGACGTCTTCGATCGGCATGAGGAACGGCTTGTCGGTCTCGCGGATCGGCTCGGGGATGTAGCTGTCGAGCGCTTCCATCAACTTCATGATGGCGCCTTTGCCCTGTTCGCCCTGATCACCCTGCAACGCCTTGAGCGCGGAGCCGCGGATGATCGGCGTCTTGTCCGCCGGGAACTTGTACTTGGTGAGGAGGTCCTTGATCTCCATCTCGACCAGGTCGAGGAGATCCGGATCGTCCACCGAGTCCACCTTGTTTAGGAAGACGACGATGTAGGGCACGTTCACCTGGCGAGCGAGGAGCACGTGCTCGCGCGTCTGCGGCATCGGACCGTCGACGGCCGACACCACGAGAATGGCGCCGTCCATCTGCGCCGCGCCCGTGATCATGTTCTTCACGTAGTCGGCATGGCCCGGGCAATCGACGTGGGCGTAGTGGCGTTTTGCCGATTCGTACTCCACGTGGCTGGTGGCGATGGTGAGAATCTTGGTGTCATCGCGACGGCCCTGCGAGGCCGAGGCCTTGGCAACGTCGTCGTACGAGATGAACTTGCACAAGCCCAGGTCGGAGGCAACCTTGGTGAGCGCCGCGGTCAGCGTGGTCTTGCCGTGGTCGACGTGGCCGATGGTTCCGACGTTGACGTGCGGCTTCTTCCGGTCGAACTTTTCCTTGGACATGTCTAATCTCCTGTGCGCTTGCAGTGAATGAAAAAGGCTCTTTACTAAACTTAGAAAAATTTTTGAAGCCCACCACCAGGATTGAACTGGTGACCTCGTCCTTACCAAGGACGCGCTCTGCCAACTGAGCTAGGTGGGCGACGTCCTCGACAGCGTGGAGCGGGAGACGGGATTCGAACCCGCGACATTCAGCTTGGAAGGCTGAAGCTCTACCAGCTGAGCTACTCCCGCATGGCCTTAAATGGAGGGGGAAGGATTCGAACCTTCGAAGGCGTGAGCCGGCAGATTTACAGTCTGCTCCCTTTGGCCGCTTGGGTACCCCTCCGGAGAATCCTCCGCGAGTTTGGTCACCTAAGGTCTTAAAATTCGTTAGCGCTCCTAGCTCAAGCTGGCGGTGGGACTCGAACCCGCGACCTGCTGATTACAAATCAGCTGCTCTACCAGCTGAGCTACGCCAGCAGTTCCTCCCAAACCAGCAGAATTATTAAAAAATTGTTTTGTCTACACCAACGGCGCAAAATCGGAACGGGAGAAAGTAGAGGAAACCATGCGGGATGTCAAGCGAAACTCGCGGCGAGTCCCTACTCCATTCACTCGGTCGCACGGCCCGCCGCTTCGCCTCGACCCTACGAGCGGGAAAGCCTAAGGTTAACTATCGAGCAGTGTCTAGCAGTATATCCTTTTAGCTGCTTCGTTGCCGCGCCACTTCGTAAAACGCAATCGCCCCTGCCACGCTGGCGTTGAGCGATCCCACGCGGCCGGCCATCGGAATGCGCGCGGCGCGATCGCAGGTTTTGCGCACCAGCGGCCGCACGCCTTTGCCTTCGCTGCCAATCACGATCGCGGAGGGCTCACGGAAATCGACCTGCGCCAACTCCGTTTCACCGTCGGCGGCCAGCGCACAGGTCCAGACGCCGGCTTCTTTCAGCTCGTCGATGGCGCGGGAGAGGTTCACCACGCGCGCCAAGGGGAGGTAGGAAACTGCACCGGCGCTGGCCTTTTCGGCGGAGGGAGTCACTTCGGCGGCGCGATCCTTTGGGATCACCATGCCGTGCGCGCCCAGAGCATGCGCGGAGCGGATCAGCGCGCCGAGGTTTTGTGGATCGACGATGGAGTCGAGCACCGCGATGAACGGCGGCTGGCCCGCGCGCTTGGCGGCGTCGAGCAGATCGGCAACCTCGACGTAAGCGATCGATTCGACCTCCGCGATCACGCCCTGGTGAACACCGCCCGTCGCGCGCCGCGTGAGCTCCTCGACACTGAGGCGAGACACCGCCACGTGCGCCTCTTTCGCGGCCAGCTCCACACGCGAGAGTGCTGGACTCTGCGCGCCGCTCGCCACCAGCACGCGGCCCACCCGCGAACCCGCGCGCAGCGCTTCCAGGACGGGATTGATCCCGTAAACGAGTCTCACTTGACCAGCACGGCGGCGGTGATCTTTTTCTGCTGCCGCGCGCACCACTGCTCGGTGCAAACGAAGAAGTCGACGTCGCCGGAAATCTCTTGTGCGCCCGCGGTGACGGCTTCGAAAGCGATGGCCAACTCGGCTCCCTTGTCGGCGGTGGCCTTGGCGTCGGCGTGCACGAATTTCGCTTTCACCAGATGCAAACCCGCGCTGGCTTTCATTTTGGCCGAAAGCGGCGCGTGTTCGTCGACGTGCGCGGCGGCACCCGCCTTCGGGCGAATCTCGATTCGCAGCGCGGCCTTTTCGCCGCTCTTCACGGAGGCCGGTGGCGTGACCAGGAGATCGTACGTTTTTTCGGCGTCCGCTTCGGGTGCGGCGAAGGACGACGAGGCGAGGAGCAGGATAACCAGCGGGTAGGCGCGCATCCGTCGGTTTTACGCGCGATCGGCGCGGTGTCAATCGACCTCGGAAATTGGCCTCGACCTCTCCCTTACCCGTGCCGCCGCAACCGCGCTTTTCGCGCACCCAACTCGGCGGCCCGCGCCATGATCAGCGTCGCCAAATCGCGATTCGTGGCCTGCTCGAGATCTTGCAATCCAGGGCTGGGGCTCACTTCGAAGACGCACGGGCCGGCCTTGGTCTCCAGCATGTCCACCGCGGCTATCTCGAGTCCAACGACCGCGGCGGCGCGTTCGGCGAGGCGTGCATAGGCCGGCGGGCATGTAATCATTCCGACGTGGGCGCCGCGGGAAAGTGTCGTCGAGAGCCGCCCGGCCCGCGCGCGACGACGCACCGCTGCGACCACGCGCCCCCCGACCACCAGCGTCCGCACATCGCGCCACCGTTCCGCCGGCGTATACCGCTGCACGATCAGGTCGCGGCCGGTCGACAAGACTGCCTCCAGCGCGGCCTCTAGCGACTGCTCGCTCTCACACAAAATAATGCCCGCGCGATCGCTTGGCTGCACGAGCTTCACCAGCACGGGCGGCCCTCCGACATCGGCGACCATCCGACGAAGCGACTTCGCATCGCGCGCCATGACCGTCGGCGGAACGGGCACGCCCGCAGAGGCCAGCAGCTGCAAGCAGCGCATCTTATCGCGGCTCACGGCGATGGCGGCCGCTTCGTTCAGACTCGGAATGCCCGCTAGCTGGAGCTGATTGAGCACCGCCAACCCGAACGGCTGCACGCTGGCGGCAACGCGAGGAATCACCACGTCGGTGCGGGCCAGCATCCGCCCACGCTCGGCCGCCTGCGAGGCACCATCGGAGAGCTTCAGCTCGCAATGCGCCGGATCCACCACCCGCACGCGATGGCCCGCCGACCGCGCGGCTTCGACCAAGCGCTTGGTCGAATAGATGGAGGTGCCGCGAGAAAGAATCGTGAAGTGCACGGTGGCTGGACCATGCCCATCGACGGCGCCATGGTCAAGGTGCGCGCGGTTATAGTGGTTCGGTGCTCTCGTCCCTCGCTCTGGCTGCGGCGCTGACGGTCCGAATTCTTCCGGCCAACGCTGCCGCATCGATTGTTCGGGAGGCCGGCGCCAATCGCGCGGTGGTCGTGCATTACTGGGCGCTCTGGTGCCCGGCCTGCGTGGAGGAGTGGCCCAAGCTCGCGCCGGAGCTCAAGCGATTTGCGGCAGCGGGCGCGCGGGTGGCCACCGTTTCGCTCGATCCCAAAGCGCGGGCGGCCAAGGACATTCCCGCAGCGCTCCAGCGTTTCGGCGCGGATCGGTTTCCTGCGTTTCTCCTCGATGCACCCGAGCCCGATCCGGTCGTTGAGGCCATCGACAAGACCTGGGATGGATCGCTTCCGGCGACCTTCGTCTACGACGCAGAGGGCAAGCGTCTGGCGTCGTTTTTTGGCGCGGCGGATCGGGGTGCATTGCGCGGCGCGGTTGCGCAGGCGATGCGACGCGGGCGTTTGACCCCACCCTCGGCTCCCCACTAAGCTAGGATGTCATTTTTTCGACGTTTGACATTTTTCGGAGGGGACATGCGATCGCATTTGGCCATCTTCTGCTCGCTCGTTGGCACGCTGGCGATCGCCGCCGTTCCCTCGCAAATCGATCAGCAGGGACGCATCCTCAAGAGCGACGGAACTCCCGAGACCGGCGCGCTGAGCGCAACCTTCGCGATCTACGACTCAGCCTCCGGAGGAGCGGCGCTCTGGACGGAGGCCCACGCGCTCCCACTCGACGGCGGTGGCTACTATTCGGTTTCCCTCGGCGCGGTGACACCCTTTCCGAACACGCTGTTCGATGGCCGCACGCTCTATCTCGGCATCAAACTCTCGAGCGAGCAGGAGATGACGCCGCGCGAGCCGATCCTCAGCGCGCCTTACGCCATGGTGGCCGGGCAAGCGCACGACGTGATCGGCGACATCCATCCCGCGAGCATCACCGTCAATGGCAAGACCATCGTCGACAGCCAGGGCCGAATCGTGTTGGACGCCGGCTGCACCACCGGACAGATCCTCGCGTGGGACGGGAGCAATTTCGCCTGCGTGTCGCCGTCGGCCAGCTCGGGAGGAACGGTCACGAGCGTCACGGCTGGCGCGGGACTGGCGGGCGGCACGTTCACCTCCGCTGGTACACTGAGTATCGCTACCGGCGGCGTCACCAACGCAATGCTGCAAAACAGCGGCGTCACCGTCACTCCCGGCGCGGGCCTCACCGGCGGCGGCGCGGTTTCGCTGGGCGGATCGACAAAGATTTCGCTGCGCACCGACTGTTCGGGCGGACAGCTCCTCGCTTGGAGCGGCACCGACTGGGCCTGCACCTCGCCTGCCGCGAGCTCGGGAGGAACGGTCACCAGCGTCATTGCTGGCGCAGGCCTCTCTGGCGGCACCATTAACTCCACCGGTACACTGAGTATTGCATCCGGTGGCGTCACCAACGCCATGCTGCAAAACAGCAGCGTCACCGTCACGGCTGGGACCGGACTGTCCGGCGGCGGAACTGTTGCGTTGGGCGGAACCGTGACACTCGCGGCGACCGCGGTTGCTCCCTCAGGCACGGTGCTCGACCTGGAGTTCGAGGACAACACCGGTTTGCCAGCGACGTTCCTCGACTCTTCGGGGCTGGGCAACACCGCTACCGGAACGAGCGGCTTTGCGCCGGGTTCGAGCGGGCACTCCGGCAAAGGCGTGAACTTTTCCGGAGGCGTCTTGACCATCGCCGGGCCCACGAAAATTCCGGACAGCGCGCAGGTCTCGGTGGAGGCCTGGATCAATCCGACGACGGTGAACACCACGAAAACCATTTTTCAAAAGGGCACCACCGCGAGCGCCAACGCGCACTCGTACACCTTGCGTCTGATCAATCAGAATGCGTCGTTCACGGTTTCGGCAGGAATAGGCACCGGAACCGACTGCACGGCGACGGCCTCGGATTCGTCCGTTCCAGTGACAACTTGGTCGAATGTGTCGGGTTGGTACGACGGTCAATATGCGGTCGTTGCGGTGAATGGAACGGTCCGCGCGACTGCGGCCTGCTCCAACGGTTCGGTGCTTGGACTCGGCCCGGTCCTGGCAACGCCGACGGGAGCCTTTAGCATCGGCGCGACCACGACGGGGACGCAGACCTTCGCGGGAACCATCGACGAAGTGCGCGTTCGAAATACCGCCGTTTCCGCGGTCCGCGTTCAATCGGTCTATACTCAATGGGGCGTCGGAACTTGCACCAATGGCGCGCAGACGCTCAACAGCGGATTCGCCTTCGGTGCCCACTACACCCACAACCCAAGCGGAGAACCGAGTTGCCTCGCAGCAGGCGCGCCCGGACCGGTGAAGCCGAATCCGAGTTCTTATGGCGATATCAAATACGGGATGTCCGTGCAGGGAACTTCGCCGTCCACCGACATTCCCAGCTCCGTCGTCAATGGCGTGAGCACGGTCGTCATCGTCAAGAATACGCGCCTTAAATGTGCCAGCTGCGGCACACCAAAGAGCAGCTGTTTTCGAATCGACGGCACGCAAACTTGCCCTGCTGGATTCACGTCAGCCTATGCCGGGTTTCTCTTTGGCGGCTATTACGTCCCCAGCTCGAATCCAGGCCATAACGAGCCGGTATGCATCGACGGCTTTAATTATGATGGCAGCGCCGCCAACTTGACCGACAACGGCGCTTATGTCTATCCAACCTCCGTCGAAAGCGGGGGTGGAACTGGGGTAACCGCCGGAACCTTTCTTCAATGCGCTGTTTGTTGCGCCAATTAACAACGGCTCGGTACTCCCATTTTAGCGTTGAAGCTCGATGCCCATCGCCTTTCCAAGCGAGGCGACCCGGTCATCGAAGGTGGCCAGCGTAAGCGGTCGTTGCACGATCGCTTGCAGCTGAAGGACCGCGCCGATGTGGACGGCATCGAGCGAGCGGCACTGCGCCATCCGCTCGTCCTGCCGCACGCGCGAGGCGATGCTCGAAAGCTCGTCGTAGAGCGAGAAACCAAGCAGGTCCGCGTCGAAGCGATCGAGCGCGGCGTTGAGAAGCTTGCGATTGCGGCGATCGCCGCCTAGCACGCGTCGCAGCACCACGGGAACTTCGATCGCCAAAAGCCAGGAGGAGAGCTTCGGTGTCTTGAGCCCAAGCCAGGCCTGTGCGTCCGCGTGTCGCGGCTGGTTTAGGTAGAGCTCCAACAAAACGCTGGAGTCGAAATAGATCACGGCAAGTTCCGGTCCGCGCGGGTGGCACGAAGCGCGGCGGCCAGATCGATTTTCCCGTGGGGCTTGGGCAGCGGATCCGCCGTGGCGCTGCGCGGCTCGCCCTTGGCCATTCGCAATTTGCCCGTGCGGCCGAGCCGGGCGATCGCTTCTTCCTCTGATTCGCCGATGCGGCCAACGTGCTGCGGCGGTGCCGTGAGCTGCGCGACGACCGTGCCGTGGTCCGTAACCAGAACCGTTTCTCCGTCGAGGACCATTCGAAGATATTCGCTCAAACTGTTTTTGAGCTCTCGGACGCCGGTTGTTCGCATGACGCTATTGTAGCTCCCGTGGCTACATTTTTGCAAACTCTGATCGTATCGCGGACTAAGGCACCCATCAGCCAGGCGGTGGCATACCCACGCTCCACCTGGAGTGAACACGCGCAGTCCACTGTTTCGTGGGCGACACCAAACCTCGATCCGCAGCCGCCGCGTGCACATAAATGCGATGCCGCTCACGTGACGACGTTCATGACCCGACGAATTTCTGGCCCAAACCTTGCTGCCCTCCGGGCCCATGTTCCCTCCGCATTTCGTCGCTTTTGTCCTCTGTCACACGCTCTTCGTCACCGCCGCTGAGCCACGGTCTCGTGAGAGCAGCAAGGCCAAGCCATCGGACGAGCGCAGCATCGAGGAGATCGCGCACGAGCAGCGCACGCATCCCGAAATTCCGCACGGCACGGCGCTCGATAACAAAAATCCGTTCGAGCTCAAGAAGGGTCCGCTCGCCAACAACTCGACCACCGAGATCGGCGCCGGCGAAAACAAAAACGATCCCCACGCCATATTGACGCCAGAGCAGCGCCAGCGCGCGATGGAGCTGAGCGAGCGCATCAGCACCGTGGCGCGGACGCTGGTGCGCGATGCCAGCATGGCCGTCACGCCCGGCGATTGGTGGGCCTACTGGTTCGCTGAAGGGTCTAACCGACACAAGATCACCTACCCCATCCACGACATGCTGGGGCACAGCGACAAGTATGCGATGGGCGTGATCGGGCACGAGATCTCGCACGCGCTCCACTCGCGCATTCCCAGCAAGGTCGACAACAACGCGTTCCATTTTCTCTGGAACGCCATTGAAGATATTCGCATCAACAAGATCATCAGCGAGCGTTTCGCGGGCATGCCAGCCATGTTGCGAGAAGCTTATTCTGAATGGATTCCGAAGCACGACAAAGTTAGCGCCGAGGGAAAGATGATCCGCTCGGAGCTGTTTGCGTACGGCTTCATTTACGAATGGGCCACGAAAGGAAAGACGCTTTCTGGCATCACCGACCCGGAGGTCATCGCTGCGATCGACGAGGCACGGCCCTACGTCCTAGAAACCACGCGGCTTCCGCCGGGCGTCGATTTGCGCTTCGACAGCATGAACAAAGAGGAGATCGATTTCGAAGCGCTGCGGTCGTTCGAAGTGATTCGCGATCAGATTTGGCCGATCTACCAGCGGCTGCTCGAGAAGGACATGAACGATCCTTCGACGAAGGACAAAGCGGATCAGCAGCAGCAGGGCGAAGGCGACGGAAAGCCGGGAGAAGGCAAGCCCGGTGAAGGCAAGCCTGGCGAAGGAAAACCCGGTAAGGGCGAAAAAGGTGGAAAGCCCGGAGAACCGAGCGAAGGCAACTTCGACGAGAGCGGCAATATCGCGAGCAATCAGGTTCCGCGCGATCCGTTGAAGGGCAAGACCGGCATTCCGTCACTCGACGAAACGCGCGAAGCGCTCGACAAGCTCTTCAAGAAAGCTGCGGACGCTCTTGGCGGAAAAGTGCAGTCGGAAGCCGATAAGCAAGTGGAGGAGGCAGGCAAGACCGGCGCAAAGGCCCCGAGAAAAAAGGGCAGCAAAGGCGAGGGCGAAGACAACATTTCGACCAGCGGGAGCCAGGTGGAGCTCGATTACGCGGGCGATCCGAAATACGGCAAACTCGAGGACCAGGTCAAAGCGCTCGAGCAGAAGCTCCGCGATCAGCGCAATGCCACGCGGAGTGGATCGCCCTACCAGGCAATCTGCGACAAGCAGAAGAAACAAAAAGACGCGCTCGTCACGGAGATCGCCAACGCCATCGAGCGGGACGATCTCCCCGAGTTGGTCGGCCCGCTGCCGCGCTTTTCGCGAGTGCCGCCTTGCTCGTTTTCGGAGCAAGGAGCGACGCCGCACCCGTGGTGCCAACACCCTCGAAGAAGACGGCCGCCGCGCAAAAGCTAGACCACGCGAAGGAGACACTCGCGCTCTCGGTCATCGCTCGTATGATCGAGCTCGGCGGAACCTTCACGAAGGAACTCACCGTCGACTGGTTACGCAATTCGATAGCGCCCGCGTTTACCGGAGACGACTACATCCTGCCGATGGCCCGGATGGCGCGCGCGAGCGGCGTCGCGTTCGACACAATCCATTTGACGCTCGCGAATGGGACGACGATTCCGCTCAACACCAGAATGAAGTGATCACGCCCGCGGCGAGTTTCCGTCTGCTGGCGACCGGAAACGGATCCGCTTACGCCGGTCGTGGAAAACTTTCCGCCGCGCAGCGATCGCGCTGGACCACGGTCTTCTGTCAGCCGCTCGGTGAAAAAGATCTCACCACGATCATGAAGAAAAAGTTCGGCGACACGATTCCCGATTCAGAGCTCGCGAAATTAATCACCACGCATCTTGCGCTGGTACAAGCGGCGGATGCGGGCGACGTCGGCAGGAGCCTCGGACGGCTGGCCTACTCGGTACGAAATCTTCTGCGCGTCGGACAACGATTCGTTCGGCACCAGGGCGGCGCTCTTTCCGACGACGCGTTGATGCGCCGCGAGATCGAGGAGATCTACCGAGGAGGACTCTTCGAGCCGGATGAAGTCAAAACGGTCGACGACATCCTCCAACTATCCGCGCCCTATGACGGTAGCGATTTCTACGAACATCTAGAATTCACGGAGACCGCCGACACCTTCACGCTGGGTGACGTCACGCTGCGCAAAGTCAACACCGGCCACGCGGAGATCCCCAACGACAAGGCGAAGCAAATCCTCACCAAGCGTACCAAGAAGGCGCTCTACCAACTCATGAAGGCGATCGAGAACGGCGAAAATCCCGCTCTGCTCGGCGAACGTGCGTCGGGAAAAACTTCGCTCGTAAAATTTCTCGCGCATCTCGCGGGTCAGCCTTACTACCGACAGATGCTCGGTGAAGGCACCGACGCGATGGATCTGATCGGCGGCTACGACGATCAGGGTTAGTCCGACGGCATGCTGCTTCGTGCGGCTCGTCCCGAGAACGCGCCGGGCATCGCGCTCTTCGACGAATACAACATGGCCAGCTCCGCCGTGCTCGAGCGTTTCAATCCGGTGCTCGACGATGAGCGCACACTGGTACTCGTCGAAAAGGAAGGCGAGGCGATTCGGCTGCATCCCGACTTCGTACCCATCGTGGCCTTCAATCCACCGACCGCGCGTTATCCGGGTCGCCGCAAGCTTTCGCCCGCGTCTTACAATCGTCATACGTTGATATACATTCCGGATCTCTCGGCGATCGATGAGCAGAAGGAGATTCTCTCTGGGCGTGCCGCGGAAATGGGCGTGCCAACAGCCGTCGCCGAGGCGTTAGTGGATCTGCATCATTGGCTGATCGCCAAATATGCTGACGGCACGCTCGGCCAATCGCTGTCGGACGACGAGAAGCCGGATCTCTCGATTCGCCAACTCATGAAGTCGCTGGAGACCGTGCACGAATTTGGCGAAGAGGACGGCTACGGACTCGCGTTCCTGCACGCGGTCGAATCGAAGTACGCGGGCACGCCCGACCTCGATGACAACGAAGCGATTCTGCAGCACGCGGACGAGATGTCTCGCTGAATTCCCTCACCCACCCTGACCCTCCCCCGTCAAGGGGGAGGGGACATCTTGGGGCGACTACCGCGCAGAAGCCACAACCCGGCGGAGGCACACAGGAGCGCGGCGCCGATCACGCCCGGCAATTCGAGCGCCGCTTTAACGGCGGGCACGCGCTCGGCAATCACCGCGAGCCCGTTGTTCGCGAAGTGCGCGATGGCGCCGACGAGCAGACTTCCCGACTCCAGCGTCGCAAAACCAAGCGCCAGTCCGAGAATCGCCGTCGGTAAGATGTGGTAAGGCGAGAGGTGCAAGAGACCAAACGCCAGCGCACTTCCGCCGATTGCCAATGCACGTGAACCGGTTCCCGAAAGGCCGGACATCACCACGCCTCGGAAGCAGATCTCTTCGCACACCGCCGGCAAGCCGGCGATGAGCAACACCGCCACGGGCAATGGATAGGCCAATGCCGCGCCGCCGACGGTTTTGGTGAGCTCATCGAAAAAGGGCTGCGCACCGGGAAGGAACGTAGCCTCGGCGGAAGTGACGAGCGCGCCGATCGCAAAGATGCCGGACGCCAGCAGCAACGTGCCCGCAAGCGCACGACGCGTCGGCAATCGGAGCGAAAGCGTGGACGCAAATTCGGCGCCGGAAAATTTCACCCAGAGCAGCGCCGGCACGAGGAGCAGCGCCACCTGCACCGCCGCGGTGCCACCTGCAAAACCGAGCTTCGCGGGATCGGCCCACAGCGATCCGTAATAGACGAGCACCAAGAGCACGGTGGTGAAGAGCACGGCGCTGCCCGGACGCAAGGTGGCGCTGCTCGTTGCGCGTCTACTGAAAATATCGCGCCACGGACGCTCACCGCCGAGGAGAACCTGCTCGCTCTCGAACACGCGCGCCGCGAAGAGCACCGCCATCGCCGCATAGGCGCTGCTGGCGACGAGCACCGTCATGTACATCACAGTGGTCATTTCGCCGACAAGGAGATCGCGCACCAAGAGCGCCAAATTGAGAATGGGCACCAGCGCCAAAGCGGCGGTCAGCTTCACGCCGGGAAGCGTGGCGGCGAAACCGGGCACGAGCAGCACCAGCATGAGCGGCGTGATGTAGTTTTGCGCTTCGCGAAAGCTGCGCGCGAAGATCGACAACGCGAGAAGCAGCGCCGCCAGCAGAAAAGCCGCGGGAAGCAGCGCCGCGAAGATGGCCACAAACGCTTTGGGACCCAACGTGAACGCCATCATCTTGCCATCGACCGCGGCTATCTGCCGCGAGAGCGCCAGGCCCATGGCGACGAGGTTGGCCACCGCGCTGGTGATGGCCACCAGCACCACCGCCAGATATTTGCCGGCCACGATTTCGATCGGCTTCACCGGTGCGCAGAGCAGCGTCTGCAACGTGCCGCGTTCCTTCTCGCCGGCGGTGGTGTCGATGGCCGGATAGACCGCGCCAAGCATCACCATGAGCAGGAGAATCATTGGCAACACGCGCCCCGCAAAGTCGCCGCCCTTCTGCTCTTTGCTGGCGACGTCCTTGATGGTGAGCGTCAGCGGGCGATCGAAATGCGCGGGCAATCCGTGGTGCATCAAACGCAGTTTCAGCGCCGCATCGGAAACTTCCTCGAGCACATCGGAGACGCGATGTCGCGCGGCCCCGGAGTGCTCGCTGCTCAAGAGGGGATTGTAATAGAGCTCGATCGCCGCGCTCCCCTCGCCCTCGAACGCCGCCGCCGCGCCCTCGGGGGCCGCGAGCACCACGTCCGCTGTTTCATGTTCGATGAGCGAGCGCGCTTCCGCCTCCGGACCGGCCGGGGGCGTGGAGCGCCGCTCAACAATCTTGGCTGAAAGTTTCTGCTCCAAGGCCTGCGTGACCGCGGTGGGGAGCGTTCCCCAGATGGCGATAGCCGGCTTGACATTTTGATTCTTGGCGTTGAGCGCAGCCGTCACCTGCCCGAAGCCGAGCATGAGGATGGGCTGCACCAACGCGGGCAAGGCGATCATCGCAAAGAGCGTGCGCTTATCGCGCAGCGTCTCGGTCAGCTCCTTGCGGAAGATGGCCCAAACCGCACGCGGCCTCACGCCGCACGCTCCGCCGAATCCATTCGCGATAAAAACGCTTCGGAGAGCGTACGCACCTTGGCGCGCTCGCACACTTCGGCGATGGATCCCTGATCGATGATGCGGCCGCGATGAATGAAGAGAACGCGATCGCAGAGGTACTCGGCCTCGCCCATGACATGCGTCGAGAAGAGCACCGCCTTGCCCGCGGCGCGCGCGCGCACGATGGCCTCGAGGAGAAAGCGGCCGGTGACGATGTCCAGCGCCGTGGTCGGTTCGTCGAGCACCAGCGCCGGCGGGTCGTGCAAGAAGGCGCGCGCGATGTTGGCCTTCTGCCGCTGACCCGCGGAGAGTCCGGCGCAGCGGCGATCGGCGAAATCGGTCATCGCAAGTTCGGCGACGAGACGGTTGGTGCGGCGCGCGATGTCCTCCTCGGCGAGATCGTGCAGGCGACCGAAGTAGGCGAGCATTTCGCGCGGCGTGAGCCGTTGGTAGAGCGCGGTGTCGCCGGAGAGAAAACCGAGACGGCGCTTGACTTCCATGGCATCGATGGCCGCGTCGATGCCGCACACGCGCGCGCTTCCGGAAGAGGGCGTGAGAATTCCCGCGAGCATACGCAACACGGTGGTCTTGCCGGCGCCGTTGGGGCCGAGCAGGCCCACGACTTCGCCGGGTGCGACTTGGAAGGTGATGTCGTCCGCGGCGATGAAGGTGCCGTAGCGTTTGGTGAGGTGGGAAGATTCGATCACGGACGAGGACGGTAACCCGCGTCCGTCGCGCGAACAAGAAATGGGGCGCGAGTACGGCGCGACCGAGATCGTGCGGGCAAATTTGACCGTCGAAACGACCTTACGTATACAAGCACGCCGTCGCCGACATAGCTCAGTTGGTAGAGCAGCTGATTCGTAATCAGCAGGTCCCCGGTTCAAGTCCGGGTGTCGGCTCCAATCTTTCGCCGAAACGCGAGCGACGCAAGGAGCGAGCCAGGGGGAGGAGCCACACGGCTTTGCCGGGTGGCGGCGGGGGATGGGTCCCCTGCTCTGACTTCCAGCTGATTCGTAATCAGCAGGTCCCCGGTTCAAGTCCGGGTGTCGGCTCCAATCCTTGGTTCGAGTCCGGGTGTCGGCTCAATCTAGTTGGCTGGAGCGCTCCCATGAAAATCACCGCCGTCCACGCACGCGAAATTCTCGACTCGCGCGGCAATCCCACCGTCGAAGTGGAAGTCTCGCTGGACCGCGGTGCCATTGGTCGCGCGGCGGTTCCGTCGGGCGCTTCGACCGGCACGCGCGAAGCGGTCGAGCGGCGCGATGGCGACAAATCGCGCTACGGCGGCAAGGGCGTTCGTCAAGCCGTCCGCGCGGTGAACGAAGAGATCGCACCTGCGTTGCGCGGCCTCGACGCCAGCATGCAATCGACGATCGATCAGACGCTTCTCGCCATCGACGGCACGCCCAACAAGGCGCGACTCGGCGCCAATGCCATTCTTGGTGTGTCGCTGGCCACGGCGCGCGCGGCCGCGCTGGAGGCGGGTTTGCCGCTGTTTCGCTATTTGGGCGGCGCCACTGCGCGCGTCTTGCCGACGCCGCTGATGAACGTGATCAACGGCGGCGTGCACGCCGACAGCGGGCTCAAATTTCAGGAATTCATGATCGTGCCGTGGGGCTTTGCGCGTTTCTCCGAAGCACTGCGCGCCGGCGCCGAAACGTTTCACGCGCTGAAGGCAATTCTGCACGACAACGGGCTATCGGTCGGCGTCGGCGACGAAGGCGGATTCGCGCCGCATTTGCGAACGCCGGAAGAGGCGCTGGAGGCGATCGTCGGCGCGATCTCCAAGGCGGGCTACAAACCGGGCGAGCAGATCGCCGTGGCACTCGATGCGGCGGCGAGTGAATTCTGCGACGACAAAAATCGTTACCAGGCCGATGCGGAGGGCGGCGCGATTTCGTCGAGCGAACTCGTCGAACGCTACGCGCAGCTCGTCAAACGCTACCCGCTCGTCAGTATCGAAGACGGCGTGGCCGAGCAGGACAAAGCGGGCTGGAAGGCAATCACCGCGCGGCTCGGCGAAAATGTTCAGCTGGTCGGCGACGACAATTTCTGCACCAATCCCGCGCTGGTCGAGGCCGGCATCGCGGACGGCATCGCCAACGCGGTGCTGATCAAAGTCAATCAGATCGGCACGCTCACCGAGACGCTGGCCACCATCGAGCTGTGCCGCGGCGCGGGTTACGGCTACGTGATGTCGCACCGCTCGGGCGAGACGGAAGACACCTTCATCGCTGACCTCGCGGTGGCCGCGGGTGGCGGACAGATCAAGACCGGATCGCTCTGCCGTTCCGAGCGCGTCGCGAAGTACAACCAGCTCTTGCGCATCGAAGAAGCGTTGGGAGAAGCGGCGGTCTTCGCGGGAAAGGCGCCGTTCAAGATTTCCCAGGCTTGATAAAAAATCAAGTCGGTAGTCAACGCGTGCCGAGCAGAAAAGCGAGAGTCCCGGGAACGCGGCGCGCCCAGGCGACTTCGTTGTGCCAAGGCGAGGGCTGCATTGGCCGCTGGCGAAGGTTCGGTTTGCGCGGATGGATCCGAGGAAACGATGCCGTACGCAGTTAGGAAAAAAACGGCGGCGGAGGAAACGCGCATGGACGTTTCGATAGCAAGCGGAGAAGTGGCGTCAAGCGGCCTTGCGTTTTGCACTCACGCCGTGGTCGTCTCACACCCGTGCGCGAACAACCTTTCGCTGGCCTCATCCTCATTGGCGGCGCAAGCACTCGCTTTGGCGCCGACAAAGCGCACGCCCTCTTCCACGGAGAGCCACTTCTCACCCGCGCCGTCCGCCGCGCGCTTCTCCTCTGCCCCACCGTGGCCGTCGTGGCGCCCGATCCCGAACGTTACCGATCGCTCGTTCCCGCGGGCACGGTGCTCCTCTCCGATGAAGGAGTCACGCCAACGCCGCTCGCAGGATTGACCGCCGGGCTGGCCTGGTGCCCCACTGCCGCCGCGTTTCTCTGGGCCTGCGACATGCCATTTTCGCAAGATCACGCGCTCGCCGCTGGGCTCTCCAGCGCGCTCGGCGATGCCGATGCCGCCGCACCCTGGTGGCGCGGTCACCCCGAGCCACTCTGTGCGCTCTACAAGACGAGCTGCCTCACAGCGGCGCGAATCCTCGCCGCAAATGGCGCCGGCCCACGCGCCTTGTTGCAACACGTGCGAACACATTTTTTCGATTACGCCGCCGCCTTTCCGAACGACACCCAAGCGCGTCCGCTGCAGGACGCCGATACGCCCGAGGCGCTCCGCGCCTTCTCCGCGGTCGAGTAACTGACTTTCCGCATTGCACGGTGCGGGATCAGCCCTACTTTCTGCGCGTCAAAGAGAACCGCATCAGGTTTTCCAATTGGTCAGTGCCGTCCTCACGTAGTTCAACGTAGGAGAGTTTCAGTAGTGCGCGCGACTTACTGCGTCATTTCCCCTCGATAGATTGCGCGCCCTTTCATTGGTTCGGAGCACGAATGCAACGCCATCAAGGAACTATTCTCGTGGTCGACGACGAAGCAGGTATTCGCGGATCCGTTCGCCGCCTTCTCGAACGACACGGCTACACCGTCTTCATGGCCGAAGAGGCCGGGCACGGACTCGCTCTGTTGAGCGAGCGCGACATCGATCTCGTTCTTTGCGACTACGACATGCCGCGCGTGGACGGCCCCACTTTTCTTAAGCAGGTGGCAACGCAGTTTCCTCACGCGTGCCGCATTCTGATGAGCGGCCGCAGCGGCCTACACGCGGTGGGCAACGCCGATGGCGAGATCGATTGCGCCGTCGAGAAACCGTGGGACGATGCGGCGTTCGTTTCGCTGATCGATTTCGCACTCGGCCGTCGCACGGCGGAGCAACGCGGCCATCGCGTGATGTCGATGCTCCGCAGTCAAACCAAATTTCTACGCGACTTGGAGCGAAAAATTCCCGGCGTTGCCGCTGCGGTGCGGGACGCCGAAAACGCGGTGATCTTCAACGAGGATGAGCTGAAGCTCCTGGAGCGGCAGGCCCCAGCGCGAAAGCAGCGCGTTCTCCCGCTGGGCAACGCGGGGAGCGCAGCGTGAGCGTCCCGACCCAACTCCGCGCGGATCTCATTGCGCTGCTCACCCACGACCTGCGCCGCCCGCTCGAGCAAGTGGTCTCCTATTTGGATCTGCAGGACGTCCCCGCCGCGCGGGCTTCCGCCGAAAAATTACGCGAGGTCCTCGACGAAGTCCTTTTCGTCTGCCTCCTCGAAGAGAAATCGTTTCCAGTGCGCCGAACAGCCGTGGCCATTGCCGGCCTGGTTTCGAGCGCCTTGGCAGACGCGGAACACATCGCCCTCAAAAAGCGCGTCGAGCTCGTCTCCACTGTCGTCGGTGACCCAGTTGCTTCCTTCGACGGTCGACTCTTGCGCCGCGCGTTGGAGATCCTAATCGCCAGCGCGATTCGCGCCACGCCGCCGGCCTCCGATGTGGTCGTGGCGGTGGAGACCACGTCCGCCATGCTCCGTGCAGAAGTCGCCGATCGCGGACCGATCTCCGAACGCAACGCGCAGTGGGAGCAACGCGAAGGCGAAGTCGCTGGACGCGTTCACGGCGGTTTCGGAGGCGACCTCTATTTGGTGGCGCGGGTGGCCTCGGCGCATGGCGGCAGTGTCACGCTTCGAGAACGCCTTGGCGGCGGAACCATCGTGCGGCTCTGCCTCCCCGGCGACGGAGCACGGACATGACCTACACGCTCGCCGTCGTCGACGATCACCAACTTTTTCGCGACGGCCTGCGCGCGCGGCTTTCGGCGCATCCCGATCTGCGCGTCGTCTCCGAAGCGGAAGACGCCCGCAGCGCCTACGAAGCGGTTGCCGCGCAGAATCCCGACATGGTGGTGCTCGACGTGCTGCTGCCCGGCTCCACCGGACTCTCCGTCGCGCGCGAGTTGATTCGCACGCACCCCAAACTCAAAATCTTGATGATGTCGGGCGATATCAACGAGGACGCGGTCGCCGAAGCGCTGGCGCTCGGCGCGAAGGGGTACGCGAGCAAAACGCAGCCAGCCGGCGAGCTGATCACCGCCATCCGCGCGGTAGCCCAGGGCCACTCCTACTTGGCGCCGCGCATCTCCCGCTTTCTCGTCGATGACTACCTGCGCCTGCGCCGCGGCGGCCAAGAACGCACCGGACCACTGGGTGCGCTCTCGCCACGCGAGCGAGAAACTTTTGATCTGCTGGTGCGCGGCCACGGCAACGACCAGATCGCGCAGCAATTTCGGATCAGCAAACGGACGGTGGAGACGCACCGATCGCGGATCTTGCAGAAGCTACATGTCCATTCCGTGGCTGAATTATTTCGGTTCGCTGCGCGGCATGGGCTTTTGCAGCATGATGATTGAGGGCGAGCCTGCGGCTCCGGGCTGGTCTGATTTGTCACTTGGCGTGGGCGGAAATACTTTTTGCCTGCAGCGGGCTGTGGCCGACGGCCGCCGCCCAGGCAAATTTTTTCTAAGGAAGCTGGGCGCGCACCGCGCGAGTGTGCGCTCCGTCACATTGCCAACACCGTCGACTATCGTATAGTTTATTGGCCTTAAAGCCGCTCACTAGGGAGAACACGATGACTCGAAAGCTTGCCTCCGTCCTTCTCGCCCTCGCCGCCACCGCATGTGGTCAAACGCAGAAGGTTGCCGCCATCGCGCTCGTGCTCACTCCAGCAGTGGCCGACCCGCGCACCTCGCCGGCCAAGCACATTCCGCCCATCGTCTCCGCGGCCGTCGTCTTCGGCGACTTGAAGCTCGATGCCTCGAATCCGCAAGACTTCAGCAAGGGCAGCTTCAACGGATCCACTGGCGCCAAAGTCTCGGTGACGTTCACCAACGCCGACGGACTGCAGACCGTTGCGCTCGCCGACCTCGGCGGTGGCAAGTACGGCGTGCTCAACTCAGGCGAGACGCCGGTTCCGCAACCGCAAGCCAATCCCAAGATTCCCGAGGATCCCAAGCTCACCTTCACACCGGGCAGCCAGTACAAATTCACGATTACCGCTTCGGATGGGCAGCAATATTTCGGCAAAGTGACGCCGGCCGAGCCGACCAAAATCAAGGAGCTCGAGGCCAGCGCCTCGGGCGTGACGGCCGTTCAGGGGACCGAGGGGCCTGGCCAGATCAACCAGCTCGACTGGCACGTGAATGCCGACTTCACGGTGACGCGCGATCCCGCGCCTGCCGCCGGTACGACGCCCGACCTAGGCTTTGTCGCCGTCAGCAAGGTGAAGCTCGACGATCCGACCAACCCGAAAAATTTCACCTGGGTAAACCTCGACAAGGACAGCACCAAGGACCTGATCGATCTGGTCTCCGGGCAGGATTCCAAGTGGCGCACGACTTCGGTGACGGTCAAGGGCGACAAGGCGTTTCCGGAAGCTGGGCCCTATGCGGTGGCCATCTCGGTGGTTCAGAAAGGCGCCGTTTCGCAAAACCTGTTCACCGGATCGGCCTGCATCGCGGCCACGGGAAACGGCGGCATTCTGAACGTGAAGTAATCATTCAAAAAGAAATCCATTACAAACGCGGCGTGCGCGCCGTCTCGGTACTTCTCTTCGCCTTCACCGTGACGGCGTGCGCGCCGCGAGTGGCGCTTCCCGATCTTTCCGCGCACGATCTCTTGTCGACTGCGCAGGTCGATTTCCACATCGCTTTCGCACAAGGCGATCGGGAGAGCGAAACCGACCTACGCACGGCACTTGCCGCTGCCGCACCCAAGGTCGCGCGCTGGGGACATTTCTCCGATCCGGTCACGGTGCTGGTCTATCCCGATCACGAAAGTTTGGAGGCGGCCGTCGGTCGCGCCGGCTATCCGTGGCTGCGCGCGTGGACGCGTTACCGCACCATCTTTTTGCAATCGCCACGCTCGTGGGGAGTTCTCGGCGGTAGCGTGGCGCAGCTGACCGAGCTCGCTACGCACGAACTCACGCACTGCCTGATGTACCAATTGGCTGCCACGGAACGGACCTGGGCCGACAAGGAGATCCCGCTCTGGTTTCGCGAAGGCATGGCTTCGGTCACCGCCGATCAGGGTTACCGCCGCCCGACCGCCGCCGAGTTGGCCCGCTTTCTGGCTGACCATCCCGGAGAAAATCCCGTGGCCGACGCCGACGCGATCTACCAGCGTGAAAGTGAAATCGTTTACGGCGCAGCGCACCGCGCCTTTGGGTTTCTGCTCGATCGCTACGGCGCGCCGTGCGTGGAGCGGATCCTCGCGCGAATGAAATCGGGCGCCCTGTTCAGCGACGCATTCCTGGCGGAGTGCCGAATCCCAATGCTCGACTTCGAGCGAGATTTTCTCAACTACCTGCGCTGGGGCGGCTGGCGACCCGGTATTACGTTGCAATACTTTCGTGATCACCCATTAAACAGTCCACGCACCACGGCCGCAATGGCCAGCGGCGTTCCGACGCCACGATCGAGGTGCGGTTCCAACGCTTCGGCGAAGAGCTCCGCGGTACCAAAACGCGCAGCGGGATCGGGATGCAGCGCGGTCATCAGCGCATCGGCGATGGCATCGGGAACGTCGGGGCGCCCTTCGCGCACATCGGGCGGACCCGCCAGCGCTTGACGCGCGATCGTGTTTTGATTCGGCCCATCGAACGGCAACCCATTCGTGTAGAGCTCGTACAGCGTTACCGCGGCGCCCCAGAGATCGGCCAGCGGCGAGGTCGGTTCACCAGCCAAAACTTCTGGAGGAAGGTAGGCCGCCTTTCCGTAACGCGCACCACCACCGCCGTCCGCACGCGCGCGGGCGATGCCGAAATCACCGAGTTTGAGATCGCCCAAACGCGAGACGAAAAGATTCGACGGCGAAACATCGCAGTGGACCAGGCGCAGGAGCTTGCCGTCCGGCGTGAAGAGGCAGTGCGCGAACGCCAGCGCCTCGAGCAAGACGGTGACGAGATAAGTTCCACAATCGATGGGCAACACCATGCCGTGCCGCCGGGAGGTCTCGAGAATGGTGTGCAGATCGCGACCGTCGACCAGCTCCATGGCCAGAAAAAAAGTGTTGTCCAACTCGCCCGACTCGAAGACGCGAACGATGTTGGGATGGTGCAACCACTGCCCGAGCGCAGCCTCTCCGACGAAGAGCCGCGCCTGTTCACCGTCTCCGAGCGCGTCGGGAAGCAGGCACTTCAGCGCCACCTCGTCGCCCGCGCCAACGCCTTCGAGAATGCGCACGCGATAAACTTCGGCCATTCCGTCGCGACCGATCAGCGAGAGAAGCTCGTAGCAACCGAAGCGCGGCACAAGCGAAATTTTAGCATTACTCGAGCGCCGTCGCCGCGCGGAGCGCCGCGCTACGCACGCGCGCGATCGGATCGAACTGCGCCAGTGCATGCAGCGCCGGCAGTGCGGATTTGAGGTGCAACGTGACCACCACTTCGCAGGCGGCGATGCGCACCGCGGGTTGATCGTGAATCAGTGCGTCGTTGAGTGCGACGCGCGCCCTTTCACTCGGAAACACAGCCAGCGCCTGGGTTGCCGCAACGGCCACGGCGGCGCGCTGGGCGAAGATCGCATCAATCAGCGCCGGCAGCGCGGCTTCGAGTTTGGCGTTGGCAAGAGCGGCGGCGGCGAGGGGCGCGGCGGATTGGCCCTCTTCCAACAGTTCCGTCAACACAGGCGCGACCTCGGCGCCGCCGAGCTGTCCCAACACGACCGCGGCCTCTTCGCGCAAACGCGGCTCGTCGGATCGCGCGGCGCGTGCCGCCACCTCCAACGCTTTCGCACGCGGAAGCGAAAGCGCAACCGCCAGCGCTTCCACGCGCACCTCGGGCAAATCGGCGAGCGCCACCTCCGCCTGCGCGCGCGCCGCGGCCTCGGACGATCGCGCCAATCCCCAAGCAGCCGCCGCTCGCAGCGTTGGATTCCGATCGTGCATGAGTGCGCTAAGCGCCGGAACGACACCTGGCGCGCGTAATGCTGCAGCGGCGCGGGCCAGTGCTTCAATCAAGACACGCTGCCCTGGACGGGACTCCGCATCCGGTGCGCCGCCATTCGAGAGCAGCGCCGCCAGACGTTGTTTGCCCCGCACGTCCTTGGCACCCACGCTCTCGGGCGTTCCCGCATCCGCGCGCGAACCTCTTTCGTCGAGCATCGCCCCGAGCGACGCCCACTGCTCGACTTCGGCCGGCGGCGCACTGGAGGACGCCGAATCTGGGGTTGATATTTTCGCAAGTGCCTTGGATCGGGCGTTGGTCTCCGTCTCTAATCGATTCAGAATCGACGCGGCCGACGATTCGATTCCCAGCGCCGACAGCGCCCGCGCCGCACCAGCCGCAGCGCGCGCATCCGCATCCGAGAGAAGCGCCACTAGCGGCTGCGCCAGAACCGCTGCGGGGCGCGCGGACGCCGCCAAAACAAGCGCGGCCTCGAATGCCGCATTTTTTTCATGAAGCCGCGCGGCGAGCGCCTGCGCATCGACAACAGCGCTAGCATCGACCACCTCCTTCGCCGCTTCGCTCGACACGATGCGCGCCGCGATGGCCTCGAGCGCGCGCTTTCCCTCTGCACTCGCCGCGAGCGCACGCACCGCCGCCGCCGCCTCTTCTCCAGCGCCAGTAGCCATTTCCGAAAGCGCGGCACTGGCCGAAGGCGCACCACCCAACGTCGAGAGCGCCTGCGCGGCGGCCGCACGCACTAGCGCATCGCGTACACCAAGAAGGTGTACAAGCATGGTCGCCGCGGCAGGTTCACCACTTTCGCCAAGCCCACGCACCGCCGCCAACGCCAGCGGACCCGAACCCATCGTAAGTGCAGACAGCCGCGCCAAGGCTCGCTCCCCACCGAGTTGTCCCAGCGCGAGAACGGCCCCTTCCCGTTCCGCCGCCGCACCATGATCGACCGTACGATCAGCCCATTTGCGCCGCGCTTCACCTTCCGCCTTCAACGCGTCCGCCAGCGACGCACCGCAGGCGACCAACGTATTCATCAGCGCCAGGCGCGTTCGCGCACCACTTCGACCAAAGGCCCGCAGCAGATGCTCACGTGCCGCCACACTCGGGTGGTGCGCTAGAGCAGCCGCCGCGGCCACGCGCACCGACTCGTCCATATCCGAAAGCATGGCGCCGAGCGTTTCCACGGGCGTGTCGGTCTCGCGCGCACCCAGCGCCTCTGCCACGGCAAGCCGCACCGGGGCAGCGGTGTCATGCGCAGCGAGCTCCAGCGCGGTTTCGGCTTGCGCATCGCCGAACGCGGACAACGCACGCACCGCCTCCGCGCGCGTCCTAGGCGATCCGGAAGCCAATTTGGAAACCAGCTGATCCCGTTCGCGCCCACGCGCACATGCGACGATCAACAACGCCGCTAGCGCGGCTCCCACGCGGTTCATCGCAAATTCCTTACAACCATTTTTTTTGCGGGTTCATGGACGTCGTCGCGGCGTTCTCGGTGCCGCACGCGAAGGACGCACGGTCAGTGCCGGGGCCGCCGTCGCGGGCTTACGTGCTGGACCGCCCCCAGGTGTCCTCCCATGCCGCCGCGCGGGCATCCGCACCGGCCCCGACCGCACTGCGCCCAAATCATCCTTCTTGAGCTGCGCCACTTCGCGCGTCTCCAGCCGCCGGATCTCGCCGGGCCGCATTCCGTCGACACCAACCCCCGCATAGTCCACGCGGAACAGTCGCTGCACCGGATGGCCCACCGCTTCACACAGGTTTTTCACCATGTGTTTGCGGCCCTCGTTGACGACGATGCGCAGCCAGGTGTTCTTCGGCGTATGGCTGTGCACGGCGGCCTCGAGTGCCTTGGCGCGGCCATCGACGAGCCGCAGGCCGGACATCATCCGCGCCAGCGATTTCTCATCGGGCTCGCCCTTCACTTTGGCGAGATAGGTGCGCCGCGCGCCGTAGCGCGGGTGCATCAGCCGGTTGGCCAGCGCGCCGTCGTTGGTCAGAATCACCGCGCCCTCGGCGTCGAAGTCGAGACGGCCCACGGGGAAGACGCGCTCTTCGATGTCACCCACGAGATCGTGAACGGTCTTTCGTCCCTCGGGATCGGACATGGTTGTTACGACACTCGGTGGCTTATATAAAATATAATATACTTGATCTTCTGCATCCCCGATGAGCTTGCCATCCACCCGAATGAGATCGTGCTTCGGGTCGGCGCGCGCGCCCAACTCGCGCACCACCTTCGCGTTCACCTCCACGCGGCCCTCGGTGATGAAGGCCTCCGCTTTGCGGCGAGAGGCCAGGCCGGCCTGCGCGAGAATCTTCTGAATGCGAACTTGGGCCATTAGGCCTTCTTAAGGTTCAACGGGTGGAGGAGCAAGCGGATCGACTGGGGGCGGCGGCGGTGCCAAGGTTTCCGCAGCAGCCTTGGTGTTCACCTCGGCCTGATGCATGGCGGTTTCTAAGGCAGCCAACGCGGCGTCGGATTCCGCCGCCGTCTCGGCCAGTCGCTCGTCGAGCTTGGTGGCGTTGGCGAGACTCGCTAGCCCTTCCACACCTTCGGGCGGCGCTTCCTTCTCCACGATCTGCCGGCTCTCCTCGGTGAGCTCGTGGAATTCGCGCAGCGTCGGCAACGATGCCAAATCTTTTAGGTGGAACAGCTCGAGAAATTCGCGCGACGTTCCGTAGAGCAGGGGCCGGCCGGGCTCGTCTTTTTTTCCGAGCACACGCAAGAGCCGCCGATCCAGAAGCGCTTTGAGCACAGCGCCACAATCGACGCCGCGAATGTCCTCGACTTCGGGCCGCGTGACGGGTTGGCGGTAGGCCACGATGGACAAGGTCTCCAGCGCCGCGCGGGTGAGTCGCTGCGGACGAACTTGGAGCAGGCGCCGCACATCGTCGCCGTGCGCGGCCGCGGTGCGCAGTTGATACGCGCCACCGATCTCCGCCAGCGTGAGCCCTTGCCCCGGCTCTGCGAATCGCGCGACGAGCGCACCAAGCGCGGCCTGCACTTCTTCCATTGGCGCCAACGCGGCAGCGGCGAGCTGTTCCGCGGTAACCGGCTTTTCCGCGGCGAAGATCAGCGCCTCCACCACGGCCTGCATCTCTTGCGTCGTGCGGACGCGCGGCACCGCTTCCACCGCGATCGTTTCTGCGACCGTCTCAGCAACAGCTTCGATCGGCGCTTCGGCAGCCGTTTCGGACGCCGCGTCCACCACCTGCGCCAGTGGCGCGGGCGGCATCTCCTCGACCTGATCCGAGCCACGCATTTCAGTTTCGATAGTCAAGGCCAGACTCCAGCGCCGCGGGCGCATTCAAGTTGTCGGTGCCACTCACGTAGATTTCGCCGCGCTCGTCGGGCTGATGCACACGCACCAGCTTCAAGCGGCACATTTCCAAGAGCGCCAAGAACGTGGCCACCACCGCCTGTTTTCCCTCTGAAAAATGAAACAGCGCGGAGAAACGCAGCCGCGGCCCGGCGCGGAGGCGATCGACGATTTCGTGAATGCGATCGGTGATGTTGATGCGATCGACGAACACCTCGTGCGGGAGCTCGATGTGCGAGGCCTTCAGCATGCGATCGAACGCTTCCACCAGCTTGAAGACGCTGGTCTCCGCAACGACGATGGCATCATTTTCCGGAGGCGCTTCTTTGCCGCCGCGCACGAAAACGTCGCGTCCAAGTTGCGGCAGGGCACCGAGCTGTACGCCCGCGTCGCGGTACTTTTGGTACATCAAGAGCCGCCGCACCAACTCCTCGCGCGGGTCGGGCCCCTCTTCGCCGGGCGCGTCGGTCACCGCTTCGCGCGGCAAAAGCAGTTTCGATTTGAGGTGCGCCAGCGACGCGGCCATCAGCAAAAATTCGCCGGCGATGTCCAAATTCATCGAGCGCATCAGCTCGAGATATTCAAGATATCGCGCGGTCACCACCGCAATGGGAATGTCGAACAGATCGAGCTCGTGCTTCTCGATGAGATGCAAGAGCAGATCGAGCGGCCCTTCGAAAACCGGCAGCGCAATCTGAAAAGGCAGCTCACCTTCGGGCGTAAAAACGCTCGCCTTGGCCGCGGACTGATCGTTTGTATTGCTTTCGATCATTGCAGTTTCATCGCCTCGCGCACATGTTGGAGCGTCGTCTCGGCCACTTCGGCCGCGCGCTTGTTGCCCCGCTCGAGAGTGAGCTGCACCAGCTCCGGTTGCTTTTCCAAATCGGCGCGCGCCGCACGGTGTTTTTCAAGCGACGGCAAGAGCCCCTCGAGCAGCCACTTTTTGCAATCGACGCAGCCGATGCCCGCGGTGCGGCATTCGCGATCCACCGTAGCCACGCGTTCCGCCGAGGAGTAGCCCTTGTGCAGATAATAAATGCCGCACACGTCGGGGTTGCCCGGATCCTGGCGTCGAACGCGCGCTGGATCGGTCACCATGCCCATGATTTTTTTTCGCGCGCTGTCTTCCGCTTCGCCAAGCTCGATGGCGTTGCCGTAGCTCTTGGACATCTTACGGCCGTCGGTGCCGAGCACTTTGGGCGTCGGTGTGACCAGCGGTTGTGGCTCCACCAAAACCGGTCCGTAGAAGGAGTTGAAGCGCCGTACCACTTCGCGTGCGAGCTCGAGATGGCTCACCTGATCTTGGCCGACCGGCACGCGCTGCGCTCCGTAAGCAGCGATGTCCGCGGTTTGCAAAACGGGGTAGCCAAGAAATCCCAGCATGTTGAGATCGCGATCGGCCAACTGCTCTTTCTGCTCTTTGTAAGTCGGCACGCGCTCCAACCAGCCGAGCGGCGTCACCATTCCCAAGAGGAGAAACAGCTCCGCGTGCTGCTTCACCGCGCTCTGCTTGAAGAGCGTCACCTTGGCCGGATCGAGTCCCGCCGCGATCCAGTCGGCGATCATCTCGCGCTCGCTCTCGCGAACGATGGAGGCATCGCGGTAGTGCGTGGTCAGCGCGTGCCAATCGGCGGAGAAGAAAAAGCAGTCGTACGCATCCGAGAGCGCAATCCAATTCTTGAGCGCGCCCTGGTAGTGGCCGAGGTGCATGCGACCGGTTGGTCGCATACCCGAGACGATACGCGGCGTGGGGGTGGACACGACGGAAGGGGTAGCGGAGCTAGCGACCAGTGTCAAAAAGCCTCCGGGTGGTGCGACAAACCGATGCGGTTGCCTTCGGGATCTTGCACGTAGAGCGTGAATGCCGAACGGTGCACGACGAGAACACCGTGCGCGACGAGGTGCGTTTCCCAGCGCGCGCGATCGTCGGGCGTGATGCGCAGCGCGAGAAGATGCAGGCCTGGCGCGGGCGAGCGAAACGGTGGTGACGGCGCGGTGCCGTCGCATCGCTCGAGCGCCAAAAACATAGTCGGCTCGCCACCGAGCGAGAGCCAGACGGAACGCGGCGCGCCCTGATCATCGTCCCATCTTTTCAAAATACTGAGACCCAAGACATCACTGTAAAAGGCCTCAACGCGCGCCAGATCGGAAACCTGAATCGCCAGGTGATGTACGCCAGTGGACGGGCTCGGCACCAAGCGCAGGACTTTACCATCGCGACCTGTTTTGTGAGTGGCGAACGGCCGCGCCTTGCCTTGCACCGAGGTAGGAAATCCCGTAAGGCCAGCGCTCTTTCGTCTCTCCCGGAGTTCCCCTTGCAGCTACGCGAACGCATTCGCAACATCGCCATCGTGGCCCACGTCGACCACGGGAAGACCACGCTCGTCGACCACCTGCTGCGCCAGTCCGGCGTCTACCGCGCCAACGAAGCGATGGTGGAGCGCGTGATGGACTCCAACGATCTCGAGCGGGAAAAAGGCATCACCATCATGGCCAAGAACGCGGCCATCGTTTACCGCGGCGTGAAGATCAACATCGTCGACACGCCTGGCCACTCCGACTTTGGCGGCGAAGTGGAACGCGGACTGCGCCTCGTCGACGGCGTGTTGCTCCTCGTGGATGCCGCGGAAGGACCGCTTCCGCAAACGCGTTTCGTGCTCGGCAAAGCGATGAAGCTCGGCCTGCCGAGCGTCGTTGTCGTCAACAAAGTCGATCGCAAAGACGCTCGCCCCGCCGAAGTTCTCGACGCCGTTTACTCGCTCTACATCGACCTTGGCGCCAACGAACATCAGATCGAATTTCCGGTCGTCTACGCCGTGGCCCGCGCAGGACGTGCGAGTTTGCACCTCGCCGATTTCGACGATCTGCCGGTTGGCCAAGAAGCCGCGCCGGGCGCCGCACCGCGCAAGGGCGAAGTTCCGGGATCGCGCGCCAAATCTCTTGAATGTCTTTTTGACGTCATCCTCGAGCGCATCCCACCGCCGCGCGAAGCCGTCAGCGGGCACGAGCATTTCCAAATGCTGGTCGGCAACCTCGACTACGACGACTACGTCGGCCGCTTGGCCATCGGTCGCATCACCGCCGGCACCGTGGCGCCGGGCAGCAACGTGGTGGTGTGCAAAGATCACGGCGCACTCATGAAGGGAAAAGTCGTCAAGGTCTTCGCCTTCGAGGGCGTCAAGCGCGTGGAAGTCGAATCGGCGGGACCGGGCGAAATCGTCAGCCTCGCCGGCATCGAAGATCTCACCATCGGCGACACGCTCTGCGATCCGGAACATCCCGCGCCGCTCGAACGCATCCACGTCGACGAGCCGACGATGTCGATGATCTTCCGCGTCAACGACGGCCCCTTCGCAGGACGTGAAGGCCAGTACGTCACCAGCCGTGTGTTGCGCGAACGGCTCTATAAAGAGAGCTACCGCAACGTTTCGATTCGCGTGGAAGACACCGACGTGCCCGATGCGTTTCGCGTAATCGGCCGCGGTGAATTGCAGTTGGCGGTCATCCTCGAAACGATGCGCCGCGAAGGGTACGAGCTCACGGCCTCGAATCCGGTGCCGGTGACCAAGATGGTGGACGGCGAGGAGCACGAGCCGATGGAGCTCATGGTCTGCGACGTGCCCGACAATACCGTTGGCGCAGTCACCGAAGCACTCGGACCGCGCAAAGGCCGCATGGTGCATATGGAGACAATCGGCTCGGGCCGCGCGCGCCTTAACTTCCGCGTGCCCGCGCGTGGGTTGATCGGATTTCGCAGCGAGTTCCTGACCTCGACGCGTGGCGAAGGCATCATGTCCACGCAGTTCGACGGTTACGCGGCCTGGACCGGTGCGATTCCCAAGCGCATCAACGGCGCGCTGATTTCGGATCGCGAAGGCGAGACCGTGGCCTACGGACTTTTCTCGTTGCAGGAACGCGGCGCGCTCTTCTTCGGCGCGGGCACTAAAGTGTACGAGGGGATGATCGTCGGCGAGCACAGCCACACCAACGATCTCGACGTCAACGCCACGCGCGCTCGCAAGCTCACCAACATCCGCTCCGCGGGACGCGATGAGAACGTGATCCTCACGCCGGCGCGCGTGCTGTCGCTCGAGCAAGCACTGGCGTGGATCAACGAAGATGAGCTCGTTGAGGTAACGCCGAAATCGATTCGGCTGCGCAAGAGGCAGCTGGCCGCGGGGCAGCGGTATCGCGATGGACGTGCGCAAAAGCGGGATGCGATGAGCTGAGATTCATGTAGTCCGTCATGGCCGGGCTTGACCCGGCCATCCACGAAGATTTCGATGCACGTGGATGGCCGGCTCTTCGGCCGGCCATGACGACTGGTCTGCCGGACTGAACGGTTACAAATTCATCAGCGCGATATTCGCTACTTCAAAGTCAGCGCCACCTGCGTGGCCTGCACACCGGACGGCGCGGACCCCACGACGGTAAACGAGACCGAGCCGCGAACGCTCGGGTCGACAGTCAACGTGAGCGTTGAAGTCCTCGATGCGTTAACAATCGGCGGGTCAAACGTTCCAACCAAGCCCGGCGGCAAGCCCAGCGCGTAAAGCGTGATCGGATCCGTCGTCTGGCTGTCCACGGCGACCGCGAAATTGAGCGTGTTGCCCGACCCCGTCACGCTCTGCGACGGAATCGAGAGCGAGAAGAGCGTCGAGCTGGCTTTGGCCTTCCACAGTCAATGCGATCGACGTCTGGTAAGCCGCCACGCCGTTGTTCGCCACGATATTGAATACCGTACTCACCGACGGAAGAATGTTGGTCGACCGCAGCGTGAGCGTGAACGAGTCGCCCGCCTTGACGGTCGCCGGGAAAGTCGCCGTCACACCCGGCGGGAGTCCATCGACCGTGGGCGTGAGCGGTGACGTCGCGTCGGGCGGCACGCTTACGATCACATCGACAGAACTTCCGGAGCTCAGGTTCAGCGAGGTGACCGACGGCGTCAGTGAAGGTGCGCTCGGCGACGGGGGACCGCTTGGATCGGGCTGTCCGCCGCCGTTCGCGGGCGTCGCTCCGCTAATATTGAGTGTACTATTTTCTTTGTGCATCGCCGAAGGCGACGTCGCGACCAGCGTGAGCTTCGCGATCGCTGGCGCATCGGGCCCGAACGTCAGCGTCAACGTCGAGCTGCCACCCGTGGTGACCATCGTCGGCTGGAAAGCGGCGGTCATGCCATCCGGGAGGTCAGGAATACTAAGTGTAATACTCTCAAAATAACCACGAGTGAGCACGGTGTCAATGGCAAACACGGCGCGCCCCGGCGACGACGGCGTATCGCTCAGCATGAGGGCGAAATCGTTGATCGCCTTCCCCGAGACGACACACGCGCCAACCTTGTTCGACCAGTTCGCTTGCACCGTGAAGGTTCCTTCGACACCGCTTATGAAGCCGCGCGTTCCGTTGCAGATGTCCCCGACCTCGCCATACGTGTCGTCGTTCCAAGCGAGATTCGGCACGTTCGCCGGATCAGTGACACCTTCGATTAGCTCGTGCGAGCTCACCGCGCAGATGTTCTCAAACGCCGTTCCCTCTCCGCAGAGCTTGTCGCAACCACTGCCGGGCGCGTAGTCCGGAATCAAGAGGCAGTAGACGGGATCTCCCTTCTTCGTCGCCGCCGCTCCGTGCAAGCCGCAAAACGACTGACACGACGTCAGCGGCCCGAAGCTCACGGTAACGCCGGGAGGCAAGAACACCGCGTAGAACGAGTTGGCGTTTGGTGCGGGTAGCGTCCCCGTCGCAATCTGCGCAACGACCTCCGCCCCGATGTCCCTCGTCACCAGCGCCGCGCCCTTGTTGGCCGGCGTTATCAAGCTCGCCCCGGTGAACTTTCCGCGACCGATGCTCTGCGTGGGCGTGTCGTATTCGCTGAGCCAATCAAACGGCGCCCCAGTGAGCGTCCGAAAAAAAGCGCCCATCTGGGCGGTCACTGTCGTGTCAACCCGCCGGCCCCAGAAAACCGCGTGCACCTCGACGTTCGAAAGGACCGGGCCTCCGTTGTAGGCAACATCGCGCGGCGGCTTCACGAACGTCTCTCGCGACTTGATCTGGTCCGAATTCTGGTCCGTGCGTGTGCAGGCACCGATCGAGTTCAACACGACGAGAACGATCAGCGGCGAGTGGCGCATGCAATCCCCCGCGGGCGAAACACCAGGGCGGAACTTTGCGCGCGAACGAAATACGGATTCAACGCGCGGCGCGCTGCAAACACCAGTCGGGTTTGATTTCCAACGGCGCGGCTGTTGTGCAGCGCAATTTCGAGCAGGTGATGTCGCGTGGTGAACGGCGGGAACGCGGCCGCCTAACGACCGATGTACTTTGGCTTTCGCTTTTCTGCGAACGCCGCCAGGCCTTCGAGGCGATCGGCGGTGGCGAGCAAAGGTTCGTAAGCCACGTGCTCACGGTCGAGCGCCGTCTCGAGATCGCAGTCCCACCCTTCGCGCAAAGACGCCTTCGCTTCGGCTACGGCGACGGGCGCATTGGCGGCGATCTCTTCCGCCAGCGCCAACGCTTCCGCCAAACTTTCACGCGGCGGCGCGAGCCGATTGACCAAGCCCATCGCCAAAGCCTCCGCGGCGGAAACGCGCCGGCCAGTCAGAATCAGATCGCGCGCGCGGCCGAGACCGACCACGCGGGCAAGACGAACCGTCCCTCCCGCACCCGGCAAAATGCCAAGTTTCACTTCTGGAAGCCCGAGTTGCGCCGCTGGGTCCGCGACGCGCAGATCACACGCCAACGCCAACTCGCAGCCACCGCCCATCGCCGCACCGTTGATGGCCGCGACGTACACCCTGCGCGATCGCTCGATGGCGAGGAACACGCGTTTCAGATCGGCAAGCCACACGCGCACTTGCGCCACATCCATCGCCTGACGTTCGCGAAGATCCGCGCCTGCGCAAAACGCTATCGGGCCAGAACCCGTGATGATCACCACGCGCACATCCGCGTCCGCTTCGAGTGCGCGCACGTGCGTTTCGAGCTCATCCAACATGGTGCGGCGAAGCGTGTTGAGCCGCGCTTCGCCGTTGATGCGCAGCACACGTACGTGCGAGCCCCTCGACTCGAGCAGAAATTCGGTCATGCCTTTTCCTTCGCGGCCAACGCGGCTTTCAGGTAGCGACCCGGTAGTGAGTGGCCAACCAAGGATTGCGCCAGCCGTCCCGCGTCCACGAGCTTGTCCAAATCGATGCCCGTCTCGATTCCCAGCCCGTGCAGGAGATAGACGAGATCTTCGGTGGCCAAATTTCCCGCTGCGCCCGGGGCGTAAGGACAACCGCCGAGACCGCCGACCGAGGCATCGAACGTGGTGATGCCGAATTGCAGACCGACCAGGGCGTTGGAGAGCGCGGTACCGCGCGTGTCGTGCAGATGCAGCGCCAACGCTTCCGGCGCGAAATGCGGCAAGAACATTTCGAGGATGCGCGCGGTTTGCAACGGCGTACCGACACCGATCGTATCGCCGAGCGAAATCTGTTCGGCGCCACGCCCAGCAAGCTCGCGCGCGATCGCGAGCACATGCTGCGGATCGACTTTTCCCTCGTACGGACAACCCCACACCGTGCTGATATAGGCGCGCACGCTGATCCCCGCTTGGCGCGCCGCGGGGATTAGCGTGCGAAACTCGGCGAGCGATTCAGCGACGCTACGGTTGATATTTTTCTTGTTGTGCGTTTCCGACGCCGAGAGCACCACCGCGACTTCAGCAAGTTTCGCCGCCTGCGCGCGCAGAAGTCCGTGCTGATTCGGAATGAGCGCCACGAATCGCGTTCCCGCTCGAGGAGAAATTTGTGCGGCGAGCACATCGGCATCCGCCAACGGTGCGATGCGATCGGGTCGCATGAACGAAGTAATTTCGATTCGAGAAAGTCCCGCCGCGGCCAGCGCCTCGATCAGCGCCACCTTTCCCGCCGTCGGCACCACGGTCGATTCGTTTTGCAATCCATCGCGCGGACCGACTTCGTAAACGGTCACCCGCTTGGGCAAGCGCCCAAAGTTCGCCGGAACCGCCGGAGTCATCTGCGCGGCTGCACGTGTTCGTGAACCCAGCGCACGATCTCCTGCGTGCTCGCGCCGGGCGTAAAAATTTGAGCCACCCCGCGCTTCTTCAGCTCGGTGATGTCTTCGTCGGGAATGATGCCGCCTCCGAAAATGGTGACGTTGTCAGCGCCGAGCCGTTTGAGCTCGTTCAGCACATCGGGAAAGAGTGTCATGTGCGCGCCGCTCATGATGGAGAGGCCCACGCCGTCAACGTCTTCCTGCACGGCGGCGTTGGCGATCATTTCCGGCGTCTGGTGAAGTCCCGTGTAGATGACCTCGAAGCCGCCGTCGCGCAGTGCGCGCGCAATGATCTTCGCGCCGCGATCGTGCCCATCGAGACCAGGCTTGGCCACGAGAATTCGGATTTTGCGTTCCATGTTAGTAGGACCCCGCTTCGCGGAACTGCCCCCACACCGCGCGAAACACATCGCAGATTTCGCCGAGCGTGCAGTAGGCTTTCACCGCGTCGATCACGCTCGGCATCACGTTCTTTCCGTCTCGTGAGGCGCGTTCCACCGCGGCGAGCCGCTCCTTCACCGCGGCGGCGTTGCGCGAACGCTTCACCGAAGCCAACCGCTCGAGCTGCGCGCGCGTCACCACTTCCTCGATTTTCAGAATTGGGATCGCAGCGCCCTGCGCCGTTTTGAATTTGTTCACGCCGACGATCACGCGCTCGCCACTTTCCACTTCGCGCTGATGCCGATACGCCGAGTCGCCAATTTCCCGCTGCGGAAAGCCCTCTTCCACCGCGCGAATGATGCCGCCCATGGCCCGAATCTTTTCAATATAAGCACGTGCGCGCTTCTCGGTTTCGTCGGTGAGGTACTCGATGAAGTAGCTACCCGCGAGCGGATCGACCACGCGATCGACGCCCGATTCGTAAGCGATGACTTGTTGCGTACGCAGCGCCAGCGTCACCGACTCTTCCGTCGGCAACGCGTAGGTCTCGTCGAGCGAGTTGGTATGCAGGCTCTGCGTGCCGCCAAGCACCGCGGCCAGCGCTTGCAATGACGTGCGTATCACATTGTTATACGGCTGCTGCGCGGTCAGACTCACGCCCGCCGTCTGCGCGTGCGTCTTGAGCATCATCGACCGCGGATCCTTCGCGCCGTAGCGATCCTTCATCTCCCGCGCCCAGATGCGCCGCGCCGCGCGGAACTTGGCGATCTCCTCGAAGAAGTCGTTGTGCACGTCCCAGAAAAACGAAAGGCCGGGCGCAAAATCATCGACCGCCATTCCACGCGCGATGGACTCTTCCACGTAGCCAAATCCGTCCGCCAGCGTGAACGCCAGCTCCTGCACCGCCGTCGCTCCCGCTTCACGAATGTGATAGCCGCTGATGGAAACCGGATGCCACTTGGGCATCTCGCGTGTGCAGAACTCGATCATGTCGATGACCAGCCGCACCGCGGGCCGCGGCGGAACGATCCACTCCTTCTGCGCGATGTATTCCTTGAGAATGTCCGCCTGAATCGTTCCACCGAGCGCCGCGCGCGGCGTGCCGTGCTCCTCGGCCACGGCGATGTACATGGCAAGCGCCACGACCGCGCTGGCGTTGATGGTCATCGACGTGGTGACTTGGTCGAGCGGAATGCCGTCGAAAAGCACTTCGAAATCGCGCAACGTCGAAACCGCCACGCCCTCTTTTCCTACTTCGCCGCGCGAGAGCGGATGGTCCGCGTCGTAGCCCATGAGCGCGGGCATATCGAACGCCGTCGAGAGCCCGGTCATGCCGTGCTCGAGCAGATATTTGAAACGCTTGTTGGTGTCCTCGGGCGTTCCGAATCCGGCAAACTGCCGCATCGTCCAGTGGCGACCGCGGTACATCGTGGCCTGCGGCCCGCGCGTGTAGGGGAACTGTCCCGGAAGCCCAATGTCGGCGAGATAATTTTCGCCGGCGCGATCGGCGGGCGTCAGCAGATCGGGAATCGGAATTCCAGAATCGGTAGCGAACTGCGCGCGGCGATGCGGAAGTTTTTTGAGCGAGCCCGCCAAAGCACCCGCGCGCCAGCTCTGTTGCGCTTGGGCGATCGCTTCCAACCCCGACATTTTCGAGTCACTCATCGGGACCAAGTTTTGGACTATCGCTGCTCCAAATGCAACGCGCGGGCATGCTCCAGTCAGAGTGGCCACTGCTAAAAGGCGAACAAATTCGTGCGCGGAGATTTGGCTGCGTTCTTGCTTTGTTAGCCAGCATGCGAATGCCGCCCGCATCTCTGGCGATTCTCGTGCTTGGCTGCGCGTCGCAACCGGCGCCGAAGTTGAGCACCGCCGTGGCGCCGGAAACCGCGGCGTGCGCGCCCGAAGTCCAGCGTGCCGTCACCGCGCTTTCGACTTTCATCTCGGTTTCACTCACGCGCGCGCAAGACGACGACATCACGCAGACGGCCAAAGAAGCTGGCTGGCATCGACATCGCGCTGCTCGTAAACTTCAACGTCGCCCATCTGCGTGACGGAATTCGGAGATTTACGTCCCGCCCCAAAACACCCGGAACCAATCCAAAACCTCACATCCCTTCCCTCCTTCCATCCTCATTGTGAGCTTTTGCTTTTCATCCCGCCAAAATCGAGCGCGCGATCACGATCCGCTGAATCTCACTCGTGCCCTCATAAATCGTGGTCACGCGCGCATCGCGGAAATACCGCTCCACCGGAAACTCATCGATGTAGCCGTAACCGCCGTGAATCTGTGCCGCCTTCGACACCACGCGGTTGACCGCTTCACTGGCGAATACTTTCGCCATCGATCCTTCGCGCGTAAAACGGCGCCCCGCTTCTTTGAGCGACGCCGCACGCAACGCGAGCAACTCCGCAGCGTCCAACTCGGTAGCCATGTCCGCGATCTGAAATTTGATGGCCTGAAAATCCGCAATAGGATGGCCGAACGCTTGCCGCTCATTGGCGTAGCGCACGCTCGCGGCCAGCGCGGCGCGGCCGATACCCACGGACTGCGACGCGATTCCGATGCGCCCGCCATCGAGCGCGGCCATTGCGATGCGAAAACCTTCGCCCTCTTTTCCGAGCAGCGCGCTCGCGGGAATGCGGCAATCGGAAAAGGCGAGGCTTACCGTGGTCGAGGCGTGCAGGCCCATCTTCTCTTCGTGTTTGCCGATCGAAAGGCCGCGCGTTCCGCCTTCGACCAAAAACGCGCTGATGCCGTCGGCGCCTGCTTTTCCCGATCGCGCCCACACCACCATCACACCCGCGTGATCGCCGCTGGTGATCCACTGCTTCTCGCCATTGAGTATCCAATACTTACAATCTCGTCGCGCATTGGTGCGCATGGCCGCGGGATCCGATCCGCATTGCGGTTCCGAGAGCGCGAACGACGCCGCTTCGAAACGCCCGCTGGTCAGCTCGGGCACGTAACGCTTTTTCTGTTCGTCGCTGCCAAAGCGGCAGATCGTCTCTGCGACCATGTTGGTCACGCCCATCGCCACCGACGTGGACGCGCAAGCTCCGGAGATTTCCATCATCGCCAGCGCATACGCCACTGCGCCAGCCTCTGCGCCGCCGAGCGCCTCGGGCACGTTGACGCCCATCAATCCGAGGCCGGCCATCTCTTTCAAAAACACCGCGGGAAATTTCCCTTCGCGATCCGCCTGCCGCGCCGCAGGCGCCAAGCGACGCTGCGCAAACTGGCGCGCCACCTCGCGCACTGCGATCTGCACGTCCGTCAATTCGAAGTCATACATCACGAACCTTTGAGCACCGCGCTCGAGATCACCAGCCGTTGAATCTCGCTCGTGCCCTCGTAGATCTCGGTGATTTTGGCATCGCGATAGTGGCGCTCGGCGTCGAACTCTTTGGTGTAGCCGTACCCGCCGTGAATCTGCAGGCCCTTGTTAGCGCAGCGCGTGCTCATTTCGCTGGCAAACAATTTCGCCATCGCCGATTCGCGCGAGTGACGCACGCCACGATCTTTCAAGCTGGCGGCGCGGTGCACGAGCAAACGCGCGGCGTCGATCTCGGTGGCCATGTCGGCCAACATGAATTGAATCGCTTGCAGCTGCGCGATCGGTTGTCCGAAGGCCTTGCGCTCTTTCGAGTAGTGCAGCGCCTCTTCGTACGCCGCGCGCGCGATGCCAAGCGCTTGCGATGCGATGCCGATGCGTCCGCCGTCGAGCGTGGACATGGCGATCTTGAAACCGTCGCCCTCGGCGCCCAGCCGGTTCTTCAGCGGCACCACGCACTCCTCGAAAAAGAGCGAACAGGATCCGCTGGCGCAAATACCGAGCTTTCGATCTTTGTGACCGCGCACCACGCCCGGCGAATGGAGATCGACCACGAACGCACTGATGCCTTTGTTGCCCGCGGCGCGGTTGGTCATGGCGAAGAGCACCACCGCGTCGGCTTGCGGGCCGTTGGTGATGAAATTTTTCGAGCCGCGAATAACGTACGCGTCGCCCTTTTTTTCCGCGGTGGTTTTTTGCGCGGCGGCGTCGGAACCAGCTTCCGGCTCGGTGAGCGCGAAGCAGCCGAGCTTTTCGCCGGACGCGAATGGAGCCAACCAGGCGCGCTTCTGCTCGTCGTTGCCGTACTTGAGGAGGGGATCGCAGTAGAGCGAATTGTTGACGGACATGATCACGCCCGTCGACGCGCAGCCGCGCGAGATCTCTTCCATGGCCACGGCGTAGCCCACGTTGTCCATGCCCGCGCCGTTCCATTCCATCGGCACGGCGATGCCGAGGAGGCCAAGCTCGGCGAGCTTTGTCACGGCCTCGGCGGGAAAATGCTTTTCCTCGTCCCATTGGCGCGCGTGCGGCAAAAGTTCCGCGGCTGCAAAATCGCGACAGGTGGTTTGCAGAAGACGTTGCTCGTCGGTCAAATCGATTCGCATTTAAGAGCTCCTGGCGGAAAACAATAGCACCGGCGACGCGGGATCCGTGACCGGTGGCGAACAGGTTCCGCGACGGCAAACGTAAGCAGTGGCGGCACCATCGAGAACGCTTTTCCCCTCGAGAAGGGCGGGCAAGTGCGGCGACGACGGACGATCTTGGATCGCCAGTACGACCAGCGTTTCCGGATCGCGCCAGCCCGCATCAACGAGCGCGCGGGCCGCCGCGTCATCGCGCGCGGCGGCCACGACAACAACACGCGGCCCCTCTAGCCAAAGCGAAAGTGCGCGCAACATTTCGCCGAAACCGAACGCGCTGCGGGCCATAGCGCCGGCGTAAAGCTCCAACGTGGCCTGCGCGGCGCGCTCGTAACGCGCCTCTCCCGTGAGGGCGTGAAGTCGCAAGAGCGTGCGCACAAGCACTGCGGCGCCGCTCGGTATTGCATTGTCATACCCACTGCGCGGTCGCGCCACGAGCGGCTCCGACCCATCTTCGAGAAAAAATCCGCCGTCCGGATCGGTGAATCGCGCAAGCGCGCGATCGGTTAGGCGGCAAGCTGCGTTCAGCCAGCGCGGATCGAAATCGGTGAGAAAGAGATCGAACAAACCCGCAGCGAAAAACGCGTGATCATCGAGCGTCCCCGAAAGTTTCGCCACGCCATCTTTGTAAACACGAAACACCTGATCGTTCGGTGCCAATTTCGCGAGGATAAAAGTCGCCGCACGCTGGGCAACAGCAGTCCACCGCGCGCCGTCTTCGCCACCAAGCGCACGCGCACCTGCGCAGAATGCGGAGAGCGCCAGACCATTCCAGGCGGTCAGAATTTTTTCGTCGCGCGCGGGATGAATTCGCGTTTCGCGTGCCGCGAACAGTTTCGCACGTGCCAGCGCGAGACGCGTCTCTTCTTCTGGCGTCCACGATGCAGACCGTTCCCCTCCACCCTCGCGGGGAAGGGTCGGCGTAGGGGCAGTCACGTGCAGCACGCTCGTGCCGTGCTCGAAATTTCCGCTTGGCGTCACGCCGTAAACGCGGCAGACCAGTTCGCCATCGGCGTCGCCCATTACCGCGCGAATCGACTCCGGTGTCCAAGCAAAAAACTTTCCTTCGACGCTTTCGCTATCCGCATCCTGCGTAGCGAAAAATCCGCCTTCCGGCGAGGTCATCTCCCGCTCCAGATAACCCAGCGTCCCGCGCACCACTTCGCGCGCCAGCAGATTTCCTGTCGACCGATGCAGCGCTGCATAAATCGGAACGAGCAACGCGTTGTCGTAAAGCATCTTTTCAAAATGCGGAATGAGCCAACGCTCGTCGGTGGAGTAGCGATGAAAGCCGCCGCCGAGCTGATCGTACATCCCGCCCGCGGCCATCTTGGTGCACGAAAGCTCCACGTGCGACAGCGCCACGGCGGAACCAGCACGAGCGCGCCCGAGGAGAAACGCCAAATTCGTCGGGTTAGGAAACTTTGGCCGCTCGCCAAATCCACCGTGCGTGAAATCGGCGCGGCGCAAAAGCTGCGCTTCGGCTTCGTCCAGAAGGCGTGCTTCAGCCGCGGCGCGAAATCGCGTCTCTCCACGTGAAAGTTGTTGCAACGACTCGGTGAGCTGCGCGGCCTGATCGTCGACCGCTTTTCGCCGTGCGCGAAACGCCTCGGTCACGCCAGTGAGCACCTCCTTGAACGCCGGCATTCCGTATTTGCCAACCGGCGGAAAATAGGTCCCGCCATAAAAAGGCCGACCGTCCGGCGTCAGAAAAAGCGTCAGCGGCCAACCACCGTGTCCACCGAGAAGCTGCAGCGCCTGCTGATAAATCTGATCGAGATCTGGCCGCTCTTCGCGATCGACTTTGATGCAGACGAAATTGTCGTTCATCAGCCGCGCTGTCGATTCGTCCTCGAAGGACTCGCGTTCCATGACGTGGCACCAGTGGCAGGCGGCGTATCCGATACTCAGTAGAATCGGCCGGTCGAGCGTGCGCGCGGCCGCCAGCGATTCGTCGCCCCACGCGTACCAGTCGACCGGATTGTGGGCGTGCTGCAAGAGATAAGGCGAGAGCTCCGCGGCGAGTCGGTTGGGCATTGGCGGAAAACTAGGAGACGCCCGCGACGAAGGCAAACGCCCCGTATCAACAGACGTTGACGTGAGCGTTGACGCGCGGCGACGTTGACGGCGACGTGGCCGAGCAGGGGTTCCCTCCCCCCTTGCGGGGGAGGGCTAGGGTGGGGGGGCCGGAAGCCGAACGTGACGCCACCCCCACCCTGACCCTCCCCCATCAAAGGGGGAGGGGAAATGCGACGGCAACCCCCGGGGTGCGATCATTCGCACGCGGCAGATCACGTCCATCAAACGGGGAGGGGAAATGCGGCGGCAACCCCTCCGTAGGCACTAGGATGCCGTACGGTGACCGATACTCCCGCACGTTCCGCAGCCGACTTCGGCGCACCGCTGCTCATCGCTTGGCTGCTCGGCATCTGCGTCACCTTCAATGGTGGCGCGTACCAAAACGACGCACTCTTCTTTTTGGTCCTGGCGCTCGCCGTCGCGGCATGGCGCTTTGGCGCGCTGCTCGTCGACGCGCACGCCGAACCAACCTCGCCGCGATCAGTCTTGCCGCTCGTTTGGATCGCTCTCTTCGGCGCTGTCTTTTTTCAGTTCAACGATCCCGTTCCACTGCAACACGCGCACGGTCCGTGGCGTCTCGGCCCCGTGACACAGGTTGGCGCGCTGCTGCTTCTCCTCTCCTATTTGCCGTTTCTCGATGGAAGACGCGCCGACTCGACGGCCATGCGCACGTTCCGCTTCTTCGGATTCGCCGCGCTGCTCGTGATCGGCGGAGTTGACATTATTCGAACTTCGCCAAATCCGCTGATCGACGTGTGGACCGTGCAAAACGACGGCGCGCGTGCGCTGCTCCACGGGCAGAATCCCTACGTTGTCGTCTCGTCTGCATGGACTGGCCCACCTCCTGCGCTGCCCTGCCCCTTCGTCTACACACCGCTGCAGCTTTTCGTCAGCACCGCGAGTTACGCGATTCTTGGCGATGTTCGCTATGCGCTGCTGGCCGCGGTGTTCGTAGCCGGCGTTGCGTTTCGCTCTCTCGCGAAGCCTTCGAATCGAGGCGCGCTGGAGGTGGACGCGCCCGCGCTAATGCTCTGGCTCTGGCCGAAGCTGCCGATGATTCTCGAAAAGGCCTGGACCGATCCGGTGCCGCTCGCGCTCGTGGCGCTAGCCGTGGTGGCGCGCGCGCGAGCGCGTTCGCTGCTCTACGCAACGCTGCTCGGCCTCGCCGTGACCTCGAAGCCGACTACGGTATTTCTCATCCCGCTGGCCGCGTTTCTCTTGCCGCTGCGTCGCCGCGATTGGATTTTTTTCGGCACCGCCGCTGCGCTCCCTCTTCTTCCTTTTGCACTCTGGAATTTCCCCGCTCTCTTCTACGCAACGATCACGTTCCAAACGCAGCTTCCGCCACGCGACGACGGCCTCACGCTCGTCACCTGGATGAACCGCACCTTCGAGGCCGGCTGGACTGGTAACGCCGCGTTCTTGCTCGTCGCGCTGGTGATTGGGGCCGCGCTCATTCGTCTGCGGCGCACGACTTCGTCCTTCGCTTTCGCGCTGAGTGCCACCGCGGCTTACTTGATCTTTTTCGCGTTCAACAAATGGGCCTTCGCCAACTACTACTTTTTCGTCGCCGGACTGTCGGCGCTGGCGGCGGCCGTATGATCGGACCGATCACGATTGTATTGCGCGCGTTTTCCGTCGCCTGCTTGGCCACGGCGTGCCTCTCCAACTACGGCATGTGGAGCGCAAATGCAGTACCCGCCTACGTTGCCGCGATCGTCGCTTGGTTCGCCGGCGAGTTCGCGCTGCACAAAAGAATCGCCTTCAGCCCACGGGCGGCCGCCATCTCCTGCGCGGTAATCTTCGCGCTCTTGCAGCTCATCGCCCTTTTCTCCTCGAAGAATCCCATCGTCTATCCGGTCACTTCGAGCATCAGTCCTTGGTGGTTCCTCGAAGGCGTGGCGTTCGTCGGCGGCGTCCTCCTCGCCCTTCTGGCCGCGCGATCATCGACGGACAACGCCGGGCGCGACGCATTGGTACCCGCCCTTCTCGCGCTTGGCGTCGCCGTGCGCGTACTCGCGGTCGCCGCATCGCCGCATCCCACCATCGACGTCTGGAGCGCGCATCAGACCGCCACGCAAATGCTGCTCTCCGGCATCAACCCGTTCACGCACGACATGCCCGACATCTACGAGGGCAAAGCACCCGCCGCGCTCGGCTACGCGCTCAAGGCCTACGACTATCCGCCGAGCAATCTCTTTCTCTTCGCACCGTTTGTCGCCGGGCTCGGCGATTCGCGTTACGCGCTGATCGTCGTCGAGATCGCCGGCCTCGCCATTTTGTGGTGGCGCGTGATTCGCCGCCATCCCGCGCGGGGCGCGCTCGAGCCGCTGCTCCTCATTTTCTATTTGCAGCCGCTGGCCAGCTTCGCCATCGAACAGGCGTGGACCGAACCGCTCGGTGTCGGATGTGCCGCGCTGCTTCTCGCGTTCGGCTCCTCGGGCGCCTCCAATGCAGTGCTGGCACCGCTGCTCGGTGCACTGCTTTCGCTCAAACAGTACTTCATCCTCCTCGGAAACCTTGCGCTCCTCGCGCCGCGCAAATTGGCCGCGCTTGCCGTTGCGGTGGCACTCGCCGCGCTGACGCTCTTGCCATTTCTCGCCAGCGATCCGCGCGCCCTTCTCGAAGCGCTGTCGCAACCGTCGCGCATTCCCTACCGCGCGTTCAACTTGAGTCTCAACAGCCTGCTCGATCACACCTTCAAGGTCCATCTGCCGATCACACCGATCGTCATCGCCGCAACGGCGATCGGCCTTCTCTTTCCGCTTTGGCGATCACGCGTGGGCCGCCCGCTGGGTGAGCGAATCTGGGCCTGGAACACGTCGGTCTACTTGACGCTCTTCGCGCTGACCTTCGGCTTTTTCAACTACCACTATCTGGTCGGCGCGATGATGGTGCTGGCCTCAGTTTCCGAGGGCGCGAGCACGATTTCCAGAGCAGGAACAGCGCGTGCGTAAAAGCTCGTCGACGCCGCCAACGCGGCAAGACCGAGCACGAAAAAGTAGTAGTTGGCGAATGCCCATTTATTGAAAGCGAAGAAAAAAAGATAAATCGTCGCGGACGCGATCCCGAGGCCGAACACACCACGCCGTCGGAGCGCCCAAGTTCCCACACCCGTCAAGACCGCCGCCAGCACGGTCCCCACGGCTCCCGGTATCGCAATGTGAGCCACGTTAGCCGCCCAGGCATTAATGGTTAGCGCGTCTGCGCGCGGCGGCAGCGAAAGTTCGAAATCGATCACCGCATGACGAAGTGCGGCGAAATCCCATAGCGCAAATGGAATGGCCGCAGCAGCGCCGGCCACGACTGCGCCGATCCATTGCCGCGCGCGAAATTCGAGCAGCACCGCCCCAAGCGGAATGAGCCAAAGCATGCTCTGCTTGGAGGAGACGGTCAGCCCCAACAGCGCCGCCGTGAGCAGTGGCCGTCGCGCAAGATGCGCGCGAATCGTCATTGCGAAAAGCGCAAGTTGAATCGGATCGACCCAGGCCTGCTCGAGGATGAAAAAGAGCTTCGGCGAAAGCCAGAGGTAGAGGGTGGGTGCGTCCTCGACGAACGAAAGCAGCGGCCAACCGGCGCGCCGCGCGATGCTGCGAAGACAAAAGCCCGCGATGAGCATCGCGATCAACAGGGTGAAGCGCACGTCGCCACCAAGAAGATGGCCCGCCAACGACAAGAGCGCTTGCGTGGGCGGATAGACGAAAGGAACGAGAAACGTGCCGCGATCGGTGTCGTGCGTGGCAACGTGCGTGTAGGGATTCTGGCCGTGCTCGAGTGCGATTGCGCTCTGCGTCTGAAGCGTCCATACGTCGATGCGCGGCGCGGGCGAAGCGTAGATCGCATCGACGCCCGCGAGGAGCGTGGCCACGGCGAACGCTGCAAATCGCGCGGTCCGCAGCCGCGAAGACACCGTTCGCCAACCCGTAATCTCGGGGATGTAGCTCGCAAGAAGCAGGAGCGAAGCAACTTGCGCGGTCCGTCCCAACCGCCACGGACGAATCGCGTACATGAGGACATCATCGTGAAGCGCGATCCCCGCGAACACCAGCAACCCTAGAAAAGCCGCGATGAGCATCGCGCGTGGCCACGGTGCAGTTTGCCGACGCGGCCAGAGCGCAGCGGAAAATTGCCAACCCAAAATGGCGAGCGTGGCGGCCACGAAAAAAACAGCGAGCGGATGATACGAGCCGGACGCGACGCTTATCGAAACGCTTGCGCACAGGCTGGCCATGAGCGCGGGAACAAAGCCTTGCGGCAGTTCCAGCGGCCGAGCGCTCGACGCGGCGGGCGTGGCGTTCATGTCGGCGTTGTGGCACGGGGTGCGGAGGCTGTGCAACAACAGCCAAGCGCCTCCCTGTCAAGTGTTCGGGGAAATAGGGTAGTAACCGTTCAGTTCGTCATGGCCGGGCTTGACCCGGCCATCCACGGGGATTCCGATGCACGCGGATGGCCTCCCCGGGCTTGACCCGGGGATCGGCGGCCGGCCATGACGGGTGTGCCAGACTGAACGGATACATAGCGTATTCTTCCCCCGAGCCCACTCTTGCCATCGTCGACCACTCCTCCAACGGTGTTGCTTCCACCCGCGCTCTTGCCGGCGCTCGTCGGCGGTTTCGTGGTGACCTTCGCGGTCCTTCCCGCTTCGCGCGAAACGTTTCCTTACGCCGCCGCGGTCGTCGCACTGGTCACCGCGCTCGCAATCCCGCTCCTGCTCTGGGCCAGCGGCAGCGTCTTGTGGTCGCGCGCGCCGATGCGAATGCCGCGCCTTCTGCTCGCCATTCCGTGGGGCGGTCTCGTTCTCTTCGTTTTACGTGCGTTCAACGACCGCAGTCTTCTGACCAGCGCCACGACCGATTGGCGCCTGGGCCGCTCTGCCGAAGTTGGCGCGTTGCTGCTGCTCTGCACGTATCTACCAGCGATCGTCTGGGGCCGCGATGAATCGCCGCGTTTTTCTCGCACGCGGTTCGCCGCCTTCGCGCTGCTCACACTCATCGCCGGTATTGAAACGATTCGCATCGCTCCGCTTCCCACCATCGATGTGTGGACGATTCAAAACGCGGGCGCCACCGCGCTGGAACATTTTCAAAATCCCTACACGACCGTCACGCAGGCGGACACCGGCAACCTCGGCGATCTCACCGTGCCTTATGTCTATCCGCCCACGCACGCCATCCTGTCCCTCTTGGGCGACCTGCTCGGCGGCGACGTGCGTTTCACCATGCTGCTCGCCATCCTGATCGCTGGACTCTGTCTGCGCGACATCACGCGGCGATCGGGCTGGCCTCTGCCTTCCTTCGTGCTCGACGCACCCGTACTTCTCTTTTGGCTCACGCCCAAACTTTTTTTCATTCTCGAGCAGGGCTGGATCGATCCGATCCAGCTGGCGCTCTTCGCTCTTTCCATCAACGCGCATCTCGCACGCCGCCCCATGCTCACCGCTGCGCTGTTGGGTCTCACCGTCTCCTCGAAGCAGAGCATGATCTGGCTCATCCCCATGGGCGCGGTGATGCTGCAATTTGGCGCGCGGCAATGGCTCGTCGCGGCAGCCACCGGAGCGGCCGCCGCGATTCCCTTCGCGCTTTTGGATTTCACGGCGCTGCGCCATGCGGTGATCGATTTCGAATTGTCGCTTCCGCCGCGCCCGGATGCCATCACCGTCAACGTCTGGGCCGCGCGCGCGTATCACATTGCAATACCGGGTGCGGTGGGCACGGGACTCGCCGCGCTGGTGACCGTCCTCTCGAGCTGGTTCCTGCGCCGTCGCGGTGTGGCCGGGCTCGGCATCGCGGCGGCTGCCACCTACCTTGTTTTTTTCGCGTTCAACAAATGGGCCTTCGCCAACTACTATTTTCTGGTGGTCGGACTTTGCGCGACCGCCGCGGCAACCGCGTTCCATGCCATGCCGGCGCGCGCGAGCGTGCAGAGCGCACCCGAAGATAAAATTCGAGCGAGCGGGACTTGAGATGACACCAACCAACTGCACCATCTGCGGCACCGCCATCGAACCACGCTTTTCCGACGTGCGCGATCCGCAATCGGGAGAAGCCTTCGCCATTGAAGCCTGCGCCTCGTGCGGATTGGGTCACACTTCACCGGTGCCTGAAAACCTCGGTCGCTACTATGGCGCCGCCTACTACGGTGGGCGGCACGGATTCACCGCGCGTTACTGCGCGCAGCGCCGCTGCGGATTTCTCGAACGCGCGGCCGGAAAAAGTGGACGGCTCCTCGACATCGGTTGCGGCGACGGAACTTTTCTCGCGGCCGCCAAAGAAAGAAACTGGACCGTGGCCGGCACGGAGCTTGGCCCCAACGCCGATCGCGCGCGCGCCCAGGGCCTAGACGTGCGCGAGTCGCTCACCGATTTCGAGCCGCCCTTCAACGCCGTCACCATGTGGCACACGTTGGAGCACTTCACCCAGCCACTTGACATTTTGAGTCAAGCGCATCGGCTGCTCGATTCCAACGGCGCCTTGATCGCGGCGGTTCCCGACGCAGGCGGCTTGCAAGCCGCGATGTTCGGCGCGCGCTGGTTTCATCTCGACGTCCCGCGCCACCTGCACCATTTTGATCGCCATTCACTGGAAGAGTTGCTCAAGCGCGCCGGTTTTGCGGTCGAACGTTGGCACCACCAAGAGTTCGAATACGATCTCTTCGGGTGGTTGCAGAGCGCGCTCAACACCATGATGCCGGCGCCCAACGTGCTCTTCAACAAGCTCACGGGAAAACCTTCCCGCGCCGGAGCTGCGCAAGTGGCCACGAGTTTTCTCCTCGGTGGATTACTCGGTCCCTTGGCACTTGGCGCGACAGCCGCGGGGACGCTCGCTGCGCGCGGAGGAACGCTGATCGCTGTCGCGCGAAAGAGGAGCGAAGCATGACCGATCTCGTTTGTCGTGGAATCGTAATCATCGTCCTTGCGGTCGGGTGTGGCCCCGGCCCAACGCCGTACAACGGAAGCGCGGGCACGCCGAGGTCAATCATTCCGGACGCGGGAACCAACGGCACAACGGATGGAGGCCCCGCCGACGCCGGAATTTCCAGCGATGACATTTTTCGAATCGCCCCGCACTCGCCCTTCCCAGCGCTAACGTTTCACAAAGGACTGGTTCTCTCCTCGGTGAAGCTCGTCACCATCACCTTTGCAAACTACGAATACGCGTCCGATGTGGAAGCGCTCGGCGACTTCCTGGTCGGTTCGGACTGGATGACGGCGGCGGGAAAGGACTACGGCGTCGGATTCGGAACGCACTTGGCAAAAGTGCGCCTCGACGAACCGGCACCGACCACGATTTCCGACGTGCAGCTCCAAAAAAAGATCGTCGACTGGATCGCCGCGGGCACGGTTCCACCGCCGGAGGCCAACGCCAATCAGGTGCTCTATCTGGTCTATTTTCCGAGCACGACCACCGTTCTCGACGAAGCGAGCGACCCGCTCTGCACCGGCCCGCTCGACGGCTACCATTCCACTGTCAAAGCCAACCACGACGGTACTAAATATACGATACCCTATGGCGTTATCGCCCACTGCCCACAAGAGACCTCGACAAATGCGCAAGTCACGGTCCTCGCTTCGCACGAATTTATCGAAGCCTGCACTGACCCGACCGTCACCCCAACGTCGGGAACCGGCTGGTTTCTCGACACACCGGACACCGATTCGTGGCCCACCAATCTCGAGGACGCGGATCTCTGCGAACGCGACCATCTGCGCCTTGGCGGCTTCGAGCTGACGCGCGCTTTCTCCAATTCAGCGGCCGCGCAAGGCATCAGCCCCTGCGTTCCCGCAGTGCCGGGCGAAATTTATTTCAACGTCACCGCTGACCCGACAACGAAGTTGCAGCTCGCGCCAGGCGCGACCGCGCAGGTCACGCTGACTGGTTGGTCAACGGGTCCGCGTAATGCTTGGGACCTCTCCACCGAGATCGTGGGTCAGTTCGAACTACAGGCGAGCCTCTCCGCGAGCAAAATAAAAAACGCGACGACAGTGACGCTGACGTTGACCGTGCCTCAGAGCGCGATGAGCGGCGCCGAGGCGGTAGCGAAAGTTTGGAGCGGCCCGGTGGATTTTCCAACGCGCTATTGGCCGGTGGGTGTCAGGGTGAAGTAGGCGCTCCTTTCTCCCCCGCAATGGGAGGGGACTACCTCGCCGAGCCGTACGGCTTCTTCTTCCACGGCGGCCGCTTGAACGCCGCACCCACCGTGCGCGCCGTGTACGCAAACAGTCCCGGCACGTTCACCGACGAGCTCTGCCCCTCGTAACGCACCGGCACCGGCACTTCCGCAACGCGAAAACCAAACATCACGCAGTCCATCAAAATGTCACTCGCGAAGGCGTGCGTGTCCGGATACGTCTCCAGCGGCAACGCCTCCAGCACGCGGCGGTGGTAGGCGCGCATCCCGCTGTGCCACTCACCAAACGTCACGCCGAACCACATGTTCTCGAAGAGTGTCAACGCACGATTGCCGAGATAACGGTAGAGCGGCATCCCGCCCGCCAGCGACTCATCGCGGCTGCGAATGCGGTTGCCCTGAATCACGTCGAAGTGATCGCGCGCGATGTATTCGACGAGCACATCGGCGAGCGACGGCTCGTACTGATAGTCGGGATGCACCTCGACGACGACGTCGGCGCCCTGCCGCAACGCTTCGCGGTAGAGGCGCTTTAAGTTTCCGCCATAGCCAAGATTCTTTTCGTGCGTGATGACCTGCAAGCCAAGCTCCTCCGCGAGCCGCGCCGTGTCGTCTTCGCTCACATTGTTGCCGAGCAAAATATTTTTTCGCAATTCTTGCGGCACCGCCGCCACCGTCTTCGCGAGCGTCTTGGAGACGTTGTAGGCCGGCATGGCCACGATGACTTTCAAAGGACTTTTTGAATTCATGGTGCGCACACTCTACGCCACATCCAGCGGCGCCGACGCGACGCGTGGCTCCGGCAAGGGCACGAGAAATTTTCCGCCCGCACGAAGGTACGGCGCCTGTTGCCGCGCGATCTCGTCGAAGAAATTCCAGGCCAACATGAAGAGATAGTCGGGCTGATGTTTGGTCACCTCGTCCGGCGACACCACGGGAAGATGAATGCCCGGCATCTTCTTGCCCTGTTTATACGGACTGCGATCAGCCACGAAATCGAGCAGCTCACTACCGACGCCGCAGTAGTTGAGCAGCACCACACCCTTGGCCGCCGCGCCGTATCCCGCGAGGCGATGGCCGCGGCGTTTCAGATCACCGAGAAAATTCGGAATGCGTTCCTTCAAGTGCCGCGTTCCTTCCGCGAAGCGCAAGAGCGGCTCGATTCCGCGGTAGCCCGCCACCTGCTCCGATCCCAGGTATCGGCCCACCGCGGGCCGCGCGAGCGCACCAGGCTTGCGCGCGCGCGCGATGAGCGAACCGCCGTGCAGACGAATGTCCTCCACGTCCCACAGCACCAGGCCCGCCTGAGCGAACAAACGCTCGAGCATGGTGACCGAAAAATAGGAGAGGTGCTCGTGATAAATCGTGTCGAACTCTAAGTTCTCGACCATCTCTTTGAGATAGGGAACCTCGACGTGCAGGATGCCGTCATCCGCAAGCCAGCGACCCGCCGCGCGCACGAAATCGATCGCTTCCGGCACGTGCGCGAGCACATTGCGCGCAAGGATCAACCGCGCTGGACCGTATTCTGCGCGCAATGCGTCGCCCGATTTCGAATCGAAAAATTCAGCGATCGTTGGCACGCCCACGCCGTTGGCGACTTCGGCGATGTTCTTCGCCGGCTCGACCCCGAGCACACGGCAGTGCTCTTGAAAGGGCCGCAAGATGCAGCCATCGTTGCTCGCCAACTCCACGACCAGGTCGTTTTTCTTGAGGCCAAATTCGCTCGCGTAGCGCGCGGCCAGCGACTCGCCGTAGCGCACGATCGTCTCCGACATCGAGGAGAAATAGATGTAGTCGGTGAAGACGTCGCGCGGGTCGAGCATGTGTGTCAGCTGCACATGCGTGCATGCGCTGCAAAACGCCACCGCCAGCGGATGGCCCTGCTCGGCGGCGATCTCCTGCGGCGTGGAGAGAAAACTGTTCACCGGCGGCATGTCGCCGAGCGAGAGAAATTCTTCCAGCTTCGACGAGCCGCACAGGCGGCAGAGCGAGACTCGGGTGGCCATGGGATCCTTTTTACGACAGAAACGTCGCGCGCTCACCAGCCAGAATATCGGAGAGCGGCGGTTGATGCAGCGCGTGGCGCTCGCTGCGTAAGACGACCTGCTCGGGACGCGGCGCAACCTGCCCCGCTTCGCGCTCGGAAACCTCCTCGATGCGCAGCGGTGGAAGCACGAGGCTCTTCGCGATGAGTCGCGCCCATTCTGCTTTCGTAAGCGGCTCGTCGCCGGTGAGGTGCACGATGCCCGTCATTTTTTCGTCGAGCAGCGTGAGCACGGACGCGGTGAGCCATCCTGTCCATGTCGGACAACCTGCTTGCGCCCGCGGCAACTTCAGCGATTCGCCTGCGCGGGCCGCGGCGATCACGCGGTAAGCGAAATTTTTCTTGGCGAGCTCGGCACCGAAGACCCACGCGGTGCGAACCACGAGCGCATTCCCTCGCGCGAGCAGAAGTTCTTCCGCCGCGCGTTTGTGGCATGCATAGATACTCAGTGGATGGACCGCATCGCGCTCGACAAAAAAGGGCTTCGTTCCATCGAAAACATGATCGGTGGAAAAAAAGAGCGCCGTGATTTTCGAACCCGCGAGCACTTGCACCACGTTGCGAATCGTCGCCACGTTTTCACGTTCACTTCGCGCGGGATCGACTTCGCAACCATCGACGTGGGCATACGCCGCACAGAGCGCCACGTGCGTCGGCTGCACCGCGTCAACGACACGTTCGAGATCAGCGCGCGACGAAAGATCCAGAGCGGCCGTCGCCTCGCCACGCAAACGTCGCGCAACGCCGATCGCGTCGACTCCCTGCGCACGCGCACGGCGGCAGAGCTCTCCACCAACCAGGCCGGAGGCGCCGACGACCAGCAACTTCATCGATGCTTCAAACTCCAGTCGTACGGAATGTGATTCTTGAACGGATCGAGACGCACGATCTCGCTGGGATCGTGGGGAATCGTGGCGCAGTTGGCCACCAGCGCGGGAGCGACGCCACATCCCTTGAAGCCGTTCCACACTTCGATCGGAACTTGCACCAGCGCGTAATTTCCATCGCCCACGAAAATTTCCTGCACTTCGCCTTTGGTCTTAGAGGTTGGGCGATCGTCGAACAGCACGAGCTTGATCTGTCCCATCGGCACTGCGTAGTTGATCACCATCTCGTGATGCAGGTGCCAACCCTTCACCACGCCGGGGTTGACCGTCGAGAAATAGATTTCGCCGAAGCGCGCGAACTCGGCGTCCGTGGCTTTCATCATGTGCATCACTTTGCCGCGTTCGTCGGGGATGACGCGAAGCGGTTTGATCACGACGCCGTCGATCATGCGAGCTCCTTAAGCGATCAATTCTTCACGTACTTCTTTGGATCAGCAAGAAACGGCTCGTGGCACTCGGCGCAGCAGAAGGCGTAGATGCGACCGTTGTAGGTTGCAGTCTCTGTGTTTGCGGCCACGGTGAATTTCTCGCCGGTCACGGGGCAGACCGTGTGATCGCCCACGCGAGGCGGTGCGTTCGTCGCGAATGAAGTCGCCGGCGGCGGCTCGGAAACCACAGCGGCAGTCGCGGACGGGGCCATCACCACACGCTCCGGCATGTGCACCGGAATTGGCGGGACGCCTTCGGGCGATGCCGAGGATTTGACGCAAGCAACGACACCGAGGAGGAAAATCGTCTGTATTACTTTGTTGATCATATTGATCGCTCCGTTTCCCCACACCCGAGGGGGAGGTCTGGTGATTGGATTTACGCCAAAAGATTCCGCGCAATCACCATCCGCTGAATCTGGCTGGTCCCCTCGTAAATCTGCAAAAGCTTGGCATCGCGCATCAGCTTTTCGACCGGATATTCCGTGGTGTACCCATACCCGCCGAAGATCTGCACCGCATCGGTGGTCACCTGCATCGCGCTGTCCGCACCGAACGCCTTGGCATACGACGAGATCACTGAATCGATCTTCCCCTCCCCGATCATCCAAGCCGCTTTCTGCATCAAGAGCCGCGTGGCCTCGTACTTCATGGCCATCTCCGCGAGCATGAACTGCACCGCTTGGAACGTGGCGATCGGCTGACCGAAGGCTTTGCGCTCCTTGGCGTAAGCCTTGCTCTCGTCGAGCGCGCGCCGCATCACGCCGCACGCCGCCGCCGCAATCCACGGCCGCGAACGATCGAACGTCATCATGGCAATCTTGAATCCCTGCCCCTCTTCGCCGACCAGATTTTCTTGGGTCAACTTCACCTCGTCGAAGAGCACGTCGGTGGTCAGGCTGGCGCGCTGGCCCATCTTGTCTTCTTTGCGGCCCACCGAAACACCCGGCAAGTCGCGCGGCACCACGAACATGCTGATGCCCTTGTGGCGATCCTTCACGTCGCCGAGCCGCGCGAGCACGGTGTACCAGCTGGCCTTGCCGCCATTGGTGATCCAGCGTTTTTGGCCGGTGAGCGTGTAGCCGTCCGCCGTCTTGCGCGCGGTGGTGCGCAGGCCCGCCACGTCGCTGCCCGCATCGGGCTCGCTGCAGCAGTAGGCTGCGTAGATCGGCGATTCGGTGAGCGCGCCGAGGTAGCGCTGCTTCTGCGCGTGGCTGCCGGCGATGATCAGCGGCAACGCGGCCAGATTGCTCGCGGCGAGCGTCGTACCGATTCCGGTACAGCCGTAGTTGATCTCTTCGAGGAGAAGACAGTGATCGAACGTGGAGAGTCCGAGGCCGCCATACTCGCTCGGAACTTCCGCGTTCATGAGGCCGAGGTTCCAACCGGCTTTGCAAATCTCGTCGGGGAAGGTGCCGTGCTTGTCGAGCTCGGCGGCCACCGGAATTATTTTTTCACGCGTGAATTTGCGCGCGGTCTCGACGAGTTTTTCTTGTTCTTCGGAGAGCGAGAGGTCGAAGGGCATGGCCGTCGATTAGCACCTGCCCGCGGCGCGGTTCAAGAGCGACGATCGCGCAGCCGCGCAAGAAACCAGCCGAGTGCAATACCGAAAGCACCTGCTGGGAAGACCCACCATTCCCGCCTATCGGGTGGGCGCATCAAAATTCCGGCGAGCATCACCGCGAAGTAAATCGAGGCACCCGCCAGAAGAGGCAGCGGACCCTTCGCTGGCCACTCAGTCGTCTCATCGGCGGGCTCCAGCACCGCCTCCAACCCGGCCGCGCTCAATCGATACAACCGCGGCGACAACGGACTCTGCCCACCCTCGTAGACTTCCGCGATCAACCGTCTAAGCTGATCCTCCGCCTCCGGCGATTCGCGCAGCGCCACCACCGTGTCGCGCGCCGGCATACCCACCAGCACGGTGCCGCCTCCGGCTTCGCGTAACGCGTTCTGCACCGACGGCAACAGCAGCCGCGCCGCCGCGTAAAAGTCATCCGGCTCGATGGTGATGAGTCCGCCGCGTTTGTAATCCGTCTGAACGCCGGCATGCGCGGCAGCCGCATCGGAAGCGAGATTTTCCATCGCACGCCGCAGCGCATCTTCCGGGACCACGCCCATCCGCTCGAGATCACCACCGCCGAGAAAACTCACCGAATCTCCTTCGTCGGTGACCAACACGATCTCCAGATCCGCCGCAAACGGATAGCGCACGAATCCTTCGTCGGACCGATTCGGCGCCGCCTCGATAATCAATGGACGCAGCCGCGCCAGCGACGCCGGGCCGCCCTCGGCCGAGCGCATGTCCAGCATGCGGCGCAGAAAGCTGTCGATGGCCGCCGCTTCCACTTCACCGGCCGCGGCGGTGGCGTAAAAATTGTCGAGCGGAATGTCGATCGGCTCGGCGTTTTCGGTCGGCACCATGCGCAGATGAAGTTGCGCTACTGCCTCCACTTCCGCGTGAGGCCACAACGTCTGCGCCCGCTCCAACGCAAGCATCGTAAACGTATCTGCGTCCATCGATCGCGAAGACTACCGCCCTTCGAACTTGGGCGGGCGCTTTTCCACGAAGGCCTTCATGCCCTCTTTTTGATCCGCGGTATCGAACAGCAATCCGAAGCTCGCCGCCTCGCGCGCGTTGGCCGACGAGAGCGGCTCATCGTACCCGTGTTCGACGAGGTGCTTCGCCTCGGCAACGGCGAGCGGACCCTTGGCAGCGATCTTGGCCGCGATGGCCTTGACGTTGGCGAGCAATTCCGCGCGCGGAAAAATTTCCAAGCAGAGCCCGATGGTCTTGGCCTTCTCGGCGGGAATCAGATCACCGGTGAAGAGAATTTCCTTCGCGCGCTGCTTGCCGACCAGCCGCGTGAGCCGCTGCGTTCCGCCAAATCCGGGAGCCACGCCGAGGTTCACCTCGGGCTGACCAAATCGCGCATTGTCGCTGGCGTAGACGAGATCGCAGGAGATGGCGAGCTCGCACCCACCGCCGAGCGCGTAGCCGCCGACCGCCGCGATGGTCGGGCAATCGAGATCCTCCAAGTGCGCAAACACGCTGTGCCCCAGCCGCGAAAATTTCCGCGCCTCGCTGGCCGTCATGTCCTTCATCTCGGCGATGTCCGCGCCAGCCACGAAGGCCTTCTCGCCCGCGCCAGTGATGATGAGACAGCGCGTGTCCTTGGGTGCATGAAGTTGCCACAGCGCGGTCTGCAACTCGCGCAGCACCAGTGACGTGAGCGCGTTGAGCGCCGCGGGACGGTTGATGGTGATCGTGGTGACCGGACCATCTTGAGCAACAATCAGCGTTTCGTAGGCCATGAAATCCTATCTTGATAAAATATCAAAATCGTGGATGGCCGGGTCAAGCCCGGCCATGACGCCTAGGCGGTCACAAAACATCAATACGTGTAAAATCCACGCCCGCTCTTTTTTCCGTACCAGCCCGCGTCGACGTACTGCCGCAACAGCGGCGCCGGGCGGTACTTGTCCTCGCCGAGACCCTTGTGCAGCACCTCAGCGATGAAGAGGCATGTGTCGAGCCCCACGAAATCGGCCAGCTCCAGCGGACCCATCGGATGGTTGCAACCAAGTTTCATCGCAGTGTCGATGTCCTTCGCCGACCCGAGCCCCTCGGCCATCGCGAAGCAGGCTTCGTTGAGCATCGGGATGAGCAGGCGATTCACGATGAAACCTGGCATATCCTTCGAGGTGACGGTGGTCTTACCAAGCCGAGTCGCCAGCGCCAGCGTGGCGTCGTAAGTCGCGTCGCTGGTCTGGATGCCGCGAATCACCTCGACGAGCGCCATCAACGGCACGGGATTCATGAAGTGCATGCCGATCACCTGCGCCGGCCGGCGCGTGGCCGCGGCAAGCCGCGTGATCGGGATCGACGAAGTGTTGCTGGCCAAGATCGCATGCGGCGGCAAAACTTCATCGAGCTTCTTGAACGCGTCGAGCTTGGTCGGTTCATTCTCGGTGATCGCCTCAACGACAAAATCGCAATCGGCCAAATCACCAAACGCCGCTTTGCGAACGCGCGCCAACGTTGCGTCGCGCGTCACCGCATCGAGCTTGCTCTTCTGCACCGCGCGCTCGAGAAGCTTGGCGATGTTCCCCAGGCCGCGCTCCACCGCGCCGGGCACCGCGTCGACTAGCGCAACCTCGATGCCAGCTTGCGCGGCGACTTGCGCGATACCGCTGCCCATCTGGCCCGCACCTAAAACTGCGACTTTGCGAATCTGCATTTTCGCCTCCTTTATCGAGGATGGTCTATCAAAAAAAGTTGACGCTCGTCTCGCCGCCGAAGTGCGAAACGTGGACCGCGCCGCGCAACTCGGCGACCGGGCGCGCACCGCCGTAATCGAGCAGAACGTCGACCTCACCGTCTCCGGGCGCGATCCGAATCGGAAATTCCACCAGCGAAGGCGCGCCGTTTTTGAGCGACAACTCCGCGCGACGCACCAGGTGCGCCTGCTGTTTCACCGTAATTGTGAGTCGGCGAACGTCGAGCGCGTGATGCGATTCCAAATCGAGCTGCAACACGGTTTCTTTGGGCGAGCGCACGTAGAGCCACGCGGCGCCAAGCACCAGCGCGCCCACCAAAAGAAAGCGCGCACGGCGCGACGAACCGGTCACGGTTTTTTGTGATCAGCCATGCGATGCGGCGGCGCGGCGGGAGTGCGTGGCGCCAAGTTCACGCGCGGGCGAACTTGCACTTGCGGCTGGCCGTCCGGCGTCATGCGAATCGTGGTGTGGACGTCGATCGTCATCCCGGCCAACAATTTCAACGCCTCTTTCCGCAGCGATTCCGATTCGAAAAAACGCTGCAGCTCGCGCGCGGCGACCCGCGCCATCTCGGCCCGCGTCTTGTCGGCCTGATCGCGTAGATACCCGAGCGCATCCTTGGGCAGCTTGAGATCGCCGACCATGCCGCGCAGCCCTTCCTCGGTCATGAACACCGCGCCCACGCCGGCCACCACGGCGCGCCGCACGATGTCGGGCACCAGGCTCTCCAGCCGGCCGCGCGGCTCTTCGGGTGGCTCGTCCAACTTGTCGGCCATCGGAGCTCCGTTAGATCGAGATGGAGAACGTCAATTTGGAGGTGTTGGAATCTTTGCCCGACGCGTCCGTCGCCGTGGCGGACACAGCAAAGGTCTGCTCCGCTTGGATCGTTTGCAACACCACGTCCGCGGAAAATTGCAGCGTTCCGCTGGTGGCGCCAGGTTGTAGCCCCGCCGCTTTGAAGAGATCCGCAATCGGCAACTTGGTGGCCGTCGACTGCTCGTCCACCTTCAGTGTCAGTTGGCCCTGCGAGAGATTGCCGTCGGAATCGGTGAAATCCACCGCCAGCAGCAACCGAAATGGATCCTCGACAGTCTGGCAATTCGACTGACAGCGCAACCCGGAAAGCTTGGGCTTGCCGCAAGCGGACGCGAGGACCACGAGAACGGCGATGCCAAGAGGGCGCACGTGGAAATCGTACCACGGCAGCCGCGATTTCAAGAGTCGGCGATGTGCACGACTACCGCTACGGTCAACGCCCCGCTACCGCCGCGATCGGCAGGTGGTAGGCCTCTCCAGCCTGCTTCCCTTGCATGTTGGTCACGCTAATGCGGTCCGCCACCACGCCCGCAATGCGCATGAACTGTCTGGCCTCGGTGCTCTCGGGATGCGAGACGACGATGGGCACGCCAGCATCGCCGCCCACGCGCACGTCGACGTGAATCGGCACTTCTCCCAGATAGGGCACACACAACTTTTCCGCGGCCTTCGCGGCACCCCCGCGCGAAAAAATTTCGGTCGAGGTGTGGCAATGCGGGCACTCGAAGTAGCTCATGTTCTCGACGATGCCGAGTACCGGAATGTCGACCTTGTCGAACATCGCTTTGGCCTTGATGGCATCCGCCAGCGCCACGTCTTGCGGTGTAGTCACAATGACTGCACCCGCGCATTTCACCTGCTGCGAAATGGTCAGCTGAATGTCGCCCGTGCCCGGCGGAAGATCGAGCACCAGATAGTCGAGCGCGCCCCAGCGCACGTCGCGCAAGAGCTGAACCAGCGCGCCATGCAGCATCGGCCCGCGCCAAATCATAGCCTGTTGCGGATCGACGAAGAAGCCGATCGACATCACGCTCACGCCGTGCGCCATCAACGGATCGATAATTTTTCCGTCGGGCGAGGCCGGGCGCTTGCCGTAGAGGCCCATCATCAGCGGCATGGACGGACCGTAGATGTCCGCATCGAGAAGCCCCGTCTTGGCGCCGAGCTTGGCGAGCGCCACGGCGAGGTTCGCAGCCACCGTGGATTTCCCAACACCACCTTTTCCGCTACCGACCAAAATGACATTTTTCACTTCCGGCAACAGCACGGACTGCGCCCCCGGCGGTGCCCGCACCTGCGCGCCCCAGGTAATTTCCGAGAGCGCCACACCGCTCGCCGCCAGCGCTTCGCGCAGCGACTTCTCGATCGGCTCCTTCAGCGGACAGGCCGGCGTGGTCAGCTCAACTTTGATGCTCACTTCGCGCGGCGAGTGCACCACGACATCCTTGATCATGCCCAACTCAACCATCGAGCGGTTCAGCTCGGGATCTTTGACCGGCCGCAGAATTTCGAGCACGCGCGCTTGAGTGAGTTCCATTTGTTCTCCAGGGGAAACGGGCGGCAGGTTGTAAGCGCAGCGACTGAGGAGTCAAGCGGCGCTTGCGCGCTCAGAACGGGGTTCTCATTGTTGATGGACGAGGATGCCATGGCTCAAGCGCTGCTCCGCCACCGTTTTGTGCAGGAAGAAGCGACTGGACTGCTCGCCATCGGCTTCATTGCCACCCTGGCTTCGCTCTTGGGGAGACCTGGCCCGGACCTGCTCTTCAACCTTGCGGCGCCGGTACTTGGAATACTCTTTTTAGTGGATGCCCTGATGGGGATGTGGGTCGACGATTACCGTGCGACGGTGTCCTATGCCCTTCCGTGGGCCGGCGCAGTCATGTTGACGGTCCTCGGCGGCGCCTATGTGCGCAGCGCTGATTCGATGCGTGTCGTCATCGCCTACTTTTTTCCGGCGCTCTGCGCGGTCGGGGCGGCGTTGGTTTTGAAGCGAGCCCAGATTGAGGAGCGCAGGGCGCGGGCTTTGAGGTTTTGACTGGCACTTTGGCTTGAACCTTTCACTTTGGCTTGACCTTTCACTTTGGCGTGAGCATTGAGAAACTTGATCGCCTCCGCGGCGGGCGGTGCCCCGCGTTGGGCCGAGCGGACGGGGGCGGCGCGCGGGGCGGCGCGCTGCGCAACTCCGCCCGCCCGGCGCGTTCGCGGGGCACCG
>JAHFDP010000012.1 GCA_023248955.1 Deltaproteobacteria bacterium
CCAGCGCCAGGAGCGGTTTTGCGCGATCTGTTGCCGACCACCGAGCCGGCGATCACGTTGGACAGCTCGGGTCATAGCAGCGCGTTCGCGGTGCCAAGGTATGGCGGACGCATTCTGCTCGTCCAAAAAAAGTAACTCTATTTCGCGATCGCCAGCGGATAGTCGAGCGTCGTCTTCAAAAACGCCGACTGCTCCTTCACCCGCGCGAGCAGCTTCGCCGTCAGCGCGCCACGCTTTTCGTAAAGGCGATATCCGTCCCGCGGCCGCAAATAACCACGCGCCTTGGGATGCTTCGCGAAGAGCGCCTCGTCGCCCATCTTCTCGCGCCACTTTTCGTAACGCCCGCGATTCTCGAGCAGCGCGCGCACCACGAACGGCATCAGCGCCGAAAAGTCTCCCTGCAAAGATTCCGTGGTCTGCGTGTAGGTGTCCTTGTCCACCTTGCCCCAAGTCACCGCCTCCGCCGGAGGACACGACGAGAGCGATCCGTCCGTCACCGGCGCGCTGACGATCTGCACGTCGAAGGCGTAGCCGGTCGCGTCCGTCAGTCCGAAAATCTGCGACAGCGCGGGCTCCGGTTGCAGGTTGAAATTTTTCGGTACACCACCACCGAGGATCAGCGTTGCCAAGGCGTGCACCGGCTCATCGAAGAGGCCCCAGTGGTGATAGGCGCAGGATTCGAAAACTTCGGCGTGCAGATCGAGCTCGAAACGGTGATCGAGCAAACCCGCCTCCCGCATGGCCCAGAGCTTCATCGAGTTCAGAAACGCGCTGCCGTCGGAAGGAGCACCGACAAGAATCGGAATCGCCAAACGGTGGCACGTCGCGAGCAGTCCTGGCGTAACGCCGTTCTCTTTCTCCTGCGCGGCGTAACAGGCCCCGAGCAGATGTCGAAATTCCGTGCCCGACATTTTTCGCTGAAATTCTGGCCGCCGTAGGCAGGCGGTGATGAAACGATCCTGCTCGAAGAGCACCTCTTCGGCGAAGCCCATGTCGAAAACGCGAATGGTGCCTTCGTCGCGCAGCGCCTTGTCGTCGCCATTCGCCGGCACCGCAAAGATCGGTTGCGAATGGCCGTCGAGCGCGCGGTGACCGTCGTGGTAGCAGACCGCGTCGGTGGTGGAGAGATAGGCGATCCAGCCGGTTTCCAAGAGTGGATTGAGCCAGGTGCGGTGCTGATCGGAAACGGTCACCGGACCGGCGATGGCGAGCGTCATCGGGCAACCGCGTCCGATGGCCGTGTCGAGAATTTGGTAGATGCGCCGCAAAACCGCGCCGCCAAAGGCCGGGAGGCACTGATCGAAAAGTTCGCCAAGCGATCCCACTTCGTCGACGCGCTGGGTGACGACCGTGGATTCCTGATGGTGATGGTGTTTGCTCATGGATGCTAGTCCTCCAACGCGTCGCACTTCGCGGCGAAAATAAAATCGCTTTCGGTGAGTCCGTCGATCTTGTGCGTCCACACCTCGAGCCGCACTTTGCCCCAAGCGAGAAAAACATCCGGATGGTGGCCCTGCGTTTCCGCCATCGCGCCGACACTATCGACGAACGTCAGCGCCGATTTGAAATCGGGAAACTTATACGACTTGGTCAGGTGGTGACCATCTTCGACTTGCCAGTTTTGTAGCTCGGGGAGGAGCTTCGCGATCTCGGCGGCGGAGAGTGGCGGAACACCGCCGCGGCAGGGAATGCAGGTTTTCTCAGAGAGCGACATCGTTAGGCTCGCACGTTGGTGGATTCGAAAATGCGGTCGGCGTTTTTTTCCACGAACCCGTCGTAGAGTTTTTCCGTCGAGGGATCGGTGTAGCGCTTCGCAAATTCGTAATAGCAACTCGGAATGACGCGGCGCGTGTCGGCGAAGGCGACCTCCACGCGGCTCGCCACCGTCGACGACTGTTCGAGCAACACCGCCGCGGATCCCTTCACTTCGCCGCCGGAGGTGTTGAGCGCAAAGCCCTGCGTCTTGAGCCAGGCATTGAGATCGGCGACTTGCGAAAATGTCTTCAAGGCATTGAACGACACCGTGAAGTGATTCACGCGCACGCCGAATGCCACGAGCCACGCACCGTATTCGGACTCGGCGAGGAGCCGTTCGTACGTCGCGTAATCGATGGAGCGCCACGTCGGCAGCCGCGCGAAGAAATCGAACGCGCCGACGGTGGAACCATCAACTTCGGAAACGAGCCCACGTACCGTCTCCTGGAACGCGGACGAAAACGCGCGCGTCCGTAATTGCGAAACGAAGAGCCGCGGATAGTTTCCGCTCGGATGGCTAAACGAAATCGCGTCGAGCTTCTTGTCCTCGAAAGCGTAGCGACCGCTCTCGCGGTAGCCGAGTGCGACGAAGGGCGCAGCCAGCGCCTCCATCTGAATGGGCGCCAGATCGAACGTACGCAGTGCGACGTGATCGTTGACCACACGTTCACCGCGCGCTTCGAAAAGCGAGCGAATGCGCTTCGCGTCGGGCGTGGTCATTGAATAATCGGACCAGAAGTATTCGAACACTTCGTCGAGCGTTTTCACATTTCCTCCAGGAGCACCGCGCGCACCGGCGACGCATCGGCACCTTCTAGACGAAGCGGCAAGGCTACGAGCGTATAGCGGCCCGGCGGAACGTGCGCGAGCACAAGCCCCTCGAGAACGGACAAACCATGGCGCCGAACGGCGTTGTGGCTCTCGAGAATCTTGTCTTCGAAGAGATCGATCGATGGCGTATCGATGCCAACCAGGAGTGATCGGTTGTCATACAAGTGATCAATCAACGCGGCGGAGAGCGCGGCGAAGTCAGTGGTGAAGCGATCGGGATCCGGAAAGGTTCCCGTCTTGAAGAGCACGCGTGGTGCTGCAATAGACGCCATTAGATCATGCGGATGAATTCGCGCGCCACGCGTCGCCGCGACTTCAATCACCTGACACGGACCGAGATAGGGCGTAAGCGACCGCGCGCCGATGTCCGCACCGGACCGGTCGTAGTGCTTTGGCGCGTCGGCATGCGCACCCAGATGCAACGTCGTTCGAATTGCGCCGAGGTTGACGCTCGCGCCGTCCGCCATCCTCCACGTTTCTTCGAGCGCGAACGCGACGTCGCCAGGCCAGACGCCGAGGCGCGGAGAAACGGCGGGAGAAATATCGATGATGCGCAAACGCTACTCCGCCGCCGCGATCACTTTGAATTCCACCGCAATCGGCGTGGGCAGGGCCTTGATGGCGACGGTCGTTCGCGTGGCACCGACACCGGCGAAGTGCTCGCCATAGACGCGATTGAACGTGGCGAAATCGCGATCCATGTCGATCAAGTAGACCGTCACGTCGATCACGCGCGCCAACGACGAGCCCGACGCTTCGAGAATCGTCTTCACGTTTTCGATGACCGCGCGCGTCTGTAATGCAACGTCATACTTTTGTGATCGCCCTTCGGAATCGTGCACTGGACCGCCGGGAATCGAATCCGTTTTCGGATCACGTGGACCGATTCCCGAGAGGAAAAGCAGACCGCCGACGCGACGCGCGTGCGGATAGGCGCCGACTGGACGCGGCGCGGCGGCGACGGAAATGGCGTCGCTCACGACCGTGGATCCCCGGGTCAAGCCCGGGGATGACGAATGCGTGACTGAGGACGACGAATGAGTGACCGGGGAGGACGAATGAGTGGCTGCACCTGACGAATTGCCCGTCAGCACGCCGCGATCGCCTGCGAACACTTCCGCATCCGCCTCATCGAACTCCTGGGCCGCAGCTGCGCGATCAGTCGGTGTGAGCCCAACCACCGCCGCACCCGTTCCCCAAATCGGTTGGTACGCAAACGCGCGACCTTCGTAACGGTTGTGCTGCCCCATCAGTGCCGCGAGCCACCAGATCGCTTTCAGCTTCTGATCACCGAACGCTTGCGCCGAAAATTCACGCGCCAGCTGCGACACATCCTCGAGCCGTCCTTCCCCCAAAAGCTCCACAAGCTTTCGATTCCACTCGTCGTCTTTGCGCGACGACACGTGATCCTTCGCTGGATCGATCTCCTCGGTGAAGAGCCGATTCGAAAGTGCAGTCACACTGACTGCAATGGCGCGCTTTCCACTCGATCGCAGCGCGTCAGACGCTGCCTTGCCAAGCACCAGCGTCTCCGCACGATCCGCGTACATGTTGCACGAGACGATGCAGGCCGGCAGCCGGTTGTCGGGATTGAGCAACTTGAGAGCGACCACGGATCCGGTGTCGATGGGAAACCCGCGGTACGCCACGGTACGCGTGTGCAAGCCGCGCGCGCGCGCCGCCTTTGCGTAGGCCTCCGCGTAGTCGGCGTCGATCCGAAAACGGTACGGAATCTCTCCGAGCTCGTGCCACTCCGGATCAACGTGCGTCCACTCCGGCGCGGGATCCGCTTGCACTTGGTGGCCGATCACGCTGAGCCACTGCGTGCTGTAAATCAGCAGCAGATCCGCTTCGGCCGCCTCGATCTCCTCGCGCACTTTTTCAAAGGCATCGCGAATCGTTTGCCACGCTGGCGATCGCTCCGGCGCCAGCAACGGATGCGGCATACCTGGAACGATATATCCGGCCACGATCGTCATGGCGCGCTCCGCTTCGGATCCCATTCGACAACGGCATTGCCAGTCCCGATCACGGTTCCGTACGCATGAACCTGTGCCGGATAGGTGGGCATGCCGAGCGCGGACAAAAGCCACGTCAGCGCACCCGACTTCGCTTCGCTCTCGGTCTGATCAAGGAAATCGGGCAGCTCGTCCATCAGCTCGCGCGTCTTGCCATGGCGCATCAGTTCCAAAACGCGCATGTCCCAGAGGTATTGCCCGTGGTGATAGATGTGTTCCTTCGACATGTCCTCGGGCGGATCTGGCTCGACGGTGAAGTGGCGATGCGACAGCGAGCAGGACGCGAGGAGCACCGCGCGACGGCCGCTCTTCTCGACCGCGCGTCGTGTGGCCTCGCCGAGCAATGCCATCTGTTCGTTGCCCACTTCGTTGCTGAAATAAAAATAGGCGCCGTTCGAGGAGAGTCCCACGATCGGTTTGTTCCACGAGGGGTTGGCTAGATGGCACGCAGTGAGCGTTCCGTAGTCCACGCGAAAATGGGGGTTGCGCATCATCTTCGCGGTGAGGCCGGCGTGGCGCGCTTCGTCGTGAATCGCTTCGGCCAGCGCCACGTCGACGTCGAGCTTGTAGTCGTAGCGAAAGAGGTTCGGAAAAATCGGATCGACCGAGCGGCTCTCGAAATGCGGCACGCCGAGAATGTGGTGGCCGACGTGCGTGCGCCAATGCGGTGAATGGACGATGAGGACATCGAATTCTTTCGTGGCGAGGCTTTGGCGGAGTCGCTCGTAGCCCCAGCGCAAAACGTCCCAGCCGCCCTCGGAGCGCGGTTCGTTTTGTGGCGGATTTTCTCCGTACACGAGATGCGGCGGATGCGGCGCGAGCGCGCCGAGAACAATTGAACCGCCTCCGCTCACGTATTGCCTCCGATCACCTTTGTATTCACAGAGGTTGTGAAGAAATCCTCACAACCTCTGTGTTTTGAAGGGTCGGGCCGCCGCCCGCCCCTCTGCGCCGAGTGAATCGGCGCATGTACGGCGCTCAATGATAGCGCCGTCGGCCCACGTGGTTGCGCTGGAAGCGCTCGGTCGGACCCCGGGCTCACCCCACCCGCCGCCACGGCTTTCGCCGCGTCGCTGTGAGCGAAGGATGAACAATTCACAGGCTCACACCTTCACGCAAACATTTTTCGATTCACTAAAAAATTCGAGCGAATGCACTCCGCCTTCGCGGCCGACTCCACTGTCTTTCACGCCGCCAAAGGGCACGCGCAGATCCCGAAGCAGCCAGGTGTTCACCCACACGGTTCCGGTTTCCAACGCCGCGGCGACACGATGCGCGCGCGAAAGATCGCGCGTCCAGAGCGACGCCGAGAGTCCGTAGCGAACGCCGTTGGCAATCTCGAGCGCTTCGGTTTCGCCTTCGAACGGATGGACTGTCGCCACCGGACCGAAAATCTCCTGCGTGGCCGTGCGGCTCTTCGTTGAAAGTCCGGCGATGATCGTTGGCTCGAGAAACGCGCCACGATCAAACGGCGGCGCGAGCGAAGGACGCTTACCACCACAAAGAATCGTCCCGCCTTCGGACTTCGCGAGCGTCAAGTAACCCTCGACTTTGTCACGATGCGCCGCTGAAACCAGTGCGCCCAGCGTCGTCTCCGGGGAGCGCGGATCGCCAACACGCATGGCGCGCACGCGAACGACGAGCGCTTCCACGAAGCGATCGTAAATCGATCGATCGATCAAGATTCTCGATCCACAGAGACAAATCTGGCCCTGATTCAGAAAAGCCGCGCGCGCCGCACCTTCCACCGCCGCGTCGAAATCGCAATCCGCAAAAATGAGCGTGGCGTTCTTCCCGCCGAGCTCGAGCGAGAGCTTCTTGAACAACGGTGCCGCGGCGTGCGCTACCCGCGCGCCGGTAGCCGTGCCGCCGGTGAATGAAACCGCCGCGACGTCGCGATGCTCGATGAGCGCCTGACCAGCCTCGGCGCCGAATCCATGAACGAGGTTGAACACCCCAGCAGGCGCCCCGACCTCTTTGAAAATCTCCGCCAACACGGACGCCGTGAGCGGCGTAAGCTCGCTGGGCTTGGCCACCACGGCATTGCCCATCACCAGCGCTGGCGCGGCTTTCCACGACAAAAGATAGAGTGGCAAATTCCATGGCGTAATGAGCGCAACAACGCCAAGCGGTCGCCGCAGTGTGTAGTTGAGCGCGCCGTCCATCTCGTGCGCGGCGGTGGACGTGTGGCGCGCGGCGCCGGCGAAGAAACGGAAGTTGGCCACGGCACGCGGAATGTCGAGCGTGGCCGCGAGCTTCACGGGCTTGCCAGTGTCGAGCGATTCCAGCTGGGCGAGTTCGTCGGCACGCGCGGCGATTCGGGAGGCAACGGCGTCGCAGAGATCGGCGCGTTCGGCGACGGTTGTGCGCGCCCACGAAGCGGAAGCTTTGCGCGCCGCGGCGACGGCGTGATCAACATCCGCCGCGTTCGAACGTGGAATCTTGGCGATGCACTCGCCCGTCGCCGGCGCGATGTCGTCGAGGTAAACGCCCGACGCGGGTGGAACGAAGGCGTTGCTAATGAAGTTCGCCTTCGACGTCATGGGCGGGCTCCCATCGGGGTGCACATAACCTGGACTCACTTTCGGTCCCCCCAACCTAGCCCTCCCCCGCAAAGGGGGGAGGGGATACTTCAGGAGGGGACACTTCAGGAGGGGCCGCTTCAGGGTAGGGGGAAATCGTTTTATTCCACTGAATATATCGGTCCCGATCTGGATCCCATTCGTCCCAGGTCGGAATCGTCTCCAACTTTCCCAACAGCACCTCCGGCACCAGCCCCGGCACGATGAACGCCTTCTGCCGATGCAGCGGATAGGGATTGCGCAGATCGAATCCGAGCACGCCCAGCACCGACCGGGCGATGGTCCAGCTGGCGCGCGCGTTCCAGCCGTGCGCGATCTTGATCACCACGCCAAGCCCCTCGGGAAAATCGGGATGCACGACGGAGAGCCCGAGCAACCCGTCCGCGCCCTCTTTCGCGAGGACGCGGCCTTCGCACGCTTTGAGAATCGTGCTGTCGAGACGGTTGAAGCCGCCCACAAGATCGGGATGGCGCATCATCGCTTCCCAGATCCAGTCGTCGTCGCGGTGCGCCGAGAGCGACGCGAAGAGCACCGCCAGCTCCGAAACCGTGTTCGAGGCCGTCGGCAATCCACAACCATCGCGCGCGATCCTAAGCGGAGTCCAATCCGCGCCCAACTGACCCCGTATTACATCCAATAGCGATTGAAATACACGGTGACTCGGCAACGTATAGCCCGCGCGCGACCAGCCAAGCAGCCGGCAGCCGAGCAGAATCGCGGCATGCTCGCCCGAGCAGCAGTGGTACCAGCGCCGCGGGCGCCGCACCTGCCTACCAAATTGCACCAGCGGAACGTCGAGCGGCGTCTGCATGAGCCCGCGCTCCGACTCGGCGAGCAGCGACTGTGCCGCGGCCACATGTTCGACGTCGCCGTTATGGCTCGAACAAGCGATAGCCTTCTGCCGCCAATCGGTGACCGGCGCCAGTGCCTCCGCAAACACCTTCATCATAAGCGGCTTCATCATGCTGCGGCCGTAGCAGAGAACGTTTCCGCCGAAGGAGTGAATGAGCTTGCCGCCGTTGGCCCAGGCCACCGCGCCGTGAACCGTGGTCTCCGAAATATCGTTGCGCCGGTAGTCGACGAGCGGCTCCCACTCGACGTCGCGTCCAGTGGGAATTCCCGGCGCGCGGACGCCGAGCGGGCTTGCCGGATACAGACTCATAACGCCGTCCCGAGCCGCGGCACCACGCGTTCGGTGAATGCCGTCATGTTGCGAATCACGCGCGCGTTGTCGTGGTTGAAAAAATCGAACCAGAGCATCAAGCGATCGTCGGGATGAAAACGCGCTCGAAGTTGCGCCGCGATTTCGTCAGCGTCACCAATCACCGCGTTGTCGGCGGCCTCGTCGACTTTTTTCGGATCGAGCGTTCCCTCGAGTGCGGTCCAATAAGCCGAAAGCGCGGCGCGCGCTTCCACGCGAGCAGCCGCGCGACGCGCCTCGACCGAAAGATCATGTTCTTCGTTGAGGAACACCAGCACCGTGCGCGGCATGTTGCTGCGTCGCCACGGGCCGCCGGAGGGATGATAAGTGCGCGTCAGCCGTCGATGCGTGTCCTCGATGATCTCGGGCTTGGTGATGGAGAGATTGAAAATCCCCACCGGACCAATCGCCTGCACTTCTTCTTGAAGCCGCGGATCGTGCGAACCCAGCATCGGGACAACCAGTTCGCGTCGAAAATCTTGCGGAATGATTTTCAATTTTTCGAACGACCAGCGGCGCGGCACTTCGATCGCCGCGCTGCTCGAGCCAGCGGCTTCTTGCACGCGCGCCCAATCGGCGTCGCTGCGAAAATCGGCGCGCGACAATTTCGTCGGACGCACGTTTTCGCTCGACAGCGTGTCGCCACGGACGAGCCGCAAGAAAACTTCCGCGGCCTCGGCGAAAATTTTTCCTTTGAGGGCTGGCCAAGCGGCTTCTTCCACGGCGCTGCGCGGAACGATACCCGAAGCGCGGTTGATGAAATCGAAGCGTCCCGCCGCGATGCCGACGTGAATGCGCCGTCGCTCGACCGGATCGAGTCCGTGCAACGCCGTGAAGGCTGCCACACGTTCCGCTGCCGCGACCGGACCACCGTTGCAGAGAATGTTCATCACCGCTGAGCCGGTTTCGATACGGCGCGTGCGACGAAACACCTGATGCGAGAGCTGCAAGAAATCAACGTTGAGACCGACCTCACCCTGCCAGCTGGGAATCACCGGATGCGCGTGCGACTTCTGCACTTCGCTGGAAAGGTGCGACTCGGCAATCCAGGCCACGCCGTAACCGAGCGCGTCGGCCGCTTCGACCTGCGCGAAGAAGTTGCGAAACATCTCCGCTTCGCTCGGCAGGTAACCGGCGACCGGCGTCTGGCTGATGGAGAAAAAGACGTTGAAGTTCACGTATTACATCCTATATACTTTGTAATCTTCCGCCGTCGACCGCCAGGCTCTGCCCGCGAATGAACGACGCCGCCGGCGAAACCAAGAACGCGATAGCCGCTGCGATCTCTTCGGGTCGCGCCAGTCGTGCTTCCGGAACCGCCGCGATCCATCCCGCTTCGATCTCCGCGATCGATCGACCCGTGCGCTTGGCCGTAAATTCGCCGAGCTCCGTGAGCCGCTCGGTCGCCGTGTAACCGGGCAAAATGTTGTTGATGGTCACGCCCGGAGGCAGCTCGCGCGCCAGCGTCTTCGACCAACCCGCCATGGCGGCACGCACCGTGTTGCCGACTCCGACACCAGCGATCGGCTCGCGCATCGAGGTGGAAAGTACATTCACGATACGCCCGAAACCGGCGGCGCGCATGCCCGGAACGGTTGCGCGCACGAGCAGATGCGCGGAGAGGAGCACGCCGCCAAAGCCCTTCTGCAAATCAGCTTCGGTGACGTCGAGTAGACTCTTCGGCGCTGGACCACCGTTGTTGTTGACGAGCACGTGAACGGGGCCGTGATCGCGCACCAGGGCGTCCACCGCGCTCTGCAACGCGGTGCGATCATCGAGATCGATCGCCAAGTAGCGCGCATCGCTCGCACCGGCGACGCGCAACTGCGGCAACAATTTTTCGAGCGCATCGCGGCGCCGCGCGAGCACCGTCACCTGCGCGCCAAGCGAAGCAATGGCAAGTGCAGCCGCTCGTCCGATACCCGCGCTCGCACCAGTCACCAGTGCGTGTCGCGATTTCAGTTGGAGATCGAGACCCATGGCGCTCGTGAATAACTCAGGCGGCGCCTCTTGGCGAGCGTCCGGCGGCACGCGCCGGAAGTCAGACGGTTCAAGTCTTTCCGTCCCAACCGATCGTGACCTGCCCATTGCGCACGATGACTGGCGCACACCGCTCGCCCCCGTTGAGCTTCTTCATCGTCGCGAACGCGACGCGATCGCGATGCACGTCGAAGTAGCGAATCGTCGCCGATTTTCCGAGCGCCTCACGGGCGCGTGTCGTGTGCGGTCAAGTATCCGTTCCATAGATCAAAATTTCGTCGGCCATGGACGACTCCTAGCGAATTCGGAACCGCAATGAACCTACCCAGCCCGTGCAGGCAGTCGCAAGCCTTTGCGTGATGGACCTCGCGCGCCCGTGTCCACTCTTCGCGCGCCGCTTGCCACAACTTCACCGCACCGCGAACGCTCGGTCCGTCGCCCGCACGAAATTCCAAACCGGCTTCGTCGCCTGCCGTCCAAGCGACGCGCGCAATCGCGGGACCGTCGATCCACTGTTTTCGCGGGAACGGCGCGAGCTCCAACCGATCGCCCACCCGTCCATTCGCGCCCGCAAGCAGCGCGCCGCTGATGCCCACATCGAGGAGCCGTGCGATTTTCGCTGGACGATCGCCGCACCGAATCCTCACCAGCTGATTGGTGGCGATGCGCCGATGGCGACGACCGGCGGTTCCCTCCGGCAAGCTCCAATGCTCGAGAAAATACGTCGCCGAAAAAGTGAGCCACGTCCCGTTCGTCGACTTCCGCTCTTTGGCGAGCGCGTTTCCGCGCAAGATGGTCCGCTGCTCCGTGCTACGGCAGGCGATCTCCAAAATGACCGGAGCGCCCTTCGCGACACTCATTGTTGGGTCGGGAAAAAAGAGCAGGGCGCGCTGATCCTCCAATAGGAAATGCCGCAAAATCTGAGCTGGCGAATCGAATTGGTAACGCAACAGCGTTACGCCGCGCGGTGAGGTTTTTTCCGTGGCCAGTGCGCGTGAAGCGGACATTGTTACCGGATCTCCCGCCACACATGACGTTGTGCGGCACCGAGATCAGCAACTTGCAAACCTCACGCCAGGCCGCTTCGCGCGTACCGTGCGCTACGTATGCGTCAAAATGATGATTGCCTGAAAAAAATGTTTTAACGCAACCGGTCAAGAACTTTTTTGCGCATCCATCAGCTGCTTCAGCACAAACGGCAAAATGCCGCCGCTCTTGAAGTACTCCACCTCAATCGGCGTATCGATGCGCACGGTGACCGGCACCTTTTGCGTGCTGCCGGCGTGACGGTTGATCACCAGCGTGGCGTCCTGCAGCGGTTTCAGCATAGGCACCATCAAATCGAACGTCTCCGTTCCGTCGAGCTTGAGCAACGTTGCGTCCACGCCCTCCTGGAACTGGCAGGGCAACACGCCCATGCCAACCAGGTTGCTGCGATGAATGCGCTCGAACGATTTGGCGACGACCGCGCGCACGCCGAGCAACCGCGTTCCTTTGGCTGCCCAATCGCGCGAGCTGCCGGTGCCATACTCCGCACCGGCCAGCACAACCAGCGGCGTGTGCGTCTTCTCGTACTCCATTGCCGCGTCGTAAATCGACATCCGCTTGCCGCTCGGCTGGTGCACAGTGACACTGCCCTCGACGCCCGGCACGAGCAGATTTTTGATGCGCACGTTGGCGAACGTTCCGCGCACCATCACGTCGTGATTGCCGCGGCGCGCGCCGTAGCTGTTGAAGTCCTCCGCCGGAACGCCGCGCTCACGCAGATGCACACCAGCCGCCGAGGAGGCTTTGATGTTGCCCGCTGGGCTGATGTGGTCGGTGGTCACCGAATCGCCGAACACCGCCAGCGCGCGCGCACCGTGAATGTTACCAACCGTCGGCGCGCCGCCGCTCTCGAAAAACGGCGGTTCGCGAATGTAAGTCGACTCCAAATCCCACGCGTAGAGATGTCCGCTCGGCGCGGGAATGGCGTTCCACAACGTGCTCTCGCGCGTGAGATCGCGGTAATTTTCGCAGTACGACGCCGGGTCCATCGCGGCATCGGTGAGCGCGGCCACCTCGGCGGTGGTGGGCCAGATGTCGCGGAGAAAAACCGGCTTTCCATCTTTGCCGAGGCCGATCGAATCATGCGCCAGATCAATGTCCACGCGGCCCGCCAGCGCGAAGGCCACGACGAGCGGAGGGCTCATCAAAAAATTTGCTTTGATGCTTTGATGCACGCGCGCTTCGAAGTTGCGATTTCCCGAGAGCACGCTCGCCGCGACGACATCATGCTCGCCGAGAATTTTTTCGATGCGCGCGTCGAGCGGGCCGGAGTTGCCGATGCAGGTCGTGCAGCCGTAACCGACCAGATTGAACCCAAGTTGATCGAGATACGGCATCAAGCCAGTCTTCTCGAGGTAGGTCGTCACCACGCGCGATCCCGGCGCGAGCGACGTCTTCACTGTCGGCTTCACCGTGAGTCCGCGCTCGACGGCTTTCTTGGCGACCAAGCCCGCGGCCAACATCACGCCCGGGTTCGACGTGTTGGTGCAGCTGGTGATTGCGGCGATCAACACGTCTCCGTGTGACAGCGCGATGCCGCGCGTCTTCGCTTCCGAGGCCATCGCGCTGACGTAATCGGGCGTGGGACGGTTGTTGACCATCTCGCCTTCCGTCTGTGGATTGACGCCGCGCGCTTTGGCGCTCTCGAGTCCGCCCGCGTCCTGCGATCCGCCGCCCTTCACGGAACCGTTGGCGTGCTCAGCCCCGTCGTGAAAGCGCTGCCCGATCTCTTCTTTCGCTTTGCCGTAACCGTCGGGCGCGGGCTTTTGCAGCAGCTCGAGGAACTTCTCCTTCAGCCGTGGCAACTCGATGCGATCCTGCGGCCGCTTCGGCCCGGCCACGCTGGGCCTCACTTCTCCGAGATCCAACTCCACAACCTGCGTGTAGTCGCAGTCTCCTTTAGATGGGATCCCATACATTTGTTGTACTTTGTAATACGCCCGCACCAACTCCACCTGTTCGGTGCTGCGGCCGCTGGCCGCCAGGTAGCGGCAGGTGAGGTTGTCGACCGGGAAGAAGCCGACCGTCGCTCCGTACTCTGGCGCCATGTTGGCGATGGTGGCGCGCTCCGGCACAGGCAAGCTCGCCGCACCTTCACCGAAAAATTCGACCAGCTTTCCGACCACTTTGGCTTTGCGCAAAATCTCGGTGACCGTGAGCACCAGATCCGTCGCGGTCACGCCCTCGGTAAGCGCGCCTTTTAAATGAAACCCCACGACGTCGGGCATCAGCGTGTAGACCGGCTGACCCAGCATGGCCGCCTCGGCTTCGATTCCACCGACGCCCCAACCGACGATGCCGAGCCCGTTGATCATGGTGGTGTGCGAGTCGGTACCCACCAGCGTGTCGGGATAAGCGACGCCGTTTTTTTCGAAAATCCCCTGCGCCAAAAATTCCAAATTCACCTGGTGCACGATGCCCACGCCCGGCGGCACGATCTTCAGACGCTCGAAGGCCTGCATGCCCCATTTCAGAAATTCGTAGCGCGCGCGGTTGCGACGGAACTCGATACCCATGTTGAGCTGCAACGCATCGGGACTGCGCGCGTAGTCGACCTGCACCGAGTGATCGATGACCAGATCGACGGGAACGATCGGCTCTATTTTCAGTGGATCCTTGCCGGCGCGCTTCGCCGCGGCGCGCATGGCCGCGAGATCAACGATGAGCGGCACCCCCGTAAAATCCTGGAGAAGCACGCGCGAAACCACGAACGGCACTTCCGCGGTGCGCTTGGCGTTGGGCTGCCAACCGGCGAGCGCGCGAACATCCACTTCGCGAACACGCTGCCCATCGCAATTGCGCACCAGCGATTCCAACATCACGCGCAGCGAAACGGGAAGCCGAGAAATCTTGCCGAATCCACGCTGCTCGAGTTTGGGCAGCGAATGAAATTTCAGCTCGCGGTTCCCCGCGCGAAAGGTGTCCAGCACGTCGAGCGTCATGGAAATTCCTCCTGGTGAGACGAACAGTAGACTTGGTCCGCCTCCGATGGCTAAATACGCTCCCCTGGAGGCGAACTACAATGGCTTATATCGTCGCGGAACCGTGTGTGAAGTGTAAGTACACCGACTGCGTTTCGGTGTGCCCGGTGGACTGTTTTTACGAGGGCGCTAACTTCCTGGTCATCCATCCAGAAGAGTGCATCGACTGCGGCGCCTGTGTTCCCGAATGCCCGACGTTGGCCATTTTTGCCGAGGATGATCTCCCGGAAAAATGGAAAGAGTGGACGGCCCTCAACGCGGATTACGCGACGAAGTGGCCCAACATCAACGCCAAGAAAGACGCGCTGCCCGAGGCCGACAAATGGAAAGCGGTTGAGAATAAGAAGGATCAGTTCGATCCGAATCCGGGCGGATAGCGTTCATTTCGCGGCCAACTTCTCGTCGATTCCACACGCACGCGCCACGTCGTCGCGAAACGCCAGCCAGCGCGAAAGCGCTTCGCTGAGTGCTTTTTCAACCATGGGTTCGGTTTCCGTCGTCACGTAGCCGAGCACCATTTCCCACGCATCCGTGCGATGTCCGCCTTCCACGAGCTTGTGTACGCGCACCAGCTCCAACGCCGTGGGCGCAACGCCGTGAAAGCGCGCCAGCGGATGTCGAAGAATCGCCTTCGTGATCTCCCCGGCCGCGGCGGGTTTGTGCTGCGCGGCGAGCTCGCGACGCTCGTTGGCGCTTCCCTCGACAAACAGCGTGAGCGCCGCCGCACCCACGATCCAGGGCGTCGACCAACTCGCGCGATCCAAAAACGCGCGGTAAGCCGCCGCCGATGGAAGCAGCGTCACGTTCTCGAATTGCGCGCGCGAAAATCCGCAGCCTTCCATCATGCGCAAGAAGAGCTCGGGATGCGGCGCGGATTTGCTGATGCCGCCGGTCTGCTCTTCGTAAATATTTTCTGCCAACGCGGCGCACACCGACGCCGGCGGCGCATGGCCCAGCACGCGCGCCAGCATCACCGGAAAGTCGCGGACGTAGACGGCCCACTCCTGCTGAAAATGCGGCAAGAGGTTCGGCAACGGCACGCGGCCATTGGCAAACGCCGGCCAGGCCCAGTGGTTTTTTTTCTCGAGGACAACGAGCAAACGCTCGCGCAAAGCATCTTTGGAATCGATCACGGACCGAATTGTACCAGCTACCCGGCGCGCTATCCGCGCAGTTTGTAACCGCTGCGGAGGAGTTGCAGCGCCAGCGCCAGCGAGGCGGCACACAACACACCGAGCAAGAGCAGCCCGATCTCCGGACGCGAATCCGCGATGCCCAGCATGGCGAAACGCACGCTGTCCACGAGATAAAAAATCGGATTGGCCAACGTCAGGCGGCGCAGCGCGGTGGGCAGCATGGAGACCGACGTGAACACGCCACCGAGAAACGTCAGCGGTGTGATGACGAAAGTGGGAACGAAGTTGACCTGCTCGAACTTGTCCGCCCAGATCGCCACGCACAAGCCCATGGCGCCGAAGGCGATCGAAATCAACAAAAGATCAAGAAGGAGCAAGAGTGGGTGGGCCACCGCGAAGCCGGTAAAAATCGCCGCCACCAGCCAGGTCAGCGCGCCGACCAACAGCGCGCGCACCACGGCAGCGCCGAGAAAGCCGGCCAGCACCTCGGCGTAGGACAGCGGCGTGACGAGCAGATCGATCAACGTGCCCTGCATCTTCATCATGAAGAGCGACGACGCCGTGTTGAGAAACGCGTTGGAGATCACCCCAAGCGTGATCAGTCCGGGAACCAGAAAGCGGCTGTAGGGAACGCCCTGGATGTCGTGCAGCCGGCCGCCGATCGAGTAGCCAAACACGATGAAGTAGAGCGCGGTGGTGATGAGCGGCGAGAGCAGCGTCTGACCGGCCACCCGCATGAAGCGGAGGACTTCCTTCTCGAAGAGCGTGCGCAAGCCGCGACTGATCACGCGGCGGCGCCTTGGTGCAGGAGCGACACGAAAATATCTTCCAAACGCGCGCGGTGTGTTTCCACATCGCGCACCGCAACCCCCGCCGCGGCAACGGCGGCCAGCGCGCGACCTAGATCCTCGCCCGGCGGCGCGGTGATCGACAACGAGAGTCCGTTCGCCGCGAGTTGCGCGCCGATTGTGCGCAACGATTCCGGCAGCGTCACAAGTCGCGCGGTGAGCGAGATGGTCAGCGTCTTTTCACTGTAGCGGCGCAACAGATCCTCCTTGCGCTCGGTGAGCAAGAGCTTCCCATGATCGACGATGGCGATTCGCTCGGCCAGCTCTTCAGCCTCCTCGAGGTAGTGCGTGGTGAGGACGATGGACGTGCCGCGCGCTTGCAAGGTGCGCACATAGCGCCACAACGATTGGCGCATCTCCACGTCGACGCCGGCAGTCGGCTCATCGAGGAAGAGCACCTGCGGCGCGTGGACCAGCGCCTTGCCGATCAGCAACCGCCGCTTCATTCCACCCGAGAGCGTGCGGCTGCCGGCGTCACGCTTGGTCCAGAGATCGAGCGCTTGCAAAATCTCCGCGAGCCGATCTTCGGTGAGCCGCACGCCGAAGTAGCCGGCCTGAAAACGAAGCGCTTCGGAGACGGTGAAAAAAGGATCGAAGTTGATCTCTTGCGGCACCAGTCCCACCGCGCGCCGCGTGAAGCGGTAGTCGTCAATCACGTCGTGGCCCAACACCCGCGCGCTTCCGGAGGTGGGCCGCGTGAGCCCCGCCACGATGTTGATGAGCGTGGTTTTGCCCGCGCCGTTGGGACCGAGCAGCGCGAAGATCTCGCCGCGCTGAACGTCGAGATCGACGTGGTCGAGCGCGACGGTGGAGCCATAGCGCTTGGTGAGCCCGCGAATGGTGAGTACTGCCTCCATGTCAGCGTTGTAGCTTCGTCGCCAATGTCGCGGCGAATTGCGGACCCTTGCCTTCGGCCTCATGCTTTAAAAAAACAAAAACGTCTTTCGTAAATCCCGCGTCGCGAATTCGCGTGGCCCACGTCTCGAGCGCGGCCTCGTCGTAATCGGCGCGGCGCAAACGGAAATAGCCGTGCGCCGCGGTACGCACCACCGGCGTTGCTAGTTCTTCACTTTCAGCGATGCACAGCGCGGCGCCAGCATCCGAGAGCGCGCGGTAGATCGCTTCGTCGAACCAGGAGGCGTGTCGAAATTCGAAAGCGGCCGCCACGTCGCGCGGAAGTTGCGCCAAAAAGTCCGTCAGTACGGGAAGGTCTTTTCGTACGTACGGCGGAAGTTGAAACAAGATCGGCCCACGCTTCTCGCCGAGCGTGCGCGTGACCTCGCAAAAGGACGTCAAAAGATCGCCCGCCTCGCGCAACCGCTGCTGATGCGTGATGCGCTGCCACGCCTTCAACGCGAATCGAAACGTCGGCGGCGTCTGCGTGGCCCAGCCTTCGAACGTCTTGACGCTGGGCTTTCGGTAGAACGTGTAGTTGATCTCGACGGTCGGAAAATGCGCCGCGTAAAAGCCAAGCATCTTTTTCGCGGAAAGTTTCTCCGGATAGAAGCGGCCCTTCCACGCGTCGTAGTTGTAGCCCGAGGTGCCGAGCAGCGCGTGCATGGCTACGGCTCAGCCCCGAGCAGATAGGCCATCGCGCTGGGAAAGCGCTGCTCCCAAGCCCATTCGTTGTGCTCGTGCCCTTCGCCGACGACGTAGTGAACCGTGGCGCCGAGATCGCGGTAGAGCTTGGCCAGCGCGGAGGTGTTGATCATGTCGTCGAACATCTCGTTGTCCTGATTCTGTGAATCGCCGCTGTCGACGTAAACGCGCGACAACTTTTTCGCGGCATCCGGCGTGCCGCGGACGAGATACACAATCGACTTATGGTCATAATAGGTCATCGGCGAAACCACGCCGATCAGGCCGAAGACCTCGGGATACCAGGCACCAGCAACCGCGGAAATATAACCACCGGCCGACGAACCCATCATCGCGGTATGGGCGGGATCGGTCAGCAGCCGTCCCGCGAGGCCGCGTTCGATCTCCGGCTTGAGCTCCTTGACGATGGCTTCCAAATAGCGATCGCCGTGGCCGCCACTCTGCGGCAACGTGTACTCGGCGACGCGCTGCGCACCCTGGTGATCGATCAGCACGTAAACGGCCTCGCGAATCGAACCATCTTGCGCGCCCTGATTCGCGGCGCGATCGACGTGCCATCCGTGGCCAAACGTGGCCATGTGATCGTCGAGCAATTCGCGCCCGTCGTGCATGTAAACCACCGGGTAACGCTTGTCGGGCTGCTCATCGAACGATCGCGGAAGAAGAACGCGGATGGTCCGCTTGTTGTTCGTGGCGTGGAAATGCCAATCAGAAATCGTCTCCATCCGCCCGAAACGATTTCGCGGCGCGACGTGCCCCGGCTTCGGCTGAAGAAGGGTCGGATGGTCCGGCCGAATGACCAGCCGATTCCAGTGGGCAGGAACCGCGGAGGAGCTCGCGGCGAAGAGAAGAACGCTTGTCACGACAACGCGCCGGGGCATGATCGGTGATTAGAAAGTGCGCCGCCATCCGTCAAACTGGAGCGGCGCGGAGCGCGGGAAAGTCGACACTCAAAGATGCGCTTCGGCGCGCGGCGCGGCGGTCGCTGCTTGCGGAATCCAAACGCGGAACGCACTGCCCACGCCGGGTTCGCTCGTCACTTCCAACGTTCCACCGTGGGCCTCGACCAGTCCCTTACCAAGGTGAAGGGCGGGCGACTGGACGTTGAAAACGGACCTGTTACCTTCCGCCGCGGTAGCGCGTCCGGTGCTGGTGCCCGGCTCGGTCTTCAAAACCGATGGCACGTTCTTCAAAAGCGCGTTCGGGCGGTTCGATTCCGCTGCGCTACCGCCACGCTATTCAATGGATTAAGCGCGCGGGCTGCAACTTGAGATAGACGAACGCGCCGAGCGGAACGCGCGTTCCATACTCGACCGCCAGCGCTTTGGGGACGACGCCCACATTGAGCCGCACGCCGATTGCCGGAACGATTGGCGAGCCAACGTCGATACGATGCAAGAAACCAAGCGTCGCGTTGAACACACGAAAGACGCGCGCGGGATTCCCCGGCACCACCAGATCGCCGCCGGATTTTTCCACGTACTCCAAGCGAAGGTAGGGAACGTCGAGCCCGCCCAGATCGAAATTTCCCTCGAGCAGGGCGCTGTCCAAGGCACCGATGGGCTCGAGGTTGCGGCCCCACACCGCCGTCGCGTCGAGCGTGCCATCCTCGAACAGCGGCGCGCTCCAGAGTGCCGATGCCGTCAGGCGACCGAAGTTCTCGCCGGGCGCCAACGCCTCGGGGCTGCGCAGGAACGCATACGAAACCTGCATACTCGTATGCAACGTAGGATTGCCCGAGAGCCGCAGTGCATAGGAATCGAGCGGACCGAAATCGAAGTCCCAGCGGTTTTCGTCGGGCTCGCGGCCGTTGAAAAGCGAGGCCTCCAGCTTGAGCGCGCGCGTCAAGAAGCCAGCGGTGAACACGCCGAAGGAGACGTGCGTGGAATCCTGCCAGTGGTGACCGATGGGCGGCAACGGATCGTTCATCGCGGACGCGCGATGCATGAACGCGGGCGGACCAATGGCGGGCTCGCCGGCCGGCGCGGCGTAGAGCTCGAGGCCGATCGACTCACCGAGCGGATGGCGGTAACGCGCGGCGACTTCCATGAAGAGATCGTGCGGATGCTGCACGTCGTGCAACGGCACGCCGCCGTAGGTTTCGCCACTCTGCAAAAGGAGCGGAACGCCTGCACCACCCGCCGTCAGCGGCTCGGCGGAGAGCATCGTGCGCAGCGAAATTTCACCGCCCGCGAAATCGTGCGCGGCCATGCCCATCAGCCAATTCGTGGAGACGCCGCGGCTGTCCCCGCGCGGACCGGACTGCTCGTCGAAGCCCAAAGAAAGCGCGCCGTGCAGCATCAACATCCATTGGCCGGCCGTCCAATGCGCGGCGTAAACGGGTGTGGCATCCGGCATCCAACTGGTGCCGGATCCTTCGCGGCCATGTGGAAAACGCCACCAAGTCGATTCGCTAGCATCCTCGTGGTGGTGATGCGCCGGTGCGGCGGCGAGCGTCATTCCACAGCGCGGACAAACGCCCGGTTCATCCGCGCGAATGTCCGGATGCATCGGACAGACGTAAGCGGCGGCTTCCTCCGCGAGCGCCACGGTTGGCTGCACCACGAGGCAAACGACGCTGATTCGCATCGCCAGGACAAACGCGGTGCGGGCCAACCGGTGACCGCGCGCAACTCGACGCACAATGAATTCAGCGAGCATGCGCGATTCTGCCACTCTCTATCGACAACGGCCAAGCGTTCGCGTGGGAGATGCGTGGAACGTTCCGCCGCAGTAAAAAGAGGCCATGCCCGTCTCGAAACGAAGAGAGAAGAGTTCGAAGAAACGCCGCGAACCAGAAAACGTGGCGCCCGGATTGCCGGAGACAGCCACGCCCCAGAGCAGTGGAGGACTGCTCAGCGGGTTGCGTGGCGGATTTCAACGCACAGCGGGCGGCAAAGAAGAATCGCTGGGATCGAAGATTTTGACGTGGGTGTTGTTTGCCGCCGCCGCCGCGATGCTCTTGAAGAGGTTCGGATTTTGGAGACGATAACGTAAACCGCGAGACGGAAGGCGCGCTTTTTCACGCCCACCGCTCCGGCTAAGCTTGCCGGAACTCCGCGTCCACCACTTCCTCTTTTTTCGGCTCCGCCTTCGGCGCTTCACCGGCAGCTGCTCCCGGCGCCTGATCCGCAGCGGGTCCGCCCGCGGCCTTGTAAAGCTCTTCCGCCGCTTTGTGGCTGGCCTGCTCCAGCTCCTCGAACGCCGTCTTGACGGCCGCCGCATCGCCGCCGTCTTTGACCTTGTTCACACCGGCGATCGCCGCTTCTAGCCGCGTCGCGACATCCGCCGAAAGCTTGCCGCGGTTCTCCTTGAGCATCTTCTCCATCTGCCACACCAACTGCTCCGACTTGTTGCGCTGCTCAATCTCTTCACGGCGCTGCTTGTCTTCGGTCTCGTGCGCCTTGGCGTCGGCCACCATCTTCTCCACTTCGCCCTTCGCCAAACCCGACGAATGGGAAATGGTGATCTTCTGCTCCTTCGACGTCGCGCGATCCTTGGCGCCCACGTTCACGATGCCGTTGGCATCGATGTCGAAGGTCACTTCGATTTGCGGAATGCCACGCGGCGCAGGCGGAAGGCCGTCGAGATGGAACCGCCCGAGGCTGCGGTTGTCGCGCGCCAGCTCGCGCTCGCCCTGGAGGACGTGCACTTCCACGCTGGTCTGCCCATCGGAAGCCGTCGAGAACACTTCCGTCTTGCGGGTCGGAATCGTTGTATTACGTTCGATCAGTTTTGTCATCACACCGCCGAGCGTCTCCACGCCCAGCGAAAGCGGCGTCACGTCGAGCAGCAGCATGTCCTTCACTTCGCCCGTGAGCACGCCCGCCTGTACCGCGGCGCCAATGGCCACCACTTCGTCCGGGTTCACCGTGCGGTTCGGCTCTTTACCGAAGAACTTCTTCACCCGCTCCAGAATCGCCGGCATGCGCGTCTGCCCACCAACCATAACCACTTCATCGATCTGGTTCGGCTGCAGCCCCGCGTCCTCAAGGCACTTCTTGGTCGGCCCCATGCTGCGCTCGAGCAGATCGTCAACCAACTGCTCCAGCTTGGCCCGGGACATCTTTTTCACCAGGTGCTTGGGACCGGTCTGATCGGCCGTGAGGAACGGCAGGTTGATCTCCGTCTCCTGCGTGCTGGAGAGCTCGATCTTGGCCTTCTCACCGGCCTCCTTTAGCCGCTGCAGCACCATGCGATCTTTCGAAACGTCGAGCCCGGTGTCCTTCTTGAACTCGCTGATCAGCCACTCGATGATGCGCTGGTCGATGTTGTCGCCGCCCAGGTGTGTGTCGCCGTTCGTAGCCAGCACTTCGACGACATTTTCGCCCACCTCGAGAATCGAAATATCGAAAGTACCGCCGCCGAAATCGTAGACGGCAATCTTCTCGTCCTTCTTCTTGTCGAGGCCATACGCCAGCGCGGCCGCCGTCGGCTCGTTCACGATGCGCAGCACTTCGAGGCCCGCGATCTTGCCAGCGTCCTTCGTGGCCTGCCGCTGGGCATCGTTAAAGTAGGCGGGCACGGTAATGACCGCTTGCGTGACCGTCTGCCCCAGCTGCGCCTCGGCTGCTCGCTTTAACTTGCGCAAAATCTCGGCGCTAATCTCGGGCGGCGAATACTGCTTGCTGTCGATGTCGACGCGCGCATCCTCATGCGGCCCCCGCACGACTTTGTAAGGAACGAGTTTGCTCTCCTCGCTCACTTCATCGAAGCGCCGGCCCATGAAGCGCTTGATCGAAAAGATGGTGTGCTCGGGATTGGTAATGGCCTGCCGCTTGGCAACCTGCCCCGCCAGCCGCTCGCCCTCTTTGGTAAAAGCGACCACGCTAGGTGTCGTGCGGCTGCCTTCCTCGTTAGCAATGACGGTGGCGTCGCTGCCTTCCATCACCGCGACGCAGGAGTTGGTGGTGCCCAAATCGATGCCGATGACTTTAGCCATTTTGGTATTCCCTCTCAGGCCGCCAACGTAAGCACATGACACGACCTGTCAAATCAGAATTTACGCCCACGCTTGACGTTTAGCGGCGGACAGTTTGGATGCGAACTGCGATGCGCACTTTGCGTTATTAGGGTGGCAGGGGAGCGGTCGAAAAGCCTGGAACCGGACAAGGAAATACCTTAGGTTATGATGTGTTGTACCAGTTGACGCACCGAGACGTGCATCGGCCTTAACCTTGCAGGCAAATAGGTAGAGCCACCGCTCACCGAGGAGAAGTCAAGCATGGTGCGAACGCCCACGTTAAGAGCGGTCCGAGAAGAGCGAGTCGCCGTGTTGCTCAACGCGCAAGCGCGGAGCGTCACCGACGCCGTTCGGACTGACCTGGCGCGGTTCGTTCCACCCGAGGATTTGTACTATTCGCGTACCTTCCGCGAAGCGCAGTCCATCGCCCGCGATGTGCTCGACAAGAGCTACGACACGGTCTTGACGGGTGGCGGCGATGGGACGTTCTGCGGTTTTGCCAATCCCATTCTCGACCTGGTATCGGAAGCCGCGAGCCAGGCACGGGTGGCTGGAGGCACGGTCGCGCGAGGAACCTCGAGACTTTCGGCGCCCAGGTTCGGCGCGCTTCGGCTCGGCACCGGGAACGCGCTGGCCAGCTTCTGCGGCGCTTCTTCCAGGCGAACCGGCGTGATCGAGGACATCCTGCGCACCTGCGCCGGAGATACGCCACGCACCATCGACCTGCACCTCGTGGAAGTCGATGGCAAGCGGGCGCCCTTCGCGGGGCTCGGTTTCGACGCACAGGTCTTGAACGACTACATGCGCGTGAAAGGAGCCCTCAAACTTTCGGCGCTGAAGAAACTCGCGGCGACGCCTGCCGGTTACGTCTGGAGCGGCATCATGCACACGGCGCCGCGGATGCTGCTCAAACGGGACGCCGAGGTCGAGATCGTCAACGAGGGCGCGCCTGCGATGCAGATTGGTCCTGACGGTCGCGACCTTGGACGCCCCATTGGGACGGGCGAAATTCTCTTCCGCGGAAAAGTATCGATCGCCGCCGCCGGCACCGTGCCCTGCTACGGCTTTGGTTATCAGATTTTCCCGCACGCGCTGAAATCGCCTGGCCGCTTTCAGCTGCGGCTCTCGGCCATGGGCGTGTTCTCCGCGGTGCGCCACATCCCGACGGTCTGGCGCGGCCAGACGCCGGAGGGCGTGCTCGACTTCCACTGCGAGCGCGTGCGCATGCGCTTCTCGCGGCCGATGCCGTTGCAGGTTGGCGGCGACGCGGAGGGTTACCGCGACGAGGTGGTCATCGGCATGGCGCGCGAAGCCGCACGGCTGGTGGATTTTCGGCGGGTGTAGCAACCGCTACATGTGCTTCACGATCGCTTCGCCGAACCCCGAGCAGGTCACTTCCGTCACGCCGCCCTGCCCTTCGGCCTTCATGAGACGCGCGAAGTCGTAGGTCACGGTCTTCGCCGCGATGGCGCCGTCCATGCCTTTGAGGATCAGCTCCGCCGCAGCGTCCCAGCCGAGGTGACGCAACATCATTTCGCCCGACAGGATCACGGAGCCGGGGTTCACCTTGTCCTGGTTCGCATACTTCGGCGCGGTGCCGTGCGTGGCTTCGAAAACCGCGTGGCCCGTGAGGTAGTTGATGTTGCCGCCCGGCGCGATGCCGATGCCGCCGACCTGCGCCGCCAGTGCGTCGGAGAGGTAGTCACCGTTGAGGTTCGTGGTGGCGATCACATCGAACTCCTCGGGCCGCGTGAGCACCTGCTGCAGCGTGATGTCGGCGATGGCGTCCTTCACGAGCACCTGCCCCGCCGGCGCCTTACCGCCACAGTCGTCCCAGCCGATGGCGCGGCCCGCGTATTCGCGCTTCACGAGTGCATAGGCCCAGTCGCGAAAGCCGCCCTCGGTGAACTTCATGATGTTGCCCTTGTGCACCAGCGTGACGCTCTTGCGCTTGGCCGTCAGCGCGAAATCGATCGCCGCGCGCACCAGCCGTTCGGTGCCTTCAATCGACACCGGCTTGATGCCGATGCCGCTGGTTTCCGGAAACCGAATCTTTTTAACGCCCATTTCGCTCTGCAAAAAGGCGATGATTTTTTTTGCTTCGGCGCTCTGCGCGGCCCACTCGATACCGGCGTAAATGTCCTCGGTGTTCTCGCGGAAGATCACCATGTCGACCAGCTCCGGCCGCTTCACCGGCGACGGGACGCCCTTGAAGTAGCGCACTGGCCGCAGGCAGACGAAGAGATCGAGCTTCTGGCGAAGGGCAACGTTGAGCGAGCTAATGCCACCGCCGATGGGCGTGGTGAGCGGGCCTTTGATGCCGACCAAGTACTCGCGAAACGCCGCGACGGTCTCGTCAGGGAGCCAGTTGTCGAAAAGTTTTTTCGATTTTTCGCCGGCGTAGACTTCCATCCAGGCGATCTTTTTCTCGCCGCGGTAGGCCTTCTCCACAGCGGCATCGAGCACGCGCTGCGAAGCGCGCCAAATGTCTGGACCCGTGCCGTCGCCTTCAATGAAAGCCAGAATCGGCCGGTTGGGGACGTGGATCTTACCCCCACTCAATGTAATCTTTTCACCACCCTGCGGAACAATTGGTTGGGGAGTCGGCATTGGCGAAGTCCTTTCGTGGAATGGCGGCGATCTACCAGGAGCACGCGTGTCCAGTCCACTTGGAGTGCCGGTAAGCCAATCGGGAAAAATCTTCCCTCTGGAGGCGTGCTGGCTCGGATTTCGCAGAGCAGGAGCACCAGTTCGGCCTCAACGAACTGGGCGACGTCACTTACGACTACAACGACGTCGCGAATGGTACGGCCGACGCGACGCTCACTTCGAAGTTAAATCGAACGTGACCGAATTTCGACTCAAAATGCTGGAGACACGTTTGAACGACTACCACTGCGAACTCATGGCGACGCGTCGAGAGCTTGCCACGGTGAGAAATAAGCTCATGCTACGGGAACTGCTCGGTCAAATTTAACTACGTCTTCACCCGCCGCGCCTGCAGCGCGTCCAACGCGGTTTGCGTCATGCTCCGCTCGCCGAGCTTCCGCCCCGGCGACACCGTTTCGCCGTGGTAATCGCTGCCCGCGGTGGCCACGAGACCCAGCTCCGCGGCCCAGCGCGCATAGGCGGCGGCCTGCGACGGAACGTGATCCGCGTGGTTCGCTTCCACCCCCGCGAGTCCCAACTCCGCCAGCGCGCCGAGCTCGGCCCGCGACACCTTCGACACACCCGGGTGCGCGATGGTCGCTGTTCCGCCGGCGATACGGCACAGCTCGATCGCCTCCCCGGCGCTCATGCGCTGACGTTCGACGTAGCCCGGTTTTCCAAATCCGAGAAAGCGATCGAAGGCATCCTTGACGCTCACCGCCGCGCCACGCTGCACGAGAACCCGCGCGAGATGCGGCCGCCCAATCGACGCTTCACCCGCCACCGCCAGCACCGCTTCCATGGTGACCGCGATTCCGGTGGCAGCAAGCTGCGCCACCATCCGCTCCATGCGCGTGCGCCGTTCCTTCTTCATGACGGTTTGCAAGCCCAAGAGGTGCGGCGATGCCGGATCCAAAAAGTGGCCGAGCACATGAATTTCGCGACCGTTGAGATCGGCGGAAATCTCGATCCCCGGAACGAGCCGCACGCCATGCTCGAGCGCCGCCGCCTGCGCTGCCGCAAGGCCTTGAACGGTGTCGTGATCGGTGACCGCCAGCGTCTTCACACCGGCCGCAGCGGCGCGCCGCAACAGTTCGGCCGGCGCATGTTCTCCGTCGGAGGCCGTGGTGTGGCTGTGCAAGTCGATCATCGTCGCCGAGTGTAGTAGCTTTTTATCCGATGCAGCAGGTCCTCAAAATCTCGCGCAAGATCGACTACGCGCTGCGGGCGGCCATTCACCTGGCCGGGCTTCCCGAAGGCGAATTGGTGTCGCACAAGGACCTTGCTGAACGGCTCACCATGCCCGCCGACTTCACCGCCAAGATCATGAAGACCCTGGCCGAGCGCGGCATCGTGCAAGCGGTGCGCGGCGCTCATGGCGGATTTCGACTCGCGCGAGCCGCCAGCGACATCTCGATGCTCGACGTGATCGAAGCCGTGGAAGGCCCCGTGGTACTCAATGTATGCCTAGGGTCCAAAGGCGACTGCGCGGTCTCCGACGGCTGTGGCATGTACGACGTGTGGCGCTTGGCGCAGGCGCGGATGGTCGACGTGTACCGCGCGGCGACACTGGCCACGCTAGCCAGAACCGACAAGCCGATGTCGTTGGTGGAGCTGTCGGTCCCGCACGGTTAGAGCGAAACGCTAAAACCCTCTTTGGTCGCGGCGCGAAGCGCTACCACAGGCTACTGCGCCACCGGCACGGTGCCCGCGGTGTCCGACGAGCCGAACTGATCGCTCACCGTCATCGAGACGCGATACGGACCCGGGACATCCGGTGTCAGCGTCACCTTTGTCCCGCTCGCCGACGAGAGCTGCGCGGTCGAGCCTTGCGGCTGGGACTTGAGCGTCCACGCGTAGGTCAGCGTGTCGGTGGACTCCGGATCCGTGGAGCTGGAAGCATCGAGCGTCCAAACCGATCCGACCTTGTTCGCCCCCGTCACCGTGACACTGGCCACCGGCGGAAAGTTGGGATCATCACTTGACTTAATGTCAATCGTGGCTTCGCCGCCATTGGCCGCGGCGAGCGGATCGTCGCAGGCCACACCGAGCTTGGCCGGGTCGTCGCGCATCAGCACGTTGTCATCGAAACGGAGCACCACCGAGGCATTTTGGCCCGAAGCGATGGTCAGCGGTGCCGGCGGCGCCGTCTTGATCGCGTAGCCGCCGCCCGGATTCCACGCCAATTCGATTTTCGAAATATGCAGATCGGCATTGCCGGCATTGGCGATTTGGACCGTGCGCTCCGTGCCTTTGGCGCCCGTTACCACCGTGCCGAAATCGATCGGCGACGGTGTCACCGCGAGCTGCGGATAAGCGCCGCCGTAGCAGGTCACCGTGCCCGTTTCACCATCGGAGGCCGTCACCGTGGCGACGGCTTTCGACGCGCCGCCCTTGGGCGCATAGGTCACGGACACGGTCCGGGTCGTTCCCGGCGTCAGCGTAAACGGCGGCGCACCACCCTGCACCACCAGCGTCCATCCGTCGGCGTGATCGAGTGCCACCGTGCTCACCGTGAGATCGGCCGTTCCATTGTTCTGCACGACAAACGTGTGCGTCGCGGGCGTGCTCTGCGTGGCGTCGTAAAACGCCAGCGTGAAGGGATCGACGGTAAGTGACGGCGCATCGGCTTGCGCAAGCAACCCAAGCGTGAGCTCCGGATTCACCGGATCGTCCGTCAAAATGTGCAGCGAGACATTGGGCAGCGCGTTCTTGCCCGCGGGGCTCTGGAACGAAACCGTCAGGGGCGTCGACGCGCCACCCGAAAGCGTCATCGCGCCGGCGGGCGCCGTGATGGTGAAAAGCGAAGCGTCGGAAGCCGCGCCGCCAATTCCGACCACCAACTTCAACTCGCGAATGTGCAATTGACCGCAACCCTTGTTGATGAGCTGCGCGGTTCGGAGGACGGCGGCGCTGCCCGACACGATTTTCAGTTCGGCGTTGGGATCGCCAGGCGCATGGTTGAAATCGAGAAAGTTGCAATCGGTCTGCCCCTGACCGTTGTCGCAAAGCGCGTGAACCTCGCGACGTGCCTGATCGATGGTGCGGCCATTGAGCGGCGGCGAGAAGGCGGAGACGTTGAAACGCGCGGTGGCCACATTCGGATCGTCGGTGTCGAGGAGAAGGCGCGTGAGCAGATGGCCGTCGCCGTTGCCCGTTGCCGAGAGCGAAATCACGCCGTCGCCGCCGGCGGGCAAGCTCGTCGGTGTGGCCAGAATGCGAAACGACTTGGGCGCACCGTCCTCAAGACGCGGCGTGGCGAAGTCGAGCGGAGACCCGCCGATGTTGCTGACTTTCGTGTCGAGCGTCAGCGTGTCCCCCGGACAAATGTCGGGGAAGGCGATGAGGCGATCAGCGAAAAGTTGCGGCGGACGCTGCGAAACTTTGGTGCCGCCACAGTTGCAAGCGGACAAAAGCAGACATGACAAAATGATAAGTCGGTGCATGGTCCGAGGAAATTAGCACGCCCAGTTACGCCAGCAATCCTCGCAGAGCTCGCCCTTGCTTTCGGCACGCACGGTGCGTTCCACATCCTTGCCGCATCCCGCGCAGCGCGAGCGCGCACCGGTCCCGAAAATTCCCGCCGCGCGCGCCATGCCGCGCAGCAGGTAGAGCACCGCGCCGACGGCAATCGTTGCAACAACGATGAAAGCGAGGAGACGCGACATTACGGTTTCTTCATCGGTGGCGAAGGCGCTGCATCAGGATCGGCGAACTTCCGCGCCAGCGCTGGGTCCGCAATCAATTCGCGCACACGCGGATCGCCCAGCAGCGTTAGCAAATCGGCGCCGGCGCTCTGAATCGCGGGGTCCGCGGCCACGGCTTTCAGCCGCGGATCCGCCGCCAGCAACATCGATTCGACATCGTCTTTGTGTGGCGCATTTGGATTCTTGATCAGCTCGGAAATTTTGCTCAAGCGGTCCAGCGAACGCAGGTGAAAAAGCTGTAGCGCATTGAATCGTCGCGCGAAGCCGGCCGCTTTCGAACCCGGCGCGGAGAAGGTCCAGCCGTGCGCGGGATTGTCAAAAAAAACGAGCGTCGACAGCACAACCCAAGCGAGCAACGCGCCTTTGGAGAAGCCCAAAAATGCACCGAGCGCGCGATCGAAAGTCCCCGCGGTGGTCTCCTTGAAACGACGGCGCAAAAGAAAAGCGAGGAGATGGCCGAAGGCGTAGGTCAGGGTGAAAACCGCGGCGGTGGCCATCACTACCGCCAGGCCCTTGTGGACCGAAGGGCCCATCATTCGCCCGATGGCCGGCCCCAGGGCCTTCGACACCAGCAGGCCCGCCCCAATGGAAACGAGGTGCAGCATCTGCCACAGCGCGCCCGAAGATCTTCCGAAGAGCGCGAAGACGATCAAGAGGCCCAAGATAAAAAGATCGAGCGTCACTTCGCGCCTTTCTGCAGGGCCGCGATCTCCGTGAGCTTCGCCGTGAACGCCGCGTTGGATGGTTCGTAGGCCAGCGCCAATTTCAAATTTCGCTCGGCGGACGAGACATTTCCACGCTGCAAATCAACGAGCGCGGCGGCAAAAAATTTCCGGCCGTTGGGCGTTTTCCCGAACTCCGCGTCCTGCGCAGCCTTCCGCTCCAGCTCGCTCTCCTCGGTGAAACGAATTTTTTTGGCGCGCGCGGGACCGGCCACGTCCGCGGCATATTTGGCGCGCTTCACCTCATCGCGCAGCACCACGTAGGCCTCGGTCACCCGCTTGTAGATTCGCCCGATGGCCGCCTTCAACTCAGCATCCGCGAGCCCGTGAAATTGATCGGGATGGTAGCGGCGAGACGCCCCGTAAAACGCGCGCTTCAGATCGGCGGCGGTGGCCGTCGGCGCGACTTTGAGCACCTGAAAATAGTCGAGCTCGTCAAGCGATTGCGCCATCGCTTGAACGTCGATGTTGAAGGAAAAGTCGATCACGGCAGGCATGCGGGCTTAGGACGAAATGTCAACTTCAAGATCGTTCTCCACCGCCGGCAACTCGGGCGCGTGTCCGGCGAGCTGCACGTCCTTCGCCCGCGCAGTCATGGCCTCGAGATCCTGCGCGGAGAGCCCGCTGGAAAGATTGAGCGTGGTCGACGTCGACTGCCCCGTCTCCTTGTCGCGCGCGCTGACGTTGACGATACCGTTGGTGTCGATCTCAAACCTCACTTCGATCTTCACCTCGCCGCGGTAGGCCGCGCGAAAGCCAGAAAAATCGAATTCACCGAGCAGCGTGCACGCCGCGGCTTTGCTGTTCTCGCCCTGGTAGACACGGATCTTCACGTGGTCTTGGCCATCGCGGCTGGTTGTGAAAGCTTTGGATCGCTCGATGGGAATCGGCGTATTTTTGTCAATAATCTTTTCAGTGTATCCGCCCACCGTGCCGATGCGCAACGTCAGCGGCGTCACGTCCAGCAGATAGTGATCGCTCTTGGAATTCACCAACGACTGACCCTGAATGGCTGCGCCGATGGCGACCACCTCGTCTGGATCGACCTCGGCCATGGGCTCTTTGCCGAAGTAGTGCTTCACGCTTGAACGGATGATAGGCAACCGTGTTGGCCCGCCGACCAGCACCACCGCGTCGAGATCCGCCGCGGTCATCCGCACCGATTGCAGTGCCTCGTCGCAGACTTTGAAGGTCCGCTGCACCAGGTCCATGGTCATCTGGTTGAAGAGCTGCTCGGGCAACGTGGCGGTCAAATCCAAAACTTGGCCCGCAGGATTTTGGCAGATACCGGGCACGTGGACCTTCGCGGCGCCATCGCGGCCAACGTCGATCTTCGCTTTCTCGCCGGCTTCTTTGAGCATCTGCAGACAAAATTTATTGAGCCGCAAATCGATGCCGTGTTGCGCCACGAACTGCTCGGCCAACCAGGTCATGATTCGCTCGTCGAAATCGTCGCCGCCCAGATACGTGTCGCCTGCCGTCGAGAGCACTTCGAACACGTCTTTGCCGATCTCCAAAATCGAAATGTCGAAGGTGCCGCCGCCGAGATCGTAGACAGCAATGCGCTGCGAAACATCGCGCCCAAACCCGAACGCCAGCGCCGCGGCGGTGGGCTCGTTCAAGATGCGCAGCACCTCGAGACCAGCGATGCGACCCGCGTCCTTGGTGGCCTGGCGCTGGTTGTCGTTGAAAAACGCCGGCACCGTGACCACGGCTTTGGTCACCGGGCGGCCGAGTGACGTCTCCACCATCGACTTCAATTCCTTGAGCACCAGCGCACTGATTTCCGGCAGCGAATAGAGCTGCTCGCGCACCTGAATGCGCACCGCGCTGTTCTCGCCCTCGACGATTCGGTAGGGCATCAGCGCTTGCGCTTTTTTCACTTCGTCGGAAAAGTAGAAGCGGCCGATGAGTCGTTTGGCGCTGTAGACCGTACTCTCGGCATTCGTGATGACGTTGCGCTTGGCCGCGTTGCCGACGAGGACCGTGCCGTCTTCCAGAAAGCTCACGACGGAGGCGTGTGTTCGCTCTCCCCACTCATTGGCCACGACCATCGGCCGACCGTCTTTTAGGATCGCGACGCAGCTGTAACTGGTGCCGAGATCGATGCCGATGGCAATGGGATCGGAGTCGTCGCTCAAAGTGTGCCAATTGTACACCAAGGCGTTCTGTTGCCCCGATGTTGCGTCGCCGCTTGCGCGCCGTTCAATGAGCTACATAATCAAACAAAGACCATGGCCAACTTTCTCGCCCTCCTTCAAACCGACGCCGCACTCTTGCAGTGCCAGCTGGCGCGTCTCGCGGTCGACTCGCCGCTCGCTGCCATACCGGATGCACCGGTTGGCGTCGGATATTTTCAGAGTAACGATGTCCTCCTTCGCAAACGGCCGTTCGCTGGTCCGTCGCCTTTTTCGCTCGCGCGCGATGTCAGCAGCGAATGCTTGGTGGTGGCTACGGGCGCCGCGTCCGCCGGCGCTTACAGCGAGGAGTCGACTTCGCCGTTTCGGTTTCGGCATTGGCTCTGGGCGTACGCCGGCGCGCACGAAGCAGTGGCCGACGTGCAGCCCACACTCCTCGCTTCGCTTCCCGATCATCTCCAGCGACAGCTCGCCGGATCGTCCGCCGCGGAAGCGCTTTTCCTCTCGTTTCTAGAAGCGCTGCGTGGCGGCGGACAACCTACCGATGATCTGGAACTCGATCTCCCCGGCGCCGCAAAAGCACTCGGCAGCACGCTCGAGAAAGTCAGCTCGCCTCTGGCCGTCTGCGCCACCAATGGACGCGCTCTCTTGGCGGCGGGCCGTGGCGTTCCGCTCTCCTACACCCTCTTGGAAGGACTTCTTCCCTGCCCCGTTCATGGGCTCGACGAACGGGCCGCGGATCTGCGTGACAACGTCCGCGCGCATCGAATGGCCAAGGCCGTGGCGCTCACAAGTCGAGCGGCGGAAGGATCTTGGATCGCGGTACCGGACGGGCGCGTGGTGACGATTTCGCGCATGCTGCAAGTAGCCGTGCTGTAATACAAACATCCTACAACCGATCATCCGTAAAAAGAGGCCTCCAGGAAGGCCAAGAAAACATTGCTCGTCCCGTGAACAAGCGCGGCGCCGGCAACTGTTCCGGTGCGACCGCGTATCCATCCGAAGAGAAGGGCTGGGAAGAAAACGCCCAACCGCCACGGCGCCGGCTCCAAAAGATGACCGACCGCGAAGAGCGCCGCGGTGACGAAGAAAGCGCGGCCCATCGGCACACCGAGAAATCGCACGGCGCGCGCGCCAGGCGGCCAACCGCGCTCGAGAAGCGTCTGCATGTACCCGCGGTAAAAAAATTCTTCCGCGACCGCCACGGCGGCGTTGCCCGCGCACAGCTCTAGAAACTTTTCGGGAAGGCGCAGCGAGAAGGCATGCGGCGTCCCATACGGCGCCAACAGCGCGGCGAGCGTTGGTGGAAGCCGCGGCAGCGACCAGGCGAACGCGGAAAAAGCAACGGCAAAGAGCGGAAAAATAATCGCCATCACGATCAACGCATGCGCCAAATCGCGCGGCCATCGAGCGAGCGAGAGTCCATAGTCGGCATGGACTTCGCCGCGGCGACGAAAATAAAATTCCGGTCCGTAGAGAAACGCGGCCACGGCGACGGCACCGGTGAGTGCACCCGCAGGAGGAATCACCCGCGCGAGAACGAATTTGAAGAGCGCGATGCCACCTAAGCAAATCACCCACAGTGAAATCGATTCGCGGAGCGCGGCGGGACCAGTGGGGCGCGATTGGTTCACGAAGTTTCGCAGCGTAACGCATTCCCGTGCTAGTCGTTTACTCACCATGCGAACAACCACCCTTGCCACGATCCTCCTCTGTGCCGCTTGCAACATCGACACGAGCTCGCTCACCGCCACCCGCTATTTGGCGGCCACGATCGTCGATTCACCCGCGGTCACCATCGGTGGCAGCACGCAGCCTGGCGCCGCGGCGTTCACGGCCTACTTCGGCGACATCGACGTGACCAAAGGCGTTGCCGCGGATGCGCTCACGCCGCGCCCTGGCGCCCTCATGACGCTGACCTGGAAGTCCGCGAACGGCACCGACAACAGCGTCAACATCGCCGACAATGGCGGCGGCGCCTATGGCGTGACGTCAGCAAACAGCAAGTTGGCCGTCGAGCAGACCAAGTACACGCTGACCATTACTTTCTCAGGCAGCACCTACACAGCGACGGTGACGCCGGGCGCGCCGGTGCAGATGACCAACTTCTCGGCGCAGCCAGTTCTCGCGTGGAAGAAGACGGACGATTTCGCGGCGATTCGCGCGGACGGTGGCGGCTCCAGCAATCCGCCGGCGTTTTTGACCGTGGGTAAAATCAACACCGCCGATCCGACCAACAGCTCGAACATCACGTTCACTACGGTGCCACGCGATGCCGCTTCGCTCTTGCAGTTCGTGGTGGACGACAGCGCGTTTCACAAGTCGCCGGTGACCGCGCCCGCGGCGCAAGCGTTTCCGACGGCGGGGCCGTATGCGGTGCTGCTGTCGGCGGCGGTGAAGGGAAACACCGGGTCGAATCTTTTCGTCGGCAGCCTCTTCATGGCCACGTCCAGCTCGGCGGGTGCGTTGAACGTGCAGTAAGCGTGCAGCCGCTCCCAATCGATCCCCTTCTTCCGGAGATCGTTGCGCGTGTGCGCGAATCGTCCGCGTTGGTACTGGAAGCCGAGCCTGGCGCTGGAAAAACCACACGCGTGCCTCGCGCGTTGCTCGACGGGGGACTCCTCGCGCGTGGCGAAGTCCTGGTGCTCGAACCGCGCCGTTTGGCCGCGCGACTCGCCGCCCGCCGCGTGGCCGAAGAGCTCGGCGAAAAAGTTGGCGAGACCGCCGGTTACCAAGTTCGCTTCGAGGACGTCTCGAGCAAAGCCACGCGGATTCGCTTTGTCACCGACGGCGTGCTGACGCGCCGGCTTCTGCGCGATCCCGATCTCGCCGGCGTGACGGCCGTGATCGCCGACGAATTTCACGAGCGGCGTCTCGAGAGCGATGTCTGTTTGGCGCTCCTGGCGCGTCTCCAAAAAACGACGCGGCCCGATCTCAAACTCATCGTCATGTCGGCCACGCTCGACGCCACGCCGGTGCAGGCCTATCTCGGCGCGAAGGCAATGCGCGCACCGGGACGACGTTTCGAGGTGGCGCTCGACTACGCCACGCAACTCGACACGCGGCCTTTGCACACACAAATCGCCAACGCAGTCACGCGGCTCGCCGAAGGAAACGGACACATCCTGGTGTTTCTCCCTGGTGCGGGCGAAATTCGACGCGCGCTGGAGTCGTGCGAAGCGATCGCAAAAAAATACGATCTCGCGCTCTTGCCGCTCCACGGCGATCTTTCGCCCGAGGCGCAGGACCGCGTGGTGAAGCGTGACTCGCAGCGCAAAGTCATTCTCTCCACCAACGTGGCCGAAAGCTCGGTCACCATCGACGGCGTCGGCGCGGTGGTGGACAGCGGACTGGCGCGCGTGGCGGCTTGCGCGGTCTGGTCGGGCCTGACGAGTCTGCGCGTGCAGCGCGTCAGCAAAGCTTCAGCCACGCAGCGCGCGGGCCGCGCGGGTCGCACGCAAGTGGGGCGCTGCTTGCGCCTCTACACGCTGCACGATTTCCAGACCCGACCGGATCACGAAGAGCCAGAAATTCGCCGGCTCGATCTCGCGCAGACCGCGCTGGAGCTACATGCTGAAGGGATCGACCCACGCACGCTGGCTTGGTTTGAAGCACCGAGCCGTGTTGCGCTCGATGTCGCCGAAACGCTGCTCGTTGCACTCGGCGCGATCGACGTAACGCGCGGCGTGACCAGCCTCGGTCGGCGCATGCTGCGCTTGCCACTTCATCCGCGGCTCTCTCGCCTGGTGCTGGAAGCCGAGACGCGCGGCGCCGGACGTGAGGGTGCGCTGCTTGCGGCGCTGCTCAGTGAACGCGCGCACACGGGCGATCCCTTCGCGGTGGGCCGTCGCGCGACGATGGTGACCGCGGACTCCGATCCGATCGAGCTGATGGAGGCGCATCTCGCCGATCCGCGCAACGGCACCGTGGATCGCGTGCACCGGCAGATCGTGCGCAACGTCACTGCATCGACGGCCCGCGGGCCCGCCGTGGACGCGGCTTTGCGCATGGCGCTGCTCGCTGCCTTCCCCGATCGCGTGGCGCGCCGTCGCACCGTTTCCGGAAGTCGTGCGCCTTCGCGTGAGTTCGTCTTTGCGCGCGGTGGCGGCGCGCAGCTCGCGGAAACATCGGCGGTGCGCGACGCCGAATTTCTAGTGGCCGTTGATGCACAAGAGGAGCCGCGTGGCGTGCTGGTGCGATCGGCCAGCGCCATCGATCCCGACTGGCTGCTCGACATCGTTCCGTCGGGCGTCGAGGAGAAAAACGAGCTTTTGTGGAACGAACGGCTTGCGCGCGTGGAGGCGGTGTCGCGCGTGATGTTCGGAAATCTCGTTCTCGACGAGCGTCAAACAACGCCCGAACCCAAAGCTGCGGCACGGCTGCTCTTCGAGCGGGCCCGGAGCGATCTGGCGCACGTGCTCGGCGATCGTGCCAACCTCGATCGATTCGTCTTGCGCGTGAACTTCGTCGCCATCCACTTGGCTGAAGTAGGAATTGAGCCGTTTTCCCCCACGGCGATCGAGAACGCCCTTGCTGCGGCATGTCTTGGACACACGCGCTTCGACGAGTTGAACGCCGAAGCGATCGAAGCGCATCTGCGCGGAAAAATCACGCCGCGACAATTGGCGCAGCTCGACGAGCTCGCGCCCGAGCAGGTCACCTTGGCGGCAGGACGGCGCGTTCGCGTGACTTACGAATCGAACCAGCCGCCGTGGGTCGCGTCCCGCCTCCAGGATTTTTTCGGAATGGCGCGTGGACCTGCCATCGCCAAAGGGCGCGTCCCACTGGTTCTGCACCTACTGGCGCCCAATCAGCGGCCGGTGCAGGTGACCACGGATCTGGCGGGATTTTGGATCAAGCACTACCCGGCGCTGCGCAAGGAGTTGATGCGGCGTTATCCGCGGCATGCTTGGCCGGAGAAGCCGTGATCAATCTCGAATCCAGTCCTCGATAGCGACTCCTGGAATACGCGCGTAGTGTCGCCGATTCCCAGTAACGACGACCGCGCGCTGAGCCACCGCGATCGCGCCGATAAAAAGATCGGCGTCGGCCAGACGCTGCCCCTGGCGCTCGAGAAGCGCCTTGGCCTCTCCGAAGATCTGGACCGAAATCTCGTCAAATCCGAAGACCGGTAGCGTCGCCAGAAACCCCGTCACCAGCGCTCGATTCCTTTCGACGTCTCTGGACTTTGCGGCACCGTAATAAAGTTCCGCGGCCGTGATCCAGGTTGTCCCCACATCGTCCGCCGTCGCAGCCCGACGTCCGATGACCGTTTCGTTGCCGCGTAAAATGGCGATGCACGTATCGGTGTCAAGGAGCCTCACCAATCGACCTCACGTCCGGAGCTGCGCCGTTTCATGAGCCGCTTGGTTTCGGTCGCGAGGTCCGTGTCCGATTTCCACTTTCCAGCGAGCTTGCGCCAGGCCGCTAGCTGCGTCTTCACGTGCGCAGGCGGCGAGGCTCCCTGAACCCCACGGGCCCGGAGCGCAGCATCCATGAGATGGAGGATCTCCTGCGTAAGGCTTCGGCGATCATTCAACGCCGCTTGACGCAAACCACGGAGAAGAACGTCCGGCATGTTTTTGAGTGTGAGCGAAGACATGGGCACCTCCGTGGAACCTTGATGCAACCATTATGGTTCCGACGCCGCCTTTCTGTCTACCCCACTCCAAGGGTCGACACTGCTGCCTCAAGCCAACAAGCGTGGCGCCCGCTAATTTTGCAACTGTTTAGTGGTAAACTCTGCTCGTGCCGCAACCCTTCGCCGAGCGCCTCTTCGAAGTGGCGCTACGCATCCGCCCCGCCGAACAGCGACGCGTAGGGATGATGGCGCTCTACTCGTCCTGCGCTATCGGAGCCGTCGTGGTCAGCCGATCCGTGCGCGACGCTCTTTTTCTCGCGCACCGGCCCATCAGCGAGCTGGCTTGGATGTACGTTTTGGCGTCTCTCGGCGTAGCCGTCGCGAGCTACGGCTACGCGCGCGTCGCTGACCGCATCCGCCGCTCCACGCTCAACGCCGCCTGCGCCGTGATGGGCGCGATCGCCACGCTTCTGATGCTGTGGGTAGTCTCGCTCGACGAGCACGGCAGCGCCGGCATGAGTTGGGTCTACGCGGTGCTCTATATCTTCGTCGAAGTCCTCGGCTCGGTAATCGTGATCCAGTTCTGGACCATGTGCTCCGACCTCTTCAACCCGCGCGAAGCCAAACGCGTCTTCGGACTCATCGGCGCCGGCGGGACGCTCGCCAACGTGATCTTCGGCTTCGCCATCAAGAGCTTCATCAAGCACGGCCACCACGCGCAGACGCTACTCTACTTCTGCGCGATTCTCCTGGTGGCCGTGGCGCTCATCGCCGACGCTGCCGGCAAGCTCTCCGTGGCCGCGCAGCCCGTCAGCGCCGCGCGCCCGCGCAAGGGAATCCGCATCGCCCGCGAAGGTCTCTCGGTGCTCGCGTCGCCCCATCTCATCAACGTGGCCGCCATCGCCGGGCTCTCCGCGGCCGCCGTCACCATCATCGACTTCCAATTCAAGATCGCCGCCAAGGAATCATTTTCGCAAGATCAGCTGGCCGGATTTTTCGGCAACTTCTACGGCATCTGCGGCGGCATCGCGCTGGCGGTGCAAATCTGGCTCACCGGTCGCGTGCTCGAGAAATACGGCATCCTCGCCTCACTGCTGCCGCTGCCCGCCGGCCTTGCGCTGGGCGCCACCACCGGTCTCTTTCATCCCGGTTTGATGGCCACGACGTTGTCCAAAGGATCGGACACCATCTTTCGCTACACCATGAACGACGCCTCGATGCAGCTGCTCTACCTGCCCGTTCCCGCGCAGGTGCGTGGCCGCGCCAAGGCCTTCATCGACGGGATTTTGAAGCCGCTTTCGGTCACCGCGGCCGGCCTCATTCTGCTGGCCTACAAAAAATCGGAGAACGCCGGCAATCCCGTTCCGCTCACCATCACGGGCCTGCTTCTGGTCACCGGATGGATCGTGCTCCTCGTGCGGGCGCGCGGCGAATATGTCTCGAGCCTCTTGCACACGCTCGAACGACGCCACCTCGATCTCGAAGCCACCACCGTTGGGCCCACAGGAGAGGGAACTTTGCAAGCACTCTCCTCGGCGCTGGATTCAGCGAGCAGCGCCACCATCCTGCACGCCCTCGATCTTTGCCGAAGGGCCACCGGCCGCGATTATGGTCCGCGCGTGACGAAGCTGATCGAACACGCCGATCCCGACGTGCGCGCGGCCGCACTGCACTACATCGCCGATCGCGCCGATCGCCGCGCGGTGGCGCAGGTGCGCGCACATCTTTACGATGACGATCCGCGAGCGCAGGGCGCGGCGGTGCTGGCGCTGTGCGCGTTGGAGCAAGACGCCGCGCTTCCGGAAGTAAAGGGCTTCATGGAGTCAAAATCGCCAACGGTGCGCGCCGCTACCGTGGTGGGGCTGGTGCGCCACGGTGGGCTCGACGGAATTCTGGCCGCGGCCGAGACGCTCAAAGCGCTGCTGGTCGCTACACCCGTAAGCGAGCGTGCGCGCGCGGCGGATCTGCTCGGGCAGATCGGCGTCCGCACTTTTTATCGGCCGCTCTTGGCGATGCTGGTGGATCCCGAAGTGGAAGTCCGCCGCAAGGCCATCGGAGCCGCGGCGAAACTCCATCCGCCCGAGCTCATCCCCTCCCTGCTTCAGTCGATGCGCTACCGCGAAACAGCGCTCGAGGCGACCGTCGCGCTGGCCAGCTATGGGACGGGCATCGAGAGCGCGCTGCAGACGGTGCTCATCGATCCCACCGCCGATCTTCCGATGCGGCGTGGCGCCGCGATGGTCCTCGGACGACTCGGTACGCAAGACGCCGCGCTGGCGTTGGTCAAGGGACTCTCCGCGACCCAACCCGAGGTTCGGTCCAAAGTCGCGGCCTCGCTGGCTCGCCTGGTGCGACGCAACCGGCAAATCGCCATCGATCGTCTGCAGGTCGCCGCGGCGATCACCGGCGAGCTGAAGGGAGCCCGCAACGCACTCGTGGCCGCCCGTACGTTGGGGCTTCCGACACCCGCACCAAACGCGCGACCGCAAGCGCGAACCGTCGCCGATCTTTTGGGACAGGCCTTGGCCGAGGAACGCGATCGCGCGGTCGAGCGGGCCCTCGCGATCGTGGCCGTGCTGGTTCCTGACGCGGGTTTGGATGTGGTCTCCGAAGGACTGCGTTCTGAGAACACCGCGCGGCGCGCCAATGCGGTCGAGGTGCTCGACAACACCGTTCCTGAGCAGTGGAAGCCAGAGCTCTTGATGCTGCTCGAAGAGAGTCGCAAAGGAGCCTCCGCCATCACCAGCGGCGAACGCACACGCACCGAGGTGTTGGCTGAGCTTCTCGCGAAAGACGGTTGGGTCGGCGCCTGCGCAGCGGCACTGGTCGGCACCGATCGTTTGCCGCTCGCGCCCGAACTGGAAGCCGCGCTTGGTGCCCACACCCCTTCCCTTCGCGAAGCGGCCGCCGTCGCGCTTCACCGCGTCGATCCGCGACGGGCGCGCGCCGCCATTGCACCCCTCTACGACGACGAAGTCAGCTCAGTTCGGCGCACGGCCTTGGCTCTCCAACCGAAGGCCGGCTCTGCAGCCTCGGGGTAAATCACGTGACGACCATCGTAGAAAAAGTGCTCTTCCTGAAATCGATCGATCTCTTCGGCAGCCTGCCCGGCGAAGACCTAGCGCAGATCGCCGAGATCGCCGAAGAGGTCGACGCTGAGCCGGGCGATCCGATCATCGTGGAAGGCGAAATGGGTGACTCGCTCTACCTGGTGCTCGAAGGCAAGGTCCGCGTGCACAAAGGCGAGAAAACGCTGGTGGAGCTGGGCGAGCGACAGGTCGTCGGCGAGATGGCGGTGCTCGACTCCGAACCGCGCAGCGCCAGCGTGACAGCGGCGACACCCACGCGGCTTCTGCGCATCGGGCGTGAAGATTTCCGCGACATCATGGCGGAGCGCAGCGAGATCGCCGCGGGCGTCGTGACGACCTTGTCGAGAAGACTGCGCGAAGCAAACAAGAAGTAACGGCCTACCCGAGATGCCGCTCCAACACGGTGGCCAGCCCTGGCACAGCGGCCTGCACATGCTTCTGGGCGCTCGGCCGCAGCTTGTAGTAGGCCTGCCGCAGCGTTGGATTCACCGATGGCCGCTCGGCCCGCGCATCCGTCACGCCAAGCAGCGCCTGCACCACTTCGCCCTCGTGCGCGCCAAAGTAGATCGCAATCCTCTCCCCCGCCCGACCAGCCAAGATCGGCTCCAACTTCGCCGCAAATTCCGGCAGCAGGTGATTCACCGCGTCGGCCACCAAGCCTGGCTTGAGCGCCTTGGCCATGGTGAACGCGGCCTTCACGCCGAAACCAGCGAGCCCACTTTTGGTCGCAACTTCTGCGTCCACTAGGCGCGCGGTATCCTCGACTAGGCGGCGACGCGATTCGGGCTGGGCGATGATCTCGGTGAGCGTGGGCATCGCGACATTGTGGCGCGAAACGCTGTTCGCAGGCGAGACAAAACGACAGTTAGCAGCCACCGCGCGCCATCACCGCGGGCGCTCCCGCTTGACGCCAGGCGGCACGTCCGATGCAATACGCAACCTTATGCGAATCCTTCCGTCACTCTCCCTCTGTGTCTTGGCCACCGCTTGCGGCCCGAAGCTCATCCCCAACACGCAGATCGCCGACACGCCCGAGACGCACGCGGTGCTCGAACTGGTCGGTCGCTACCGCACCGCCGTCGAGGCGCGAAACCCTGAAGGACTCCTTGCGGTGGTGAGTCACAACTACTTCGACAAGAACCTCGACTACACCGCGCTCGCCGGAGAGCTCCCGAAAAAGTTCGCGCTAGTGAAAATCGACAAGCTCGATCTCGAGGTGAAAAACGTCACCGTGAAGAACGACGAAGCGTTGGTCGACGTCTACTACATCGAGCACTACCTCCTGGCGCTGCCCTCGGGTGAAACGTGGCAACAGCGTTCCGACGACAGCCGCTTCACGCTGCGCCGCGAAGAGGGCGCCTGGAAAATCGTCGCGGGATTGTAGTTGGGCGTCCGCACGCCGCTGGATTTCGAGGAGCTCGCCGCTCTGGCGCGCTCTTTCGGTGTAGCGCCGCTGGTGTCCGCACATGGCCTGGCGGCGGGATCGATCAACACGCTCTACGAGCTACAGACCGAGGGCGATCGCTACGTTCTGCGCATCGCGGAAGGCGGCCGCACCAAGGCCGAAGTCGCTTTCGAGCTGGCGCTCCTCGGCTACTTGGCCAGTGCCCACTTCCCGGTTGCACCCGCCGCGCCTGGCGTTCTCACCGTCCGCGGAAAGCCGGCGATCCTCTTTCACTACGTCGCGGGAGAAGAGGTTCCCCTCGAGGGCGTCACACCGACGCGGCTTCTCGAACTGGGAACGAAACTCGGACGTTTGCACGAACTCAGCGACGGCTTTTCGCAACGGCTGGCGAACCGCTACGGTCCCGCCTTCCTCGACGGCGCGATCACGGCCCTCGAACACCACCCGCGCGCGGATGCGGAAGTCCGCGCGATTATCCCCTTGCTGCGCGACGAAAAGGACGCGTGGCAGCAACTGTCAGCGCTACCGCTCGGTGCAATCCACGCCGATCTCTTCCGCGACAACGTCCGCTTTTTGGGCGACCGCATCGCGGCCATTCTCGACTGGGAGATGGCTTGCACCGACCTCTATGCACTCGACCTCGCCATCACGCTCAACGATTGGACCTTCACCGCCGAGGGCCACTTCGATCCCTCGCTCGTTCGCGCGCTCGTTGCGGGCTACCAGTCGCAACGACCGCTGCGCCCCGAGGAGAAAACCGCGCTGTGGCCACTCTCCCGCGCCGCCGCCGCGCGCTACACCGCCTCCCGCCTCACCGATTTCCACCTGTCGGACCTGCCTCCCGACCGACTTCTGCGCAAGGATTGGCGCCGTTACCGCGCGCGTCTGCTCACCCTTCGCGCGATGGGCAGTGCCGGATTCGCGACGTTGGCTTTCGGAAGTGCTTGAAACTAGCGCGCCAACACAGCATGTTGAGGGCCCGGTTTTCTCTCTGCATTTCTTGACCCTGCCCACCTGGCACTGTTAATCAATTCACACCTTGTCGGAGCAACCCTCCATGGCGAACACCGCAAAAGAGACGCGTTCTTCCGCGAGCGCCGCAACAGGTCCAGTGCCAGCCACCAACGAAGGAACCCACAAGTCCAAAGGCGATGCAGCCAGCACCCTGCGTGACTTGGTAATTGCCGCCGTCATTCTTGGCGCGCTCTTTGGCGTCTACTACCGTCACGTGGCGACGCAGCGCAAAGCTCACGCGCTGGCCAAATCCGCGCAGGCCGCGATGGGCAAGGACACCACCAAAGGCTACCTGGAAGCGGAAGCGCTGCTCGACCAGGCGCTCAAAGTGGACAGCAATTACCGCGAGGCCTTGGCCTTTCAGGCGCTCACCGAAACGATCCTGTGGTCCGAGTCGGGACTCGAAGACCGCCGCGCCAAAGCCGAAGCGCTCATCGAAAAGATCACCGCCAAGGACGTTCCGCTGGCCGAGCGCTTCGCCGCGGTCGGACGCTTCGACGCCGCAACGGGCAAAGCCGCCACGGGTGAAACGCAGCTCGTGGGCACGCTCAAAGAGTCCGGCAACGTCGCCGCCGTGGTGGATGCGCTCGCCCACTGCGAGCGCGCGCTCGGCAAGCTCGCCGAGGCCAAGGTCTATCTCAAGAAGGCCGCCGACGCTGACTGGCGCTCTCCGCGCTACGCCGCCGATCAGGCCACGGCGATGTTGGAAGGCGGTGACTTGGCAACCGCGGCGCTTCTCTTCGACAAGGCGCTCTCGGCCAACGGCGATCATCTGCGTTCGCTGGTCGGCCGCGCCCTGTCCGATATTCCGCGCGGCGAACGACTCGACCAGAGCGGCAAGGCGCTAGAGGATGTCTTGTCCCGTCCGGCGGGCGACCTAGGCGCTCCGTTGAAAGCCCGCGCCCTAGCCGCACGCGCCATGCTGAAGGCCGCGCGCGGAATCGTTTGGGCGACCGACGCCGACGCCGCCATTGCGGCAGCCCCCAACACCGCGCTTGCGCACCTCGTGAAAGGAATTCTGCAAGCGCGCGATCACCAGGCCGCGGGCGACGCCGAGATTCACAAATCCATCGAGCTCGACGCGTTTCTGCCGACGGCCTATTTCGAAGGCGCACAGGCACTCATGGATGGTGGCTTTGCTGACAAGTCGCTGGCGCTCATGAAGGAAGCCGCGCAGCACTTGAAAGATTCGGCGCGGTACCACCTCGCCTACGGGCAGCTGATGGCCAAGAGCGGCGATGACGCGGGCGCGATCAAAGAGCTCGACAAGGCACTCACGATGGACGGCTCGAACGCCGATGCGCTCTTCGCCAAGGGCCAGGTACTCCAGTCGAAGAAGGACCTCAAGGGCGCTGCCACTTTCTACGAAAAGGCAATCACGGCGCGCGATATGTTCCCCGATGCCTACCGGCAGATGGGCAACCTCTATCTGGAAACGAAGGATGTGAAGGGCGCGTTGGACATGTATAAAGAAGCGCTCGTGCGCTATAAGACGCAGAAGCTTCCCGCCGACCGGCTGGAGGCGTTCTTCACCGATTTGCAGGCGCGCGTGGCAAGAGCCGGGCAAGCCAAGCTGGCGTCGCAATTCGTCGACGAGGCGCGCAAGCTCAAGTGATCAACCGCTCTGCACGCCTCCCTGGACTCGTCGCGCTCCTTGTCGCGGCGCCCGCTTTCGCTGGCGAAGGTCCGCAGATCGGTTTGCAGGTCGGCTACGGTTTCTGGAACACGCGGGCCCTTCACGACAAATTACAAGGCACGGACGCCGTCGGCAAACAACTCGCCGATCAGCTCACCGATCCGCTCAACATGGGCGACGGCGGCACTTACATCCTGCAGCTTGGCTACAACATCATGGGGCATGTGGCCGTTGAGGCGCAGGTCACCGTGCATCCCTGGTACCTGCTCGACACCTTCACCGACAGCACTGGATCGCACGCCAAGCGCGGCCTCTTCGGCGTCGGAAGCGGCATCGTGACCTGGTATCCGCTGCAGTCGCTCATGCGGCCCGATCGGACGTACGATTTTTCGCTCTACGGGGGGATTGGCTATGGGCTCTTCGGCGGCGGAAAGCCCTTCGAGCTCGGCATGGATGGGATGGTCAGCGAGTTCGGCGGAACCGCGGAAATTTACGTGCGGCCGTGGCTCTCCATCGGCATCACGCCACGACTCTACCTTTTGCAAATGCAGCGGTTCATTGTGAACTTCAACACCCGCGATTCTGGCGGAGCCATTTACGTTCCCAATGCCAGCGGCGGCTGGTTCTTCGCCACCACGGCTAGCTTCATTCTGCACCTGTCGCCGGTGCAGCAGCCGATGTAATCACCGCCGTCGTGGCTTGGGCCGCGACGATGCCGGCGGATGCGCACTAAACCGCAGCCCCTCCGCGAGCGTTCGCGGGGCATCGGCCTGGCTCTCCACCAACTCCGCCACGGCGCTTCCCCGCAGCACCAGTTCGCCACGGTGATTCTCGGCCCAAAGATCCAGCTCGGCGAAGCAGAGACCATCTTCCTTGCGCAGCGCCGCGACGCGGGCCCGGCACGTCACCGTGTCGCCCGGCCAGAGCAGCTTCACGAAGCGCGCACCAAACCGCACCAAACGGCCGCGGCGTAGCCATCCCATCACCTGCTGGCTCGAGAAAGCCAGGGTCATGAGCGGCGGAGCAAGAACACCCGGGAACCCGGCCGCACGCGCGCGCTGCTCGTCGAGATGCAGCGGGTTGTAGTCGTCCACGGCCCCCGAAAAGCGCGCAATCTGCAACCGATCGATCGGCCCCCGCACCAAAAAAGGAAGCTCATCGCCGACGTGGAGATCGCAATAGTAGAACGACCTCGCCAGCGTCTGCTCGGGCTGGCGCACCGGACGGGCGATCGTCGGCATCGGCGTCAGCGATGGACGCGAAACGGCTTTCGGGGGCGGCGGCGACCGCAACGCACTCTTCTTCGGCGCGCTCCGAGCGTCCACTTTTTTGGCGGCCGTGCGCATGGGCTTGGCTGCGGACCGACTCGGTCGCGACGCCTTGGCTGTAGCGTGTTTCATGATGAGCTCTCCGGTGTTGTGGCGGGGCGCTGCGAGGTGCGCAGAACCAGCGTGGCGCGCGAGCGAAAAACGGTCGCACCCGCGCCGTCGCTGCCTTCGTGTTCCACAATCACGGTCTCGGCAACGCCGGAGGGCAGTGTTCGCGAGCTCACATCGGCGACACGCCCGTAAACGGTGACCGTCTCGCCAGCGAGCAGCGGCCGCGCCAGTTCGAATTGCTGCTCGGCGTGGAGCACCTGTTTGCCGTTGGTCAGCTCGGCGATGAGATCCGTTCCCGGTCGAAGTGCCGCCAAAAACGCTGGAGGCGCCACCAGCGACGCGTAGCCAGCAGCACGCGCGGCAGCCTCGTCGAAATGGATCGGATTGGTTTCGCCAACCGCCGTAGAGAAGCGTCGAATGGCGCCCTTTTCCAGCTCGCAGAAGCCCGGCGGGCTCTCGCGCCCCACGATGGACGGTGCTGGCGGAGGCCGCGGTGGTTCTGGACGCCGCAGCGGTGCGGCGACGAACTTGGGATGCGACTTCACGTGCGCCTGTGTTGAACGGCCGTTCTTTTTCACGTTATCTCCCCGCCGGCAAATCCAAAACGGTCATAAGTCCCGGCGCCGCATCCCGAACCAGCGGCGCCGCATGCACCACGCTCCAGGCCGTCGCCCGATCACCCGCAACGCCGCCTTCGATACGGCACAAAATGGGCGGGTCGCCGTCGATGACGATCGCGTCGTGCGGCGCCGGCGCGCCCAAGGCGATCGTCAGCGAAAGCCGCACCACCTCGCGGCCGTCGCGAAACGCGCGGGCCACCTGATGGACGCCAGAGATGCCGCCCTTCTTCACCGCAAGCCCGCTGGCGACGCCAACATCCTCGAGGGCGAGAACGGGATCGATGTCCTCATCGACCTCATCGAGTTCCAGGCCGACGCCCAACGCCGCCAAGGCTGCCGACTCCATGAGACCAACGTGGCCGACTTCGCCACGCTCAACTGCTTCGTCAAAGGCCTCTTGTGAAAGCCCGGCGCCAGTCTTGCGTGCCAACGCCTGGCGCCTGGTTCGCGAATCGACCACCCGCTCCGCAATCACGCGATCGACTTTCCCCACCACGCCGCCGAGCGTCGCCACCAAGCGATCCAAAACGAATCCGGGGTTCACGCCGACGCCGAGCACCGCGGCCTTCTTACGGTTGGCGGCACGATCGATTTTCTCCGCCAACTGCGGATGACGAAGCCACGGATAGGCCAGCTCCTCGCACGTGGAGACCACAGCCATCCCCGCGCCGAGCGCCGCCTCGATCTGACTCACCACGTCGGTCAGACGCGATCCCGTTGCATGCAAAAGGAGCCCGCCCGACGCAAGATGAAACGCCGCAGTGAGGTCGGACGTGACGCGCAAATCTGGCGCGGGCGCATCGAGGATTTCGGGAAGCGAACGCCCCACCAGCGACGTGTCCATATCCAGGACAGCCACCAGATCCAACTCGGGCTTCTGCTGGACGGCGCGCGCGATGTCGCGGCCGATGGCCCCAAGTCCCATGATGCAGGTCGGAATTCCCACGGAGGGCTTTATATCGTTGATTGCGTCCCCCACTCAAGGAATCCAGCGCTGCAACCGCGTGCCAGTGGTGGTTCAATGACCGCAGCCGGATGATGTCTTTGAACTTTTTGTCAATTCAGGCTAAAGTATCAAAATGGATAATTTGGACGCATCCACCCGCATCACCGACCTTGCGGGACTCCAGGCCGAGGACAAGAAGACACCACCCCAGCCGCCTGCGGAACCGCAACCGACCGACGTGGTCGCTCAATCCGACGCCGCGTTGACTGAATTGGCTACCTTTTTCCGTTCCCTTCCCCGCGACGACCGCTTGGCCACCTCCTTGGCCGCAGGATTTTTTCTGCTGATGGCGATGCCGTGGGCAAGCACCGAAAGAGACGGCGCCACCATTGGATTTTTCACGTCCGCTTGGGCCAGCGGACTTTTCGCCGCTGGTGTGCTTGTCCTCATCTACTACCGGCGCGTGTCGCACGCCGCCGGAAAGCAGGCGGCGATCTTGCGTTTTACGCAGCTCTTCTGTGCCTGCGCCGCTGCATCGGGGTGCCTACTCTTCGTGCGAACAACATCCGCGGTGACCTTCCTTCGCGTTGGCCATCAGGGTTACTTGGCGCCGCATGCGAGCACCGAGTGGGGTGCCTATGCGGCAACGTTGAACGCGCTGCTCCTCGTCGCCGCCTCGGCAACGGCCATCGTCAAGGCGCGGCGGGCAGCTTAGCCCTTCGCGCGCCCAGCGATTCGAAGAGCTTCACCGCGTTGGGATCGCTCCAGTCACGGGCACCGACGAACTTCAAGCGCAAACGGCCCTGCCCGTCGAGGACGTAGGTTTCGGGAAATTTGTTGGTGCCATAGCGCGCAGCCAGATGGCGCGTGGGGTCGAGCAGCACGTCGTAGGAAAGTTTTGCGCCGGAGAAAAAGCCGTCGATCGCCGGCCAGCCCTCGTCGACGCTGACCGCGGCGAGCGCGAAGGTGGCCGGGTCGAGAGCGCGCGAGAGCGCGGAGAAGCTCGGCATCTCGTCGCGGCAGGGCGGACACCAGGTGGCCCAGAAGTTCACGAAGACGACCTTGCCACGATAATCAGCGAGCGTGCGCACGCCGCCGCCGCGGACCGGAAGCGTGAAAGCCAGTGCCTCGGTTGGCGGATCGATCAGATCGCCATCGAGCGCCAGCCGGGCCCGCTCGGCCACGCCGCCAAATTCGCGCCAGAGGTTGGCACCGACCACCGCGGCCATTCCCCCGAGCGCCAGCGCTGCGAACGCCGCTTTCATCCACCGCGGCACGACCCACATTCGCGGATCGTCGGGGAGACCGGAGTAGTATTTTTTGGTCGGAGCGGCTTCCATGTCCCCCTGCCGGGAAAGCCGCCGTTCCAGCACGGCGGGATCGATCCGATGCTTGAATGCCCGACGCCCGTCGATTTCCACCACCGGGATGTCGTACTGGAAGCGTTCGAATACTGCGGGATCACGCTCGATGTCCACCTCGGTGAGATCGAAGGCGTGGCGCGTCTGCGCGGCCACGAGCACCCCGTGCGCGACGTCGCAGAGATGGCAACCCGGCTTGGTGTAGAGGGTGACACGCATTGAACGGCCGGAGGGTTTATAGCGCGACAGTCGGCGACGCGGTTGGTTGTAACGGCCGCGAAGGTAGGCGAGGAGTGCTCGACGATGCGAAATCTCCTCCGCGTCACGATCGCGCTCGTGGTGGCAGCGTCGCCAGCGAGCGCCGGAAGCGTAAGGACACTGCACAAGTCCGGCGAGCCGCGGCTGCTGTTGCATGAAGACCTCGTTACGCGCGAGCCAAAATACCGGGCGCTCGAGGGGCTTCGACGGTTCAATGAAACAACGCTTTTCGGAAAGAGTGGGCCGCATTGGGACGACGTTCGGCAAGGTGAAGCGCTCGACTGCTTTTTCCTGGCAGCGCTGAGCTCGCTCGCACATGGTGATCCCGAGCGGCTTAAGGCACAGTTTGCGCGTCACGCCGACGGAACGCTCGCGCTCGACAAACAGGGGCGCGTGCAAGCGATTTTTTATCGGAAAACTGGCGCCGACAAGTACCGCGCAGATCGGGTTCCCATCACCGCGAAGCTGCCGCTCGACAACAATGGAGAACCTCTCTTCGCGAAGGCGGAGACCGGCAAACTCTGGGTGGCGGCGTTGGAGAAGGCGTACGTGCGGTGGAACGACAAGACCAACGGCAACGCCGCCAACTGGACCACTTTTGGAAAGCACGGATGGGACAGGCTCGACGGCGGCGATCCTGCGATGGCGATGGAATCGCTGCGCGGCGGTCCAACGGCGACAGTTCTTTTCAAGCCGAGGTTGAACGAGGTTTCAAATCTCTTTGCGATCATCGCACGCGCGCTGGCCGACCGACGCCTGGTCGTGGCCACCTCGAGCACCAGTGCGCGCGAGGCTAAACAGCGACAAGACTCCGCGCAACACGAAGGTGTCTTGTCGCCAAACATGGCGGTGATCGATTTTCCGTTTCGACCCTTTCACGCTTTCAGCGTGCTCGGCGCCTACGCGCGCGGCGAGAAAAAATACCTGCTGCTCCGCGATCCGTACGGCGATCGAGAACGCGCGGATGGATCGAAGGACCCGGTCAATCTATTCGAAATATCGATGGAGAAGTTCGTGACGCTCTTCATTGGGCTGAGCTTCGAAGAAGCTACGGCACCCTTGTCGCCCGCTGGTAGGCGCGAATCACCTCCTGCACGAGCGGATGGCGCACCACATCCAGATCGCTGAATTGACAAAATGATATCCCGTCGATTCCCGCCAAAATCCGCTGCGCATCGGCCAGGCCGCTCGTCCTTCCCGCTGGCAAATCGGTCTGCGTGATGTCGCCAGTGACCACGGCCTTGCTGCTGTAGCCCAGCCGCGTCAGGAACATCTTCATCTGATCGCCGGTGGCGTTTTGCGCTTCGTCAAGAATGACGAACGCGTCGTTCAACGTGCGGCCGCGCATGAAGGCCAGCGGTGCGACCTCCACGGTTCCGCGTTCGACCAGTTGCCGCGCACGCTCGAAATCCATCATGTCGTGGAGCGCGTCGTAGAGCGGCCGCAGGTAGGGATTCACCTTCTCGGCGATGTCGCCCGGCAGAAAGCCGAGCTTCTCTCCCGCCTCGACCGCGGGCCGGCAGAGCACGATGCGCTTGACCTTGCGCTCCATGAGCGCGGCCACCGCCATGCCCATGGCGAGGTAGGTCTTTCCCGTTCCCGCTGGGCCGACGCCGAAAACGATGTCTTGATTTCGAATCGCTTCAATGTATTTTTTCTGCGCCGGACTCTTGGGCGCGATGTGACGATGCGACGCCGACACGATCACCGTGTCGAGAAAATAGTCGCGCAACTTCGTGGAGGCGTCGGCCGACAGCAGACGCATCGCCTGATCGATGTCCTCGGGATAGAGCTGGTACCCGGTCGCCACCAGATCGGCGAGCTGCGCCAGCAGCGTTTCCACGAAGCGCATCTGCGCCGGTTGTCCCGAGAGAATCACCGTGGCGCCGCGCCCGCCGAGCTGCACGCCCGTGCGCCGCGTGATCAATTTGAAGTGTTCGTTTTGACCGCCAGCGATGGCGCGAAATTTCTCGAGCGTGACGAGGTCGAAGGGGCGGGACTCAGGCTGATCGGCCACGTGCGTTCCTCGGCTACTCGAGCGGCGGCAGAATTTGAAAACCAGATTCGGTGCGGCGATAGACGTAAGGGTCGTGCCACGGGTAGCGCAAGTCCGCCGGCGCCGCGAGATTCGCTTCGAGCAGGCGGGACAACGATTCCGGATATTCGCCACGCTCGAGCGCGTAAATCTCCAGCGCGGATTTGAGTCGATCGAGTTGCGCGGGCATCAGCAATCGCTCCGCGGCGTGTTCGTTGACAGGCTCGCCCTCGAGCTCGAAGGGATTGTCGCGGCCGGTCAGGTTCACCGCCCAGCGCCCAGCACCCACGCCCGCCAGCACGGCGATTGCCGCAAGCAGCGCGGACGAGAGAATTCCGCCGGCCCATGTTCGCGCATCGGCAAAAAAACCGACGCTGACCGTGTCACGCGGCCCAAGCACCGCTTGCCGCCGCGAGAGCTCCGCGCGTTTGAGAATGCCCATCTCGAGCAAGTTGAAGAGCGCTTTGCAAGTCTCGAATTCGCCGAGCCGCGACAGCTCCACCAGACGCGAGACGGGAACCCCGCGTTCGGCCAGCTGGTACACGGTGCGCTCATGATGACCAATTGTGGTCACCTTCTCTTTCGGCGCCGGCGATTCACCGAGGTTGAAATCGAAGTCATCGGCCGGCGGCTTCTCCACCACGGGCGTTTCCGGCGGAAGTGCCATCACGCGCTCGAAGGTGAGCGTAGGCCCGGTGATTCGCTTCTTCACCATCGGCCACTCGTCAACCATCCGGAAGCCTTCCATCAGGATGGCCTCGGCGCGAAGCGGTTCGACCGCGCACTGATCGGGCGCGATCTCGCGCGGCTCGAACGCGTAAGTGCCCGCGCCCCAGGTGAAGAGGCGGTAGAGAATTTCGGTGGTCTGAAGGAGCGTCATCTCGCGCAGATGCTCTTGCGAGAGCTGCCCTGCTTCGACGAGCAGATCGCCGAGCCGCTGCATGGTGATGCGTTGCCGCGCCAGCGCGGTCTCCACCGCCTCCGGCGCCATCAGGCCCGCGCGAATCAGCGTGTTGCCCAAAAGCTCATTGGGGTTGGCGCGAGGGGACGCCCCACGCACGATGTCACCCTCGACGAAAAAGACTTCGACCTCTTCGTCCTTAGACTTGAGGTGCAACACGCCGGTTTTTTTCTGCTGGGCGATCAGCTGAAAAATATCGCCGATGCCGAAGTCCTTGAGCGTGCCTTTTAGAGCCACGGCGACCTCACCCGTTCTTTCGCTCGATCAGAAAAAGATCAAGAATGGAAAGTCCGAAAACGATCGCGAGAAGCAAGACCGATCCATCGTATCCAGCGCCGCTCAGCCGCGGAATCAGCGGCCATGCGACCACGCCGCTGCTGGCGAGCGCATGCGCCACCAGGAGCGCGGCGGTGAGCATGAAAACGAGTCCGCGTAGCGGATAGCCGGCGAGCAGATGACCAGCGCCCGTGATCAACGCCGCGCAAGAAATGACCAGCGCACGTTGGCGACGAAACCGCTGGACGCTGGCTTCTTTGCGCGCACGCTGCACCGGATCCATCGCGCCTTTGCGCACGAAGAGATTCACGCACTGCCAACATTGTCCGCCACCCGTTCCCAGCTCGGGCTCGCAGCGTGGACAGACCGGCCGTCCGCACCGTTCGCAGCGCGTGCTCGGGAAAAGGCGGTTTTGGAACGCCCGCAAACCGAGCGCCGCAAGCGCAACACCCAACGCAATGGCCCACGAAAGCGGCGCTGAAAAAACGCCCGCGAGCTTGGTGGCGAGCTCGATCTCCAGCGCCTGGGACGGGTCGTCGGTTGCCAGGATCTCCGACCATTCGCCGATCGGAAGCGGCGCATCCGCGAGGTAGCGATTGGCTGCCGCGCCGCTCGGGGTGCTGGCATCACGGTGCTTGTCGAAGAGCGCGGGATCGTTTTTTTTCACCGCTTCGAGCTCGACATTACTGGCGTCCGCGGTCTTCATGCCGCCGCGCGCCAGGAGCGTTCCGTGGTTGAAGCGCGGTGCTAGCAATTTGCTATCAATCGTCTGCGCCTGTGCGAAGTGATCGTCGGCGGCTTTGGCGTCGCCCAGAAAAAAGAACACGTTGCCGTAGTTGTTGTGCGCCTCGGCGCTGGTGGGCCGCTGCTCGAGCGCGGCCTTGTAAAGCGCGGCGGCTTGCGTCAGCTCACCGACGCGTTTGTAGGCACGCGCCAGAGCGAATGTCGCGGCGAACGGGGCCGAGTTCTGGTCCACGCGTTTCTGCAGACTTGCCAGCGCGGCGCGGGTCACTTCGCCCCGCTCCACCTGGTATACCTCGGCCGCGGCTCCACCCGAAGCCGACCAACGCGCCGACATGGCGAGCACTTTGGGCGACAAGGCCAAAAGAACCAAGGCCGCGGCGGCCAGGCCCGCTTCCGTTCGCGTGGTGTAGAGAATTCCCGCCAGCAGCATCACGCAGAGCACCGGCAAGGGCCCCACCGAAAAGAGAAAGGGCAACGCCAGGAGAAGCAGCACCAGAATCGAGGTCTGCACCTCGGAAGATCCGCGCGGAAACAGATGGTGCGCATCGTGACGCAAAAGCCCAAGCGGCCGCACAATGAGCAGCGTGAGGAAGAGAATGCACACGGCGAAAACGGCGAGGCCGAAAAGCTCCAAGGCCATGCCCGCGGCATATCGACGCTCGCGCGGATCAGCCCAGGTGCGTTGAAGCGCGCGCCAGCAAGCCGACGCCGCCGAGGAGAAATGGCGGACGCCGAGCACACGCGCTTCGCACCAGGCGGTGGCTGGCAACGAGGGCGCGAGGTCTTGGGCGAGCTTGCAACGGCGCATCGCTTCAACATTGGCGCCCGCTGCGCGCGCACCATCGGCTTCGCGCACCAGCGTGGTGGCGATCGCGATCAGGTTGTCGAATCCGAGATCGTCCTTGAGCTGCGCGACTTGCCGCTCCTCTTCCTCGAGGCGCCGCACATCGCGATCGCGAAGCAGCTCGCGGCGTTTTGACCAGTGGTCCAAAATCGCGGCGTAGCCACCGGTCGGGAAAAAGAAGGGTTTGGCGAGAGCAGAGGGCGGTGTTGGCGCGGGTGCGGGAGCCGCTCCTTTCGGCGATGCCTCGGGAACGGGTGCCGCGCCGACACCGCCGTCGGCTAGTGTCGGTGCGATTGCGGAGGCCGGCGCGGCAACGCCGGCGTCAGCGACCGCGAGAAGAAGCGCGAGAACGGCAACCATTCGTGGCTGAAGTCTACTCGCCCTTCCCGCGAGCGTAAAAGATTACCTGTAACCGTTCAGTCCGTCATGGCCGGGCTTGACCCGGCCATCCACGAGGATTTCGATGCGCGTGGATGGCCGGCTCTTCGGCCGGCCATGACGACTGATGGGCCGGACTGAACGGATACGATTACCTTAATGCTGCTAAAACGATTCGATGACCACGCATGAAGATGCCGCGCGCGCGCTCGCCCGCCTTCTGACGTTGATGGACAAACTTCGCGATCCCGGCGGATGCCCGTGGGACCGGGAGCAGGATCTAAAATCGCTGCGACCGTATCTGCTGGAAGAGGCGCACGAAGTTCTCGAGGCCATCGATGCGGCCGATCCCGCGCACCACCGCGAAGAGCTCGGCGACTTACTTTTCCAGATCGTGTTTCAGAGCCGAATCGCGCGCGAGCAGGGCTGGTGGGCCTTTGCGGATGTTGCCAACGGAATCTCCGACAAGCTCGAGCGGCGCCATCCGCATGTCTTCCCCGATGCAGCAGGGGAGAAACGCACCGTGTCTGGATCGGCGGAAGTGATTCGCAATTGGGAGCAAATCAAGGCCAAAGAAAAGACCGAGCGCAAGAGCGTCCTGGAAGGCGTGCCCAAGGCGCTGCCGGCGTTGATTCGCGCCGAACGGCTGACCGAAAAAGCCGCCGCAGTTGGATTCGATTGGCCGGATCTGTCGGGGGCACGCGCGAAAGTCACCGAGGAGTTGGACGAGCTGGACGCGGCGATTGCCACAGGAGATCGCGCGCAAATGGAAGACGAGCTTGGTGATGCGCTGTTCGCGCTGTCCAACGTCGCGCGGTTTTTGAAAGTGCATCCCGAGGATGCGCTGCGAGCGGCCACGGCGAAATTCGAGCGGCGCTTCGGACACATCGAGCGTGAGTTGAAGGCGCGCGGCAAGTCACCACGAGAGTCAACGCTGGCCGAGATGGACGCCTTGTGGGACGAAGCGAAAGCCGCAGAATGAGCGCCGCCTTGCTTGACACCAGGCGCCGCGGCTTGCTACCAGCCACGGTTTCCCTCGGAAGGAGCACCCTCGCGTGGCGAACACCAAGTCTGCTGAGAAAGCCAACCGTCAGGCCCAGAAGCACCGGGCGCGCAACCAGAGTGTCCTCTCCACGCTGCGCACGCAGATTCGCGCGGTGCGGGAAGCGGTGACCAAGAAGGACACGGCGGCGGCGGAGACGGCGCTCAAGCAGGCCACGCGGCTGCTCGACAAAGCGGCGGCCAAGGGCGTGATTCACTCGCGCAATGCTTCGCGCCACGTGGCGCGGCTCACGAAGACGGTTCGCAAGACCGCGTAACGCTGTTCTCGTTAGCGCTGCATTCGTTCCAGCGCACGTTCCATCAGGCTCCGCGCCAGGCGTTGCAAGGCCGCGCGGCGCGATGCTTCGCTTCCCAAGATATCGACGCCCGGGAGGTAGTCTTCGCTGCCGGTAACGTCGTCGGCGAAGAGCACCCTACCCTCCTGCTCAACGCGCACTTTGATGCGCGCTGTAACCACGAATGCGCCGACGCGTGTTCCAGCACCGAGCGCGGAGCCACCGCCGCTGACACTGAATACCGTTCCGAAGACGCGCGGGGCGTGGCCATCGTCGGCGGCGAGTCGGCCGCGGCCCACCAAGGCTTCGCGCAGCGCGCCAGTGAAGAGGGCACCGAGTTGTGCTTCACTGGTGGCGTTCTCGAATATTGGAACCGCTAGCGCGCTGGCCTCGCCCGGGAGCCGACCGCCGCCCGCGGAAAAACCGTAGCCACACGCGGTTAGGGCTGTAAGACCAACGAATCTTATTGTATTACACAACAAAACTCACCAGCCGCTTCGGCACGAAGATGAATTTCTTCACGGGTTTTCCGGTGAGGTGCGCAGCCACTGCCTGTTCCGCAGCGGCGCGAACTTCCGCTTCCGCCGCTCCAGCGGGAACGTTGGCTTGCCCACGGACTTTGCCGTTCACCTGCACGGCGTAGGTGATCGTCTCGTCGGCCACCAACGCGGGATCAACCGCAGGCCAGGCAAACGTCGCCAGTTCTTCGGTGCGGCCCAGTTGCTGCCACGCTTCCGCGCAAAAGTGCGGCGCAAACGGCGACAGCATCACGGCGAGGAGCTCCAACGCCTCTTGCCGTGCAACGCGGGCGGCATCGTCCGCAGGTGACATTTTGTAAAGTGCGTTGACGAGCTCCATCACCGCGGCAATCGCTGTGTTGAAGCCCAACGACTCGAGACCAGAAGAAACGCGCTTCAACGCGCGATGCGCTTCGCGACGAAATTCGTCGGCCTTAGCGGGGATCGCGTCAGGCGGCGCGCCACCTTCGACTTGCGCGCGCACCAGCCGCCACACGCGCTGAAGAAACCGGGCCTGTCCTTCGATCTGTTCGTCGGACCAATCCATGTCCTTCTCGGGCGGCCCCGCGAAGAGAATAAAAAGCCGCGCCACGTCCGCGCCATGTCGCGCGATGATCTCGCGCGGGCTGACCACGTTCCCCTTCGACTTGGACATCTTCTCGCCATCGCGGCCCTTGACGATGCCCTGCGTGACCAGGCGCCGCGCGGGTTCGCGCTCGGAACAGAGCCCGAGGTCGGCCATCACCTTCGTCCAAAAACGAAAGTAGAGCAGATGCAGGACCGCGTGCTCCGGGCCGCCGATGTACACATCGATGGGCAGATAGCGATCGGCATCGGCGCGCGCGAAGGGCCGCGTGGCCTCGTGCGGCGAGAGGTAACGCGCGAAGTACCAAGAGGAGTCGATGAAGGTATCCATCGTCTCCGGCTCGCGCGTGGCGGGACCGCCGCACTTTGGACACGTCGTGGCCATCCACGCTTTCACTTTGGCCAGCGGCGGTTCGCCCTTCCCGGTCAGGACCTCGCGCACATCGATGTGCGGCAACTCGACGGGCAACTTGTCCTCGGGAACCGGAATGCCGCGACGCTCGGGATCGCAGCGTTCGCAGTAGACGATCGGAATCGGCGTGCCCCAGTAACGTTGGCGCGAAAAGCCCCAGTCGCGCAGATGCCATGTGACGGCGGTTTCGCCAAGACCGCGGCGCGCCGCTTCCGCGGTGATGGCCACACGCGCTTCGGCCGAAGACTTCCCCGTGAAGGCGCCGGAATTCACGAGCACACCGTCATCGGTGAAAGCAGCGTCGCCCTTCCAGGCGCCAGCCCCCGAATCAACGACTTGACTAATTGTCAAGTCATACTTTTTCGCAAATTCAAAGTCGCGCTGGTCGTGCGCGGGGACACTCATCACCGCGCCCGTCCCGTAACCGCTCAGCACGAAGTTCGCGAGCCAAACCGGAACCGATTCGCCGGCCAGCGGATTCACCGCCTGCGCGCCCGTAAAGACGCCTTCCTTCTCGAGCCGCCCCGCCAGACGATCTTCGCGATTCGAGGCCGCTACTTTTGTTTGAAACGCACGCACCGCCGCATGTTGCGCCGACGTGGCCAGCTTTAGCGCCAGCGGATGATCCGGTGCCAAGACCACGTAGGTCGCACCGAAAAGGGTGTCCGCGCGCGTGGTGAAGACACGAATTTTCTCCGCGCTGCCGACCACGGCAAAATCGAGAAACGCGCCCTCCGAGCGGCCCAGCCAATTCTTTTGCATGCTGACCACGCGCTCGGGCCACTGCAAGTCGGACAATCCACCAAGTAATGCATCCGAATACTTTGTAATACGAAAGGCCCACTCCGGAATTTCGCGCTCTTCCACGCGCGATCCGCAACGCCAGCAGGCGCCGTCTTCCACCTGCTCGTTGGCCAACACCGTGTTGCAGCTCGGGCACCAATTCACTTTCGCGCGGCGCCGGTAGACGAGATCTTTCTCCAGCATCTTGACGAAGAACCACTGGTTCCAGCGGTAGTACTCGGGCTTGTAGGTCGCGATTTCGCGCGTCCAGTCGTAGGAGAAGCCGAGCGCGACGCAATCTTTTTTGAAGCTCTCGATGTTGGCCGGCGTCCGCTCGCTCGGATGGCGACCGTCTTTGATGGCGGCGTTTTCCGCGGGAAGTCCGAAGGAGTCCCAGCCCATCGGGTGCAACACGTCGAAGCCGCGCATGCGGCCGTAGCGCGCGAGGACATCGCCCAGCGTGTAGCAGCGCACGTGGCCCATGTGCATTTCGCCCGAGGGGTACGGGAGCATTTCGAGCACGTAGAGTTTTTTGGCGTCCGCGCGCGCGCCGGCGTGGAAGAGGCCGCAGGACTTCCAGTGGGTCTGCCATTTTGGTTCGACGGCGCTGGCTTCGTAACGTTCGTTCATGACCGTCGCTCCAAAATCGCGCGATCGATCTCGGCGACCTTCGCCTGCTCCGCCAGCCAATACGCGAGCTCGATCTGCGCATCGAGCTCGCGCACACTCCGCCCCTGCTGCTCCACCCACGTAAAGTACTTCTGGTTGTGCCACCGTCGCCGAACATCGCGCGTGCCTTCGAGATGTTTGTCGGGCCGCGCGCGGTGGAAAATCTCCAAGCGGCGCAGCGCCACGTCGCGCGTCTGCTTGCCTTCGCGCTCGGTCAGCCGCGCCAGCACGCTCGGGTAGCGATCGAATCCATCGGTGGCCACCGTGACCACGTTGTCGCCTTCGTGCAGGCCGAGACGATGCGCGGTCTTGATGGCGCCGATCACATTGCAGATGCCGCTCATCCCGAACACGCCCGGCAGCGCGCGCGCGGTCGATTCGGGAACGCCGGCGTCGACGAGTGCTTCGGTGCCCTCTTGGAAAAGCTGCAAGCCACGCAGCGTGTCCGCATCGTCGATACAAAAGAGCCAGTCGGTGGCCATCACATTGTGAATCCAGGTCACGTGTTTGTCGCCGATGCCCTCGATGGCGTGCGCGCCGTAGCCGCAGTTGTAAAGCGTCGGGCACTGCATCGGTTCCAAGGCGACCGTGGCCGCCTCGGGAAAGAGTTGCTTCACGCGATCGCCGGCGGCAATCGTTCCCGCTGATCCCATCGCGCTCACGAACGCCGCCACGCGACCATTGCCGACACCACGCGCCGCTTGCGCCACGGCCACTCCGGTCACCGCGTAGTGAAAACGGTAGTTGCCGAATTCCGAAAACTGCTCGAGCACGCGGTTCTTCGGATCGCCGCGCAGCTCTCGCACTTTGTCGAAGATCTCCTTGACGTTCGATTCGGAGCCAGGCGTCTTCACCACCTGTCCACCGTAGGCGGCGATTTTTTCGAAGCGCTCGGCGCTCATCTCTTCGGGCAGCACCACGAGCGATCGATATCCCAGGCGGGGTCCGACCCACGCGCCGCCGATGCCGTAGTTTCCCGTCGAAGGAAAAACGAGCGTGTGATCGCCCGGGCGCACTTCACCGGCGAGTTGCTTCTCCATCAGCACCGAATAACCGGGGCCGACTTTGTGCGCGCCAGTGGGAAAGTGGCGGCCAGAGAGCACGATGACGTTGGCGGACACGCCGGTCAGCGCGCGCGGCAAGACCAGCGCGTCCACGTCGCCGCTGGGCCCGCGCCAATTTATATTGAAAAGATTATCGACCGAAAGCGGCGAACGCCGGGCGGCGATCGCACGATCGCGAAGCGCCGCGGACAAGCGCGTGGGATCCGCCATCTCGGCGAACGTGGGTCCGTATTGCAAAGTATTCATTTGTATTACACCCGATCGTTTTAGAAAGAGTTGCCGATCGTGAATTGAAACACGTAGGCCTCGTCCTGCGGCCGGCGCGTCAGGAACGGAATGCCCCACTCGAAGCGCAACGGCCCGACCGGCGAGAACCAGCGCAGACCGAACCCGAAGTCGTGCAACATGCCAAAAATGTAGCCGGGCTTCTGACTGCCCAAGTAAAGAAAGTTTTCGTTCTCCGCGTAGGCGTTGCCCATGTCATAGAAGGCGACGCCGCGAATCCCCAGCTGCGCCGCAATCGGAAATTCCACTTCGAATTGGAAGAGCAGTTCCTTATTTCCGCCAATCGGAAAATCGACCAGCGCCGAGTTGGGATCGAGCTGCGCGCCAACGCGCACGGAGGGAGCCACCGTCAACAAATTGTAGCCACGCAGCGAGTTCACGCCACCTTGGAAGAAGCGCTCGCTGATGGGAATCGTCGGCCGATTCGGATCGGTGGAGACGAGGTAGCTCAAGGTGCCGTTGAGCTTGAACACCATCCCGAGCGGCAACGGAAAGTAGCGCCGCTCGACCAGCTTGTAGCGCGAGAAGAGATTTTGGCTGAGCGTGAAGGGCGTGGCGTATTCGGCCGACGCGCTCTCCACGTGCCCGCGCGTCGGGAAGAGACGGTTGTCGCGCTTGTCCCAGTTGAACGAGAAGCGGACCGACGAGGTAATTCCAGAAGCGAAAAAGTCCGCCAAGATGGGGCTGGTGCCGATGGTCGGCGTGACCTGCACCGTCTCCAGGGTATAGGCGCCAAAGACGCGGAAATCTTCGAAGAGCTCGTAACCGAAGGTGAGCGTCCCGCCTTTCGCGCCGCGCGTGAAGCCGGGATAAAAAAGTTCGGTACGGTAAGCGTCGACCGAGAGCGTCCACTTGGTGTCGAGGAAATAGGGCTCGAGGAACGACACCTGGAAGAGCTGCCGCAGCGACGAAATCTGCAAGTTGAAACTGCCGGTGATGCCCCAACCGAAGAGGTTGTCCTGCGCAATTTGCGCGGTGCCGATGAACTGCTCGACATTGGAAAACCCAAATCCGACTTGGAACGTGCCAGTCGGTTTTTCTTTGACCGTCACGACGAGCGTCATCTTGTCGTCGGTGGTGCCGCGCTTTTGCTCGATGTCGACCGATTCAAAATAGCCGAGCGCGGTCACGCGCTGCTTGGACAAGTTGATACCGGTGCCGGAATAGAGCTCGCCCTCGTACACGCGCATTTCGCGACGCAACACTTTGTCGCGTGTACGATCGTTTCCGGCGAATTCGATTTTTTCGATGGTGACTTTGGCGCCGCGCTGAATGTCGAACACGAGGTCGAGTTTGCGCTCGGCCGGATGCAGCGCCGTCTCGGGCGAAACGTTGACGTAAGCGTAGCCCTCGTCTTTGTAAAGATCGCCGAGCATCTGGAGATCGTGCTGAAGTTTCGTGCGCGAGAAGCGATCGTTACCGCGCGTTTGCAGCAGCGCGAAGAGTTCCTCTTTCGGACGCGAAAGATCACCAGCAAAATCGATTTTCCCGAGATCGAACGGCTCGCCCTCCTCGAGCGGAATGGTGATGAAAAGCAATCGCTTGTCGGGCGACATCGACAGCACTGGCTTACCGACGTGAATGTTGATGTAGCCGCGATCGTAGTAGACGCCCTGAATCACCATCAGGTCGCGCTGAAAAATCTCTTCGCGGTAGTTGCCAGCGGAGGTGAGAAACGACAGGAAGCTGCCCTCCTGCGTCTGCATCACGGCCTTAAGATCCGCCGGCGACACGGCCTGCGCGCCGAGGAAACGAATCTCTTTGACCATCACCTTGGCGTGTTCGTTGACGACGAACACCACCTCGACCTGGTTGTCCGCCTTCGGATCCGCGCGGAACGTCACGTCGGCCAAGTAGAAGCCCTTGTCGACATATTTGGCCTGAATCTTCGCCGCGGTTTTGCGCGCCGACTCTTCGTTGAAAATCTGGAATGCTTTGACCTCGAATTCGTCCTTGAGATCTTCTTTCGAGAGTTCGTCGTTGCCCTCGATGCGAACTTCGCGCACGGACGGTTTTTCCGTCAGCACGATCACCAATCGAACACCCTCGGATTCAGTCTCTTGGTCGATCTGCACATCCGAAAAGAAACCCATTTTCCAGAGCGCGCGTACGTCCAATTGGAGTTGTTTGGTGTCGAGCGGCTGGCCTACCTGCGTGCCGATTTGCGCCTTCACCGCTTCGGTTTCCACGCGGCGATTTCCCTGAATAGTGATGGCGAGAACCTTCGGAGCCGACGGCGATTCCTCGGGCGTCGCCGCGCGCAGGTCCGTCGGTGACGGCAAGACGCCCGGTGAAAGGCTCGACGTCTCGGCGAAAGCCAATCCGCTGACGAGAAGTGCCGCGAGGGGGAGGATAGCGCGCATAAGAAAAGGCGCCGAAACTAGCTCGAAGAGGGCGGTACTACAACGGCAAACGATTGAGTAATCATTCAGTCTGTCATGGCCGGGCTTGACCCGGCCATCCACGTGGATCCCCGGGTCAAGCCCGGGGATGACGAGCTGCCACGGGGATAACGAACGAATCACTCGAGGATCTGCCCGTCGGCCAGCCGCAAGCGGCGCGGGAGGCGATTGGCGAGGCGTTCATTGTGGGTGACCACGATCGCGGCGATGCCGAGTTTTTCGTTCATCGTGGACAGCAATTGATGGATGCCCTCACCCGTTGCTTCGTCGAGATTTCCGGTCGGCTCGTCGGCCAACAGTAACCGCGGACGCAGCACCAACGCACGCGCCAGCGCCACGCGCTGTTGCTCGCCGCCGGAGAGCTCACCCGGTCGGTGCAACATCCGATCAGCAAGTCCGACGGCCACCAGCAGCTCCTCCGCGCGCGCGCTGGCTTCGCCGCGTTTCATGCGCTGCACCAGCGCGGGCATCATCACGTTTTCGAGCGCGCTGAATTCGGGGAGCAGGTAGTGAAATTGAAAGACGAATCCAATGGTGCGGTTGCGAAAATCCGCCAGCTCGCTCTCGCCGATACTGAAAATATCGCTGCCAAAGAAGCGCACTTCACCGGCGCTCGGTGCGTCGAGCGTCCCCACCACGTGCAGAAACGTGCTTTTGCCCACGCCGGAAGGACCGACCAGCGAGCACATCTCACCGGCGCGCAGAGCGAACGTGGCGCCGCGCAGCACGTGAATCTCTTTTTCGCCAAGGAAATAACTTTTGTGCAGGCCGTGCACTTCCAGCAACGCTTCACTCATTGCTGAGCCCCTCGACCGGCGGCAAGCGCGCGGCCTTGAGTGCCGGATAGAGCGTGGCCAAATAGCTGAGCACCACCGCGATCAAAACGACCAACGCGAGCTGCGCGCCGTCGATGCGCACCGGCAGACTCGAGAGATAGTAGACCTCGGGGTCCAGGCGCAGCCCGTAACGTTCGATGAATTTGCACGAGCCGTAACCGAGCAGAAGTCCCATCGCCGCGCCGACGCCGCCGATGATGAGGCCTTCGATCACGAAAATTTTCATGATGCTGGAATCGCGCGTTCCCATCGATTTGAGAATGGCGATCTCTTTGCGTTTCTCGATCACCAGCAGAATCAGCGTGGAGACGATGTTGAACGAAGCCACGAGCACGATGAACGTGAGGATGATGGCCATGGTGAGCTTCTCGATCTTCAGCGCCGAGAAGAGGCTGCGGTTCATCTCGCTCCAGTCTTTGGTGCGGTAGGGAAATCCCTCGAGCGCGGCGAGCACGCGTCGCGCGGTGGCTTTGGCGGCATCGATGTCGGCGACTTTCAGCTCGAGGCCAGTGACCGAGCTGCCCATGCGAAAAAACTTCTGCGCTTCGGTGAGCGTGATGTACGCGAACTTCGAATCGTACTCGTACATGCCGGAAAAAAAGATCGCGGCCACGCGGAAAGTCTTGCTGCGCGGGACCGGGCCGGTGGGACCGAGATCGCCGCCGAGCGGCGTAATGACGTTGACCGCGTCGCCGACCCACACTTTGAGACTGCGCGCCATCTCGCGGCCGATGACGATACACGGCAGGTTGGCAACCGTCGGTGGACTGTCGCCCGCTTTGCGGCGGCGCGCCGAAAAGTCTTTCGTCTCCAGGAGAAACTCCTCCTTCTCGATGTCCTGTTCCGGTTTGCGCGGCGCCGCTTCCTTCTCTACGCCGACGTTTTCGCAGTGGTTGAGGTCATCTAGTTTTCCGACTTCGATGTTGCGCGGCAGATCGGTCACCGTCCCGACGGTCGCTGGATCGATGCCACTCACGACAGAACCTGCCAGGTTCTGCTCCGAGGCCAGCATCACTTCGTTCAAGATGAACGGCGTCTCGCCGACCACACCTGGCACAGCGGAAACTTTTTTGAGCGTGGTGGGCCACTCCGAAAAGTCGCCGGCGTACTTCATCACCACCGCGTGTGCGTTGGTGCCGAGAATTTTACGTTTGAGGTCGAGCTCGAATCCACTCATCACCGAGAGGACAACCGTCAGCGCGCAGACACCAACCGCCACGCCGCCGATGGAGATGATGGTCATCACCGCGGTTGGCGGAATTCGCTTCTTGTGCCGCACTGCCCGACGCGATCGCACGAGACGGACCACAAGAATAACGGCGGGAATGACGACGAACAGCACGAGCACTTCCGGACGCGCGAATGTTCCAGCGAGCACGAGCAGCGCGGGTGGAACGATGCCTAGCAGTGCGATGATGATCGCGGTTCGTTTGTTGAGCCGCACGTGCGTGCGCGCGATGCCGTATTCGAACGACATGCTGGCGTCGAAGCGGCCGCCAGCGCCGAGAAGTTGCGCCACCGTGGAGCCCATCCAGCCGACGAGCAGCGCAATGGCTGCTGCCAGCGCGGCGTAGAGCGCGAGCTCACTTGGCGGCGCGAGCATATAGACATACGAAAAGGACATCGGCGGATCGCGCCACAGTGCAGCGAAGGCAATTCCGAAAACACCCAGCGCCGCGACGAGTAACGGACCGAGCGCACGGCCGCCCGCGGCCAGCGAAACCAGAAAACCGGCGGCCGCTGCAAGCATGACGAAAAGCGCTTTAGCAGTGTTGCCCGAGACATCTGGACTTGCGCCACGACCGATCAAGAAGAGCCGCAGCAAGATCGGCAAACCCGCTGCAAGCGCCAGGAGCAGAAGCGCCAACGCCACGGCGGACCAGCCGCGAATGCCGCGCTTCATTTCGCCTCGGGCCGAAGCAGCGGAAAGAGAATCACGTCGCGGATCGACGCCGAGTCGGTAAGCAGCATCGCCAACCGATCGATGCCCAGACCTTCGCCGGCGGTCGGCGGCATGCCGTGCTCCAGCGCGCGAATGAAATCGGCGTCGAACGGCATCGCTTCCTGATCGCCACGCGCGCGGGCGTCGACCTGCGCACGGAAGCGCGCTTCTTGATCACGCGGATCGTTCAGCTCGGAAAACGCATTGGCGACTTCCATGCCGGCGACAAAAAGTTCGAAGCGATCGACCAAGCGCGGTTCGCTGTCGCGCTTGCGAGAGAGCGGCGAAGTCTCCAGCGGAAAATCGACGACGAAGACGGGGCGATCTTTTGGCAGCGCGGGTTCGCAAAAAGTTCCGAAGGCCCAAGCGATGCGATCGCCGAGCGTGGCAGCGTGCGCGAGCTTCTTTTCTGCTTCCCGAACATCGCCGGTCCAGCCGTAACGCGAAGCGAATCGCTCGAAGTTCGCCCACGCGGAGGGCAACAGATTGGAGAGCGCATCGAGCTGCGCCGAAACGCCGCGCAGGTCGGGCGCTAACGCCGCGGCGACGTATTCGATCATCGATACTTTGTCATACGGCGGCGTCAGATCGATGTCCTGGCCTTGGTAGATGATCTTCTCCGAGCCGCGAACCGCGCGGGCCAGCGCGGCGAGGAGCTCCTCCGTTAGCGCGATCAGATCGAGCCACGTGGCGTGCGCCCAATAAAATTCGACGGAGGTGAATTCGGGATTGTGGCTGCGATCGATGCCTTCGTTGCGCCAGATGCGGCCGACTTCGTAAACGCGCTCGAGGCCACCGACCACGAGGCGCTTCAAATGCAGCTCGGTGGCGATGCGCATTTTCAAATCGAGATCGAGCGTGTTGTGGTGCGTGTTGAAGGGCCGCGCTGCTGCACCGCCCGCCTGTTCCGCGGTGTGCAACGTGGGTGTTTCCACCTCGAGAAATCCACGTTCATCGAGAAAGCGGCGCAGCGTGGAGACGAGCTTGGCGCGCGCCACGAAGGTGTCACGCACTTCGGGATTGGCGATGAGATCAACGTAGCGACGGCGGTAACGCGTCTCCATCTCCGAAAGTCCGTGCCACTTTTCCGGGAGCGGTCGCAGCGCTTTCGCCGCCAGCTTTATTTCGGTCGTCTCGAGCGAAAGCTCGCCGGTGCGCGTACGAATCGCGCGGCCGGTGGCGACGATCTGATCGCCGAGATCGAGATACTTGATCAGGTCCCAACCAACCGAGGCATCCTTGCGCAACATGAGCTGCAAATCGGTGGCGCGCCGGCCGGTCGGCGTCAGCGCGGGATCGCGCGGCCGTGTGGCGCCGCGCACGCCGATGAACGCGAGTTTTCCCATCGACCGCAGAGCGACAATGCGCCCGGCCACGGTGTAGCTCTTCGCGGCGGCCGTCAGTTTTTCCGCGTCGTCGCCATCGTGCGCGAGATTCACTTCGGCGCAGCAATGGGTGACCGAAAACCCGTTCCCCCACGGTTCGATTTGCAGTTCGCGAAGCGCGGCCACCTTCGTCAAACGCAGCGCAATCTGATCTTCTTCGGAGGAAGTTCCCGCGGATTTCGGCTCGTCGACCATGGCTCGGCTCCAAAAACCGCGGACCGTAGCATAGAGTGGAAAGTTTGTGCCGAAGCGAGGTCACCAGCGCCGCGCCGCGTGGATTTTCCTCCCCGTGTTGGCGGTCGCGTTCTTGCTCGCCGCCCTGCTCTACCGGCGAATTCCCTCCGCCGATCGCTTCGCGCGCGAAAATCCGCGGACCACGGCGCTCATGGAAATACGTGCCGCGGAGGCGCGGGCGCATCACCAGAAGCCGCGACGACTCCAAACCTGGATGCCGTTGTCACGTTTTTCGGCGCATCTGGTGAACGCGGTGCTCGACAGCGAAGACGCGCGTTTTTACGAGCACGAAGGCATCGACTTCATCGAAGTCGAGCATGCCTTTTCGAGTGCGATCGAACGCGGCAAACTCGGCCGTGGCGCTTCCACGGTGACCCAACAACTAGCGAAAAATCTCTGGCTCTCCGAACGGCGCTCGCTGTGGCGCAAAGGGGAAGAGGCGATCTTGGCGCGGCGGCTGGAAGTGCTGGGCAAGGATCGCGTGTTGGAAATCTATTTGAACGTCGTGGAATGGGGCGACGGCGTTTACGGCGCAGAAGCGGCGGCGCGCATCTATTTCGACAAGTCCGCGCTCGATCTCGATCCCGCTGAAGCGGCGCTACTCGCCGCCGTACTCCCTTCACCGCGGCGTCGCGATCCACGAAATCCGTCGCCCACACTCGCGGCCCGTGCCCGCGCGGTGTTGGCGCTGCAGAAAAGTTACGGACAAATCGATGCAGATGAATTTTCGAATTCATCTGCACGCCTCGAGCTGATGCTGCGCGGATCAACTGCCGCCACCGAACCGTAGTCGCTAGATTTCGTCGGCCGCGGCACCGCGATCGCTGCGCCGCACACCGAGCAGATAGGGCTGAATGAACTGATCCAGCGCACCATCCAACACCGCATCCACGTCGCCCACTTTCACACCGGTGCGCAGGTCCGTCGCCAATCGATACGGCGCCAACACGTACGATCGAATCTGCGATCCGAACGAAATATTCTGCTTGGTCGCTTCGACTTTTTCCTTCTCGGCCAGCTGCTTTTTCAGCTCGTGATCGTAAATACGCGATCGCAAAATCTTCCAGGCCATGTCACGGTTCTTGTGTTGGCTACGCTCGTTCTGCATGGCCACCACGATGTTTGTCGGCACGTGCGTTAGTCGCACTGCGGACGAAGTCTTGTTGACCTTCTGCCCGCCGGCGCCGCTCGAGCGATAGACGTCCTCGCGCACATCCGCGGGATTGATCTCGACTTTGATGGTGTCGTCGATTTCTGGGTAGACGAAGACGGAAGCGAACGAGGTCTGGCGGCGCGCGTTGGCGTCGAACGGGCTGATGCGCACCAGGCGGTGCACACCGATTTCTGGCTTGAGGTGCCCATACGCGTAGGCCCCACGCACGATAAAGGAACCGCTCTTGATGCCCGCCTCTTCCCCTGGCTGAAAGTCACCCTGTTCGATTTCCCAACCTTTGCGCTCGGCGAATCGCGTCAGCATGCGCCAGAGCATCTGCGCCCAATCCATCGACTCGGTACCGCCCGCGCCGGCATTGATTTCCACGATGGCGTTGCAGCGATCCTGCGGAGCAGAAAGCATGCGCACGAATTCCATGGCCTCGATGGCCGTGCGCGCCGCGGTCAATGCCTGCGCGGCTTCCGCGTCCGTCGCAGCGTCGCCGGCCTCGCCGGCCAGCTCCGCATAGGCCACCGCATCGTCGAGCGTCCGCACCACGCGCTCGAGATCGCCGACCGTGGCTTCCAAGCCCGACTTCTCTTTCAGGAGCGTCTGCGCCCGGGCGTTGTCATTCCAAAACGCCGGTGCGCCAGCTTCTACCTCGATGGAGGCGATTCGCGCGCGCTTTTTCTCGACGTCAAAGTCCCCCCCGCAGCGCGTCAAGGCGCGTCCGCAGCTGGGTCAATTCCTCGGTCATTGCCAATCCTC
>JAHFDP010000080.1 GCA_023248955.1 Deltaproteobacteria bacterium
TCCATCGCTTTTTCCGGCGAATTCATGTCGTAGCCATTAATTTTTTTAATGACGTCACCATTCTGAATTCCGATTTTGGCGTAGAGCGAATCGGGCATGATGCTGAAAAGCTTGAAGCCGTTGGAGACGCCGTTTTTGAACGACGGAACGATGCGTGCCTTGGTCGCCAGATCGCTCATGTTGGCGATGGCGTTGTCGATCTCTTTGCGCGGTACGGCGTAGTTGTTGGGCGCCGTCTCCTTGATGCCACTCGCGGCAGCCAAAGGACCACCGGGCGGCGGAACACCGGTTACATTGAGTGGCGCCACGGTGGCCAGCGACTGGCCCGTGCCCGGTGTATCGTCAATGTATTCCCGGTGATGCTCACTTTCGTTGAACACGATCACGCGGTGCCGCTCGACGGTGAGCACCACGGCTACGTTCATCAGCTTGTCTCCAACGCCGTAAACTTTCGTTTCTTTGATTTCGTCATTGGTAATCACCGCGAGCGAATATTGATCGGGCGTCGCGACAATCGTTCCCATCAACACGGCGCGCAGCGTGGTCTTCACGGGCTCGGCGTTGTAATCATTCGCCTTCAGCGCCGGCTCGGCAGCGGCCTGTTCGCTCGTTGACTCGGGCAACTTCACGCCGAAGAGCGACGCCACCCGATGCGGGTCGGGATCGGGATGCGTCTCCGCCTGCGGGCGCTGACCGCCCGGATGCGCGGGTGCGAGCAGCGAGGTCGCCGGTGGAACGATCGCCGCGCCGAGCAGCGTGTTGACGATGCGCGCCGACAGGAACGCCGCCGCCAGCGTAAAGGCCGCGGTGGCCGTCCAAAAGTATTTGCGAAAGTAGAGATCCATCTGCGCGGTTAGTGTTGAGCAAGACACGTGCCCGGCTCAGCGATACCGAATTGCAACAGAAATCCAGGGGATTGCATTCAAGGGCGGCGATCGGGGGAGCGCCAAAATGGCAGCGGTGGATGGATAGAGACCGCCGCCCTGTCATTTAGATTTCCTCTCCCCCTTACCCCTCTCCCGCAAAGGGGAGTGGGGAATCTTCCCCAGCGAGCTTGCGGTAGATCGTTCGCACCGAGATGCCGAGAATTTGCGCGGCGAGGTCCTTGTCGCCGTTGGTCCGGCGCAGCGTTTCGTGAATTACCCTCAACTCGATCTCCTCGAGGGTAGTTCCCAGCGCCACCACGAGCGAGCGCCCATCCACGGCCACGCTCGAGCTTGGCGCAGCCGCGCCCGCACGCACGGCCAGCGGAAGATCTTCGAGGTTGAGCTCGGCGCCGCGAGACAGCACCACCGCCCGTTCGACCGCGTGTTCAAGCTCACGCACGTTGCCCGGCCAAGTGTGCCCTTCCATCGCGGTGACGGCGGCGCGCGTGAATCCGGAAAGCGTCTTGCCATTTTTTTGCGTATAGAGTTTCAAAAAATGGTCGGCGAGCAGCGGAATGTCTTCGCGGCGATCGCGCAGCGGCGGAAGCTGCACGGTGATCACGTTGAGCCGATAAAAAAGATCTTCGCGAAACGCGCCCTCGGTCACGCGCGTGGCGAGATCTTTGTTGGTCGCCGCGACGATGCGCACATCGACACGAACGGGACTCGTTCCACCGAGCCGCTCGATTTCGCCGTCCTGCAAAACGCGCAGCAACTTGACCTGCACCGCGGGTGACATTTCCGCAACTTCGTCGAGAAAGAGCGTGCCGCCGTGCGCGCGTTCGAAGCGGCCCTCTTTGCGCTGCGCCGCGCCGGTAAATGCGCCGCGTTCGTACCCGAACAGCTCGCTCTCCAAAATCGTCTCGGGAATGGCCGCGCAATTGACCGCCACGAACGGCGCATTCACGCGCGGACTTCCATCGTGCAACGCGCGTGCGAAGAGCTCTTTTCCGGTTCCCGTTTCGCCCACGAGCAGAACCGTGGCCGAGCTGAGCGCCGCTTGCCGTACGGTGTCCAGCGTGGCGCGCAACGAAGGCGATCGACCCACGATCGACGGTCCCGCGGAGAGTCCGGCGAGGCGTGCGCGAAGCGATCGGTTCTCCGCCACCAGCGTGTGTTTCTCGAGCGCTTGACGAATCGCTTTCACGATGGCGTGGCGCTTGAGCGGCTTGGTGACGAAGTCGTAGGCGCCGTCTTTCATCGCCGCGACCGCCGTCTCCACCGTACCGAACGCGGTCATCAGCACGACTTCCGTCTCCGGCGAAATCGCTTTGATCGCGCGCAACAGCTCGGCGCCGTTCATGCCCGGCATGTTGAGATCGGTGATCACCACGGACGCCGGCGCTTTGCGAAGTTCCTCGAGCGCGACGGCGCCAGAGTGGGCCACGCGCGACGTCCAGCCCTCTTTTTCGAAAATGCGCGCCAGCGATTCGGCATGGGCGGGCTCGTCGTCGACAATGAGCAGTGTGACATCCTGGGTCATAGTTACGCTTAGGCCTCAAAGAGCGCGTTGACGAACTCGCTCGGATCGAACGCGCGCAAATCGCCAACGGCCTCGCCGACGCCGACGTAGCGCACCGGAATTTTGAGCTCGTCGCAGATGCCGATGATCACGCCACCCTTGGCGGTGCCGTCGAGTTTAGTGAGCACGATTCCCGTAACACCCAGCGCCTCGTGAAATTGCCGCGCTTGCGCGATGGCGTTTTGTCCGGTGGTGGCGTCGACCACGAGGAGAACTTCATGTGGCGCGCCGGGATGCGCTTTATCGATGACGCGGCGAACTTTTTTGAGCTCCTCCATCAGATTCGCTTTGGTGTGCAACCGGCCGGCAGTGTCGGCGATCAACACATCCGCACTGCTGCTCTTCGCACGCGTTACCGATTCGAAAATCACGCTGGCGGGATCGGCGTTGTCGGGGCCGCGCACGATCTCCGCTCCAGATCGCTTGGCCCACACCTCGAGCTGCTCTTCGGCAGCCGCGCGAAACGTATCGCCGGCGGCGAGCACGACTTTTTTTCCGGAGGCAGTGAGCTTGTAAGCGAGCTTTCCTGCGCTGGTGGTCTTGCCGGTGCCGTTCACGCCGACCATCATCACCACGAATGGATTTTCGCTGCCTGGCGCGAGACCGCCGTGCGCTTTTCCGTCGAGCGAAAGAATGCGCGCGATCTCGGCACGCAGCGCGGTTTTCACCTTCTCGGGATCGGAAAGTTCTTTGCGCTTCATTCCCTCTTGCACCAGCGTGAGCAGACGCTGCGCGGTGGCTACACCGATGTCGGCGGAGAAGAGGACTTCTTCCAGCTCGGCCAAGGTTGCGCTGCCCAGCTCGCCACCGCGACCGAGCAGCGCATTGAGGCCGGCCATGAAGCCGCCGCGCGTGCGCGAAAGTCCCTCGGCTAGCGTGCGGCCTCGTTCCGCTTCCGCGAGGCGGTTGCGGCGATCTTCCTTGGCGCGGCGCGTGGCGATCGCTTCGGCTTCAGCACGTTCACGCGATTCGCGTTCGGCCTGCTCGCGCGCTTCCGTTTCTGATTTTCGTTGCGCTCTCACCGCGGCGTCGGCGCGCTTCTGTTCTTCGTAGGCAGCCTTGCGCTCGGCCTCGGCCGCCTCGCGTGCGAGCCGTTGCGCCTTTTCCTCGAGTGCACGCGCTTCGACTGCGTCGGCCGCATGCGCCGCTGCTTGCGCCGCCGACTCGCGCTCCTTTTGCAGGCGATCGGCTTCGGCACGCGCTCGCAGCTCGCGTTCGGTGCGAACGATTTCTGTCGGTACGCTCGGCGCGGGTGGAGTCACGCGCGAAACCAGCGTTGGTTTCGCTTCTCCCGGAGGGATCGGCAGCGAAGACGGGCGCGCACGTATTACAAAAATGATCGAAACGATTACAACGACCGCGGCCGCAATCAACGCGAGAATCCAGAAGGAGCCCATGCGAGCCGGACTTGTACTACATTTCCAGCAGGAGAAGACCATGGGCAAACTCGACGGAAAAGTGGCGATCGTGACAGGCGCAAGCCGCGGTGTGGGCCGTGCGGTAGCGCTGGCATTGGCTCGCGCGGGCGCGGATATTGTGCTCGCCGCGAAGACCGTGTCGCCGCATCCGAAATTGCCGGGCACGTTGGGAACCGTCGCGGCGGAAGTGTCGGCGCTGGGCCGGCGTGCGTTTCCGGTGCAAACCGACGTGCGCGATCCCGATCAGATCGAAGCGATGGTGGCCGCGGCTGCGAGCACGTTTGGTCGTGTCGATATTCTCGTCAACAACGCCGGCGCGGCTTGGTGGCACGGCATCGACGAGACACCGGCCAATAAGTGGAACCTGGTGATGGAAGTCAACGCACGCGGCCCGTTTCTCTGCGCGCGCGCCGCGCTGCCGCACCTGAAGCGAGCGGGCGGAGGTCATATTGTGAATATGTCGCCGCCGCTGAAAGCAGAAATGGCCGCGGGGAAAATCGCTTACATGATTTCCAAATTTGGCATGACGCTCCTCACGCACGGACTCGCCGAAGAAACGCGCGCGGACAACATCGCGGTTCACTCCCTCTGGCCGGTGACGCTGATCGAAAGTTACGCGACGATCAACCTTGGCCTCGGCGAAGCAAAAGATTGGCGCAAGGCCGACATCCTCGCCGACGCTACGTTAGCGCTGGTGGCGCGTTCGCCGTCGTTGAGCAGTGGCAAAGCGTGGCTGGACGAGGATATTCTGCGCGAAGTGGGTGTGACCGATTTCGCGAAGTACGCCTGCGTTCCGGGCAGCGAACCGCTCGCTATCCCTTGGTAGTGGGCGTTGTTACCTTCTGAAGAAATTTTCGCTCCACGCGTTGCAGCCGCTGCAGCCAATTGCCGCGCAAGAACGCGTGCACCACGGCCAGCGTCATTTTTCCGCTCGCCGCGCGCGCCGCTTTGGTCAAACAGGCCGGATGCGAATCTGCTTTCGCGGTTGCAGAGACCGCGAGCGATCGAAACATCACGCGCTTCCCGGTTGTCCAGTGGCCCTTCAACTTCACGTTGCACGGAATCGCGTCGCCTACAGCGGAGGGAACGTTGAACGCGAGCTTCGAAACATCGATTCCATTTTGCGTCGCGGTGAGCGTCAAAACATCGTCGGCGTGCTCGGAGATCGCGTTGAATCCGGCCGCGTGAAGATCCGCCAGTGACTCCCGCTCGACGATTTCAACGACCTTGGGCGCGATATTCCCCGTCGGCGAAATGGACAATTGAACATGGCGGTTGAAGAAGGCGTTGGTTTCCAAATCGGCCGCGCGAAGTTTTTTGAGGAGGGACAGAACGCGCGCATCGATCGTTTCGGCGCGCTCGATTTCGATCACTTTGGAATCCATCAGATCGAGGAGGAGCGAACGCAGAGCGGCGGGCGAACCAGCGGCGGCCCAGTTGGCGCGCTTGCGATAGGCAGCGCCAACTTTGGCGTCGTTGTTGACGATGTACTTTTGCCCAGCGGAAACGTTTCGCCGGAACCTGATGACGAAGCGTTCCACCAGATCGGCGGCGCCGGCGTAGTCACCTTGGGCGGAAAGTTCGCGGGCCGTTTTTTCGGCGTAGGTGGCCGCGCTGCCGAGTTCCTTTGGCGCTCCCTGCGAGGGTAGATTCCATCCCTCGTCGGTGGTGCTCTCCGCGAGCGCCGGAGCTGCGATGAACAGCGAAATGGCAATCGCGAAACGCTGCATCGATTCTCCTCGAGAAATTAGGCGACCGCCTCGGTCTGGCCGCGCTGACTGAGCTTCACGCTGACGATCTTCGAGCAGCCCGGATCTTCCATCGTCACACCATACAGCGCATCGGCGATTTCCATGGTGCGCTTGTTGTGCGTGATGACGATGAACTGGCTGCTCTTGGCCATCTCGCGCACCAACTCGTTGTAACGGCCGACGTTCGCTTCATCGAGCGGCGCGTCCACTTCGTCGAGCAGACAGAAGGGCGTGGGCTTGATGAGGAAGATGGCGAAGATCAGCGAAATGGCGGTGAGCGCCTTTTCGCCGCCCGAGAGAAGATTCACCGTCACCAATTTCTTTCCCGGCGGCTGCGCTTCGATTTCCACACCCGGCTCAGCGTCTTCTCCGAGCGTCGGATCAACCACCAGCGAGAGCTGTGCAGTTCCGCCGCGGAAGAGTCGCGGGAACACCTGTTGGAAGCGCTCGTTCACCAGATCGAACGTTTCCTTGAATCGTGCTTTGCTGGCGCGATCGATACGCGCCATGGCTTGCGTGAGCTGCGTGATGGTGTCTTCGAGATCTTTTTTCTGCGCCGACAAAAACGCATGCCTTTTGCCGAGCGTCTCCGCCTCTTCGATGGCGATGAGGTTGACCTCACCCATCCGCTCGATGGTGTCTTTTAATTCGACGAGTTTTGTTTGCGCGGACGCTTCGTCGAGCGCGGCGGCGGCGGCCGTTTTTCCGATCGCCACCTCCTCGATTTCGCAGTGGTGCCGCTCGCGAACTTGCTCGTGCAGCGCGGTGAGCGAAAGCTCGCGTTCGCGCAACCGCAGCGTCTCCTCGGTCGATCGCGCCGAGAGCGCATCGAGTGTAGCTCGCGCGCCGCGCACCTCGTCATCACCCGCGCCGAGCCGCGCTTGCTGCGCGTCGTAAGCGGTGCGCAAAAGCGAAACTTCATCCCGAAGTTTTTCGCCCTCTGCGAGCAGCCGCTTCAACTCCGATTCGCCCGCCGCGCTCTTTTCTTTCAGCTCGGCCGCGCGCAAATCTGCTTCTTCGATGGCGCGCGCGAGCCCGGTCAGCCGCGCTTCAACTTCGGTTCGCTGCTCGGCAACGCGCGCGATCGCCTTTTGCAAACCCTGCTGCCGCTCGGCCGCCGCAGCCGTGGCAATCTTCAGCCGCGTGACGTTCGTCTGCGACTGCTCCACCTGACCGCGCCCACGCGCCACTTCGCTGTGCAATTGCACCAGCCGCGCATCGTGCTCTTTTTGTTCCGACTCGCCGCGCTCGATTTCGCTCTTGCTGTGTGACTCTTCGCGCGAACACTCGTCGAGCTGCGTGGCCAGCGCGGCGCTTTCCACTTCCAACTCGCCGCGACGTTGCACCACGCGTCGCTGCTCGCCCGCCGCTTCCGCGTGCTCGCGCTCTTCTTTGGCGATCGTCAGCTGCGCCGCGTTGGCGTCGCGCTCGACTTGGTGAAGCGCGGTCTCCGTTTCCGACACTTGATTCGCCAACTCCGCCGCACGCGCTTGCGCTTCGGCGACGCTCGCCTCCAGCGCCTGCGTGGTGGTGGCCAGCTCCTGCACTTCGCGTCGCTTGCCGAGCAGGCCCACGCTGGTCCCCTGCAACGTGCCGCCGGAAACGACGCCTTCGCGCGACATCACTTCGCCGCTCGCTGTGACGAACGTGCCCACGCCCGGCCGCTGCGCCCAGCGCGCCAACGCCTCGGCCAAAGTGTCTACGAGGTAGACATCGCCGAGCAGCAGCTTCACCACGTCCGCGTATTGCGGATCGTAGGAGACCACGTCCAGCGCAGCGCGGACGCCGGCGTGCGCGGGTTCCGGAAGTTGGGGAAGCGCCAGCTGCAACGGAATGAACGACGCACGGCCTTGCGCCGCTCGCTGAAGATATTCAGTGGCTTCCACGCCCGCGGTGCGCGACTCCACGACGATCCACTGCAGTCGTTCACCGAGCACCGCTTCGATGGCTTGCTCATGCGTGCGCTCGGTGCGCACCACGTCGGCAACGAGTCCCAAGATTCCCGGCCGCGGCTCGGACATCATGTGGCGTACGCCGTGACCGTAGCCCTCCATCGAGCGCTGAATCTCGAGGAGGCTGGTCAAACGCGACCGGCTGGTGGCCAGCTCTTCGCGCGTCTTCTGCAACCACGCAGAGTGATCGCTTTGCTCGGTTCGCAGCCGCGCTAGCGACTCGGCGCGCGATTGCCGCTGCACATCGAGCTGCGCTTGCGCCGACTTACTCGAGGAAAGTTGCAGCGCGAGCACTTCTGCTTTGGCGCCAAGCTCCGCCGCGCGCACACCATGCTCCGTCGCTTCGGTTTTCGCGCGCTCATACCGTTGTGCGAGATCGTTGCGACGTCGCTCAATCGCCGCGAGATTGGTGCGGTGGTTCGCCAGCCGCGTAATCACCGCGATCGCCGCCGCGCGCTCGCGCTCCACGTCGCCTTGAAAATGCTGCGCCGAACCTTGCGCCGCCCGCAGCGCCTCTTCCGCATCGCGAAGTTTCTGCTGCTCTTCGCCACACGACGAAGCCAGCTGTTCCTGATCGACATCGAGCTGTTCGCGCTCTCGTTCCAAGAGCGTCCGCCGCGATTCCAAGAGGTCCTGCTCACCGCGATGCTGGTCCGCGCGCGCGCGCGTGCTCTCCATTTCTCGCGCGAAAAAAACGAGATTCTGCTCGGTGAGCTTCAGCGCTTTGTCCGCCGCGTGCGCCTTTTCGGTGATCTCGGAAAGGTGCCGCTCGTCTTCGAGCACTTGAAGCCGCTTCGCCGCCAGACCGCCTTCGAGCGTGGCCACGCTCGCTTGCGCTGACTCCATCTCTTCGGAAAGGTTTTTGCACGAAGCCGTAAGCGCGCCGATTTCCTCGGCCAACGACTGGTGCCGCCGAACCGCAAAGAGCAATTCCAGCTCGCGTTGCTCCGCACGCAACGTCTTGTAGCGCTCGGCCTTGCGCGCTTGCCGTCGCAATCCCTCGAGCTGTTTTCCAATTTCGCCGACCAGATCCGAGATGCGCAAAAGATTTTGCTGCGTCGCTTCCAGCTTGCGTTCCGCGCTCTTTTTTCGCGCCTTGTATTTGGTAACACCGGCCGCCTCTTCAATGATGCTGCGCCGATCCTCCGCCTTCGCGCTCACCACAAGGCCAATGCGCCCCTGCTCGATGATCGAGTAAGCGCGCGCGCCCACGCCGGTGCCGAGAAACAGCTCGGTAATGTCCATCAGGCGGCACTGCGTTTTGTTGATGAGGTAGTCGCTCTCGCCGCTGCGCAACAGCCGCCGCGTGACGGTAATTTCGCCGAAGCCCGCGAAGCGGGGCGGGATGCCGCGTCCGTCGTTTTGGAAGGTCAGCGAAACTTCGGCCAGCGCCTGCGCGGGACGCGTCTCGCTGCCGTTGAAGATCACGTCCTCCATGCCGCGGCCGCGGAGTTGTTTCGGCGACTGCTCGCCCATTACCCAGCGAATGGCGTCGACGACGTTCGACTTGCCGCAGCCGTTGGGCCCGACGATGCCTGTGACGCCGTCGTCAAACGAGAAGAGGGTGGGGTCAGCGAAGGATTTAAAACCGGAGATGTCGAGGCGGCGAATTTTCATGCGGCCGGCAGAAAACCACAGCTAAAGTGCCGACGCAATCTTGTGGACACTTCTAAAACAAAAGTCCCGGTAACCGTTCGGCCGTCATGGCCGGGCTTGACCCGGCCATCCACGAGGATCTCGATGCACGTGGATGGCCTCCCCGGGCTTGACCCGGGGATCGGCGGCCGGCCATGACGACTGGTTGCCGGCGACTGAACGGATACAAGTCCGTTAAAAATTCTTGCAAACCATGAACGCTTCCCAGCCGTCGCCGAACTCGTCTTTTGAATACTCGTGAACTTCGCCGACGCCGCGGCAGAAGGTGCGCTCTTCGACGTCCTTGTCATTCATGGACCGAACGCGCTTCCAGCAATCGTTGAAAGTGCCCACGGGGACCGTGACCGTCCCGGCGTCGCGCCACACGAAGGTCGTGGTGCTGCTGGTCCAGGTGTGGCCGTCCTCCACTGGAACATCGAGGACAATTCCGCCGCCGGTATCGCGCAATTCGACCTTGTCGCCGTCTTGATAAAATGTCTCCGTGCCCGCACCGTCGCACCAACTGTTGGTGTTGTAGGCGGTGCGGCCGCCTGAGAGATCGATGCCGTCGACGGTCCAGTCATGAATGCCGGGCGAGCAGGTGCCGCCGCTGCCGAGCTTGGTGGCGCGGTAGGTCCAACGGCGGCCGACGGAGAAGGGCATGAGCAGTCCTCCATCGTCGATGGTGCCCGCGTCGTTCATGCCCGGCGGGCACTCGAAGGGAGTGCTGGCGTCCGTCGCATCGCCGCCGTCACCGGTATTGGTTCCCGCGTCGGTAGTTGCATTGCCGGCGTCGTTTCCCGCGTCGTCGCTCGTCGAGCTCGACTTGTTTTCGACGGGTGTTTGGCAACCGAACGTCAGCGCGCAAATCAAGCCAAGGGCGTGTTTCATACGGCGGGAATTACTTCAGCCGCGCGATGGAGGCAACAGGTGAACCGCGTGGGGCCGGAGCGCTACGCCAACAACGTCGTAAATTCTGGACGGCTTCGAATCGACTCGAACATCCGATCCATCGAGAGCCAGTCGCGCACTTTCGCGGCATCCTTGCCCAACGCCGCCGCGAGCAGTTCGAGAGATCGCTCCGGTCGGCCCCACAGTGCATAGAGTGCCGCCGCATTGTAGTTAAGCAAGAGATCGTCGGGCTGCAGCTTGCGCGCGCGCTCGTAGGCCCGCTCGGCTTCCTCGTAAAAACCCTTCTGCGCGTAACAGATTCCCAGGTCGAGGTTGGCTTCGAAATTGTCCGGTTCAATCCGCACGACTTCTTTGAGCTGCGCGATCGCGGCGCGGTAGTCGCCCTCGTCCATCAAGAGCGCCGCCAACTCGTGCCGAGGAAACGCGTCGGTGGGATCCAATTCGCTGGCAATGCGCAATTCCGACTTGGCTTCGTCGAGGCGCCCATGATCGGCATAGGCCATGCCGAGGTTCAGGTGTGCGTCGGGATAGTCAGGGTCGAGGTCGATCGCTTCCTTGTACTCCTCGATGGCCATCTCGTGCGCGCGTCCGGCCAGGAAGCAGGCCAGGTTGTAGTGTGCATTCGCCGAGTCTGGCTCCAGCTTGAGCGCCGTCAGATGCTCATTCAGCGCGTCGCGAAACAACTTCTTCTCTGAGAAGACCGTCGCCAGGTTGTCGTGCGCGTGCGCGCTCTTGGGATCGAGCTCGATGGCCTTCTGAAATTCCTTGACGGCCTCGTCAAACCAGCCGCGATCGGCCAGCTCAATGCCGCGCGCATTGTGCTGATCGGAAAGAGCGACGAAATCCTTTTTATCCCGGCTCGACATGGTGCGACTCTATATGGTCGGCACCTTACGCGCTGTCAATCCGCCTGACGCCGAGCCAGCGCGAGTTAGTTGCTGCCGTTTTTGTCGCCGAAAGACTTGAGGTTCTTGTGCGCGTTGGCCTGCTTGTCGGCGGACTTGGACTGACTCTTCACATTTTCATCGCCGGATAGCGACTGTGTGGTGGCGTTGAAGATGTGTCGAATGTCCTGCCCGAAAACCGTGACCACACCGATTGCCGCGATGGCGATGAGCGCAACAATGATGATGTACTCGGTCATGCCCTGTCCGCGCTGTCGGCGACCCGGCGCGATGTGTTTTTCTAGGTCGGCCATGATGCCTCCGGGAATAACCAAGGTGGTTATGATCTCATTCTATCCGATGGTTGGCAATATTCGCTATCGGTCAAATGGAGGAAAGGCTCCGTTTTGTTGTAAGGTTCTTTTCATGCGCATCTTCGCCTTTTCGCTAAGCCTTCTCCTCACCGCCGCCGTCCATGCTGACGAGCGTCGCGTCAAAATCGCTGTCCTCGATCTCGTCGCCAAGGGAGTGGCCGTCGACTTGGCCGCCTCCGAAACGGGCCTCTTGGCGCAGGAGTTGGACGAGCTGCAGATTTTCAAGGTGCTCAGCCGCGAAGACATTAAAAACATGCTGCGCTTCGAGCAGGACAAGCAGCGTCTCGGTTGCGACGGCAGCGGCGCTTGCGCCGCGGAGCTCGGCAGCGCGCTCAACGTCGAATATCTGGTGGCCGGCTCGCTCGGCAAGCTCGGCGACACCTGGGTCTTGAACCTCACGCTGTCCAATGTTCACGATGGTTCCGTCGAGGGGCGCGTGACCGAAAACGTGAAGGGCAAGGAGGACGTTCTCATCGCCGCCGTGAAGCGCAACGTCAAAGTGCTGGTGGGCAAGGTCCTCACCGATCGCCAAGGCTTTCTCATTCTCGGGTCACCCGAGCTTGGCGCCACCGTGAAAATCGACGGCGTTGTGAAAGGCTCGACGCCCATTCGCGGCAAACTTCCGCTGGCCTGGGGGCCGCATCTGCTGCAAGTGGAGAAGGCCGGCTTCGTCGCGTACGAGGAAGACATCCAAATACCGGCCAAGCAGCTCCTGGTGAAGGACATCGCCATGGTCCCCTCGCCCGATTTTTTGTCGACCTACGAGACCAGCGCCAAAAAGTTCCGCCTGGGCGCCTACCTCTCAACGGCAGTCGCCGCGGCCGGCATCGGTGGCGCTGTCTACTTCAACTACGCCGCCGGCAAGCGGGAAGCGACGCTCCAGAGCGACTACGTTCCGCGCCTAACCGCGGGTGACGAGACCGCCCGCCATGATGCGCAAACCATCGCCAATCAGGGTGCCACTTATGTGCTTGTCTCCCGTGCCGCGCTTGGCGTGGGCGTCGCCTCGGCGGCGCTGGCCACCTACTTCTTTATTGGTGGGGACGACCCGGGACGTTATGAGAGGTACCGCTAGAACTTGGACTTGGAAGTAGATGCCCACGCCCAATCGCATTCTTCTCGTCGACGATGACAGCTCGATCCGCGAGGTGCTTTCCATGCACCTCGCCGATCGCGGTTTTTTAGTTGATACCGCCGGCGATGTGAACGAGGCGCGGGGCCAGGCGACTCGAGCCGCGCCCAGCCTGGTTATTCTCGACATGATGCTGCCAGACGGGTCGGGGCTCGACCTTCTGCCCGAGCTGCGGGAGCGGTTTCCCTCCGTACCCGTTCTAGTCATCACGGCGCACCACGACATGGCCAGCACCATCCTGGCCATCAAGAAGGGGGCTTTCGACTACATTCACAAGCCGATCGAGCTGGACGCGTTCGACACCATCTTCGATCGGGCCATCGACCTCTATCGCATTGGCGGCCAGTCCGAACATTTCGTGGAGACCCGAGGGCCGGGCAGCTACAAGATGGACGACATCGTGGGGAGCACGCCCAAGATGCAGGCCATCTTTAAAGACATCGGCAAGCTGGCGAGTAGCCGCGCCACGGTGCTCATTCAAGGCGAGAGCGGAACCGGAAAAGAGCTGATTGCTCGTGTCATTCACACCTACAGCGCCGAGGCCCAGCCGTTCGTGGCCATCAACTGCTCGGCGATCGTGGACACCCTCCTGGAGAGCGAGCTGTTCGGCCACGAGCGTGGCTCATTTACAGGGGCGGTGGCCGCCAAGGCCGGTAAGTTCGAGCTCGCGGCGGACGGAACGCTCTTTCTCGACGAAATCGGTGACATGTCGTTGGCGTTGCAAGCCAAGCTGCTGCGCGTCCTGCAGGAGCGTGAATTCGAGCGCGTGGGTGGTGTTAAGCGGGTCGCGCTGCGGGCACGGATTATCGCGGCCACCAACCGTGACCTGGCTGCCGACGTTCGCGCAGGCAAATTTCGCGAGGACCTCTACCAGCGCCTCAAAGTCGTCACGCTCGAGCTGCCGCCCCTCCGCGAGCGCCGGGAGGACATTCCACGCCTGGTCGAACATCTCCTTTCCAAGATCAACGACAAGCTGAGCAAGCGTGTGACAAAGGTGCCGCACCAAGTCATGGAGCGTCTGTGCGCGGCCAACTGGACTGGGAATGTCCGTGAATTAGAGAATGTGCTGACCCGCGCGGTGGTCATGGCGGCAGGCGACGTTTTGGTCGCCGACATCATTCCGTCGCCCCCTCCGCTCGTCACGGAAGATTCTGGAAAAACCGAAGTTGTTTCAACGACTGGACGCCCGGCATCCCTTGAGGACGTGGAGCGGGATCACATCCGTCGCGCCTACACCTGGGCCGATGGACATAAAGGGAAGACCTGTCAAATATTGGGGATTTCTCGGCCAACGCTCGAGCGGAAGCTGCGGAAGTACAGGATTGAGCACACGCGGTAGGCGTTTTACACGGCCTCAACGCCTCGAAAAACGCTTTAAAATCCGGGCAAAAGTTATATCCTCATCAGTAAAAACGTCCAGTCCGTGACTTTTGACGTCCTGGCGCGTTATAGGTGTTGTCTAAGCCCTTTTCAGAGTGTTGGCTGGATGCCCACTCAAGGGTCTACTGGTTGGCACGCCATTTGGATAGGTATCGAAGTGCCGCTGTTTGCTGATTGCGAAATTAAACTTTTTTCAGGAGCTACCCGATGCGTGCCCACAAGATTTCGATGCCACTGTCCGCCCTTCCTCCCCGCCCGACGGCGGTTCCGCCTCCTCGTCCGGATGTCTTTGATCTTCGAGACTATTTTAAGGTCGAGACCTACCCTTCGACCAGCGTCATCTACCGTACCGGCGACGCCGCGGATCGAGTTTTTATCCTGCGAAGTGGCAGGGTTAGACTGGTTCGTTCGGGCAAAGGTGCCGAGCGCGCGGTGCTGGCGGTGCTGAAGCCGGGCGACCTCTTCGGCGACCTCCTTGCGGTTCCGGGCAACACCATGGACGAGATGGCCGTCGCAGGCGTCGAGTCAGAAGTGTGGAGCATCGAAGGCCGTGATTTCCGGTCACTTATCGAAGCTCGCCCGGCGCTGGCCGTGCAGGTGCTCTCCGAGCTGAACGAGCGCGTGCGGCAGCTTCGTCGCCGTTGCCTGGCGTTGACCTGCAAGGAGGTTCCGGCGCGTTTAGCCGAGACTATTCTGACGCTTGGTCAAGAACTTGGCGAAGAGTGCCCGCATGGTGGCGAGCGCGACTTGCGTGGCGTGACGCAGCAGGATCTGGCCGACCTGGTCGGAGCGTCGCGATCCTTCGTAAGCACCTTAATTAACGAGATGAAGCGCGACGGGATGCTCGGCAATGTCGGCCGAACGCTCTGCTTGCGCGACCAGAAGAACCTGCGCAAGTTGGCTTCGCAGGAAAAGTAGGCTCGACGGGGGTTGGGCCACCGAGGGCCGCGGCACTTCACAGTGTCGCGGCCCTTTTTTTGTCAAAAAGTGGAGTATCCATATGCCAACTGGTGTGCGCATGCGCAGTCCAGTTGGGGACATGTCGGGGGTCGGGGAGCGAACAAAATCCAAATTGTGCGAATTAGCCCTGGATTTGGGTCTTGGACTTTGACCTGGACTCGTTCCGGGGACACACCATAGCCAAGTCCAGCTCCGAGGCCAGGGACTTCGTTCAAGTCGGGATGTCGAGCAGATACGACCGCGGGAACACGAACTAAACCTTCGCCGCGGGCTCGGCCTTCTTGGCGTATTTGCGGCGGAAGCGGTCGACGCGGCCCTCGGTATCGATCAGCTTCTGCTTGCCCGTGAAAAACGGGTGGCAATTCGAGCAGATATCGATGTGGAAATCGCCACGCGTGGAGCGGGTTTCGATCTTGTTGCCGCAGGCGCAGATGACGTTCGACTTCTTGTAAGCGGGATGAATACCGGGCTTCATGGTGCTTCCTTTCGGCCCTTGCTCGGCCGTAGCCGGGGAGTGGGCGGGTAAGTGCCGAATTTAAGAGACTGAAACGACGCTGTCAAACGGCTGCGGTCGCTGGGGTGCACGTCACCAAAGTAAGGCGGGATTTTTTGCTCTCCTGTTCTGATAGTATGTATACTATCGGTAACGGGAGGCCTAATGAACGTCGAGAAAATGGAATTCGATCGCGCTGCGTTATTGGAGGAACTCCGTGGAGCC
>JAHFDP010000113.1 GCA_023248955.1 Deltaproteobacteria bacterium
CGAGATCAGCGTGCCCCGGTCGCGGCACCGTTATTACGTTCCCAGCTGGTGGTCCGTCGACACTCATGCGCTCGGTCCAGCTTGCGAAGTCGCGGTTCTCGATGAGCAGCGCCACCGGCGCACCGAGTGTTTTCGCGAAACGAACGCCGCTGACGATTCGCGCGCGATCCTGTTCGATCTTCATGCGCCCGCCACGGCCGTGTCCGCGTTGGCGCCGCGCGAGATCGGCGTCGATGTCCGTGGCGCGAATGGTGAGCCCGGCGGGAAGTCCCTCGAGAATACCGACCAACATGGGGCCGTGCGATTCACCCGCGGTCAGAAATCGGAGTCGGCTCATCGTTCACCTCGACGCGCATGGACTTGGAGCGCCGCACCACGAAGTTGTTCGGAGGTGACGACGCTCGCTCGATCGCCAAACCACGCGTTGATCGAAGCGCGGGCTTGTTCCACCAAGACCTCCAAACCGTCGATACAGGTGGCGCCGGTTGCGCGCGCGGCCGCCAGGAGCGCGGTCTCCAGCGGTTCGTAGACAAGATCGATCACACAGTGTGCGTTGGTGACAGCGCCCCGCAAATCGATCGGGGCGGCGTGTGGATTGCCCAGTCCGACGGATGTTGCGTTCACTAAAACGCCGGTATCGCCGAGTGCATGCAACGCAGCCGCTGTTTGCAGCGGTGCAGCGTTGGCGCGTCCGCCGGCTTTCCAGATTGCACCCGCGAGCGCTTCGGCACGTGCGACGGTGCGATTCAAGATGGTCAATTCGTATTTGCACAGGACGGCGAGCGCGAAGGCACACGCGCGCGCGGCACCACCGGCGCCAAGCAAAACAGCGCGACCGCCATTTCGTCCCGCCCGTTCAAGCACCGCGAGGAGCCCCGGCACGTCGGTATTACAACCGATCAGTCGGTCTCCGTGCCGCACGAAGCAGTTGACGGCGCCGATCTGTTTCGCGCGTTCGTCGAGTCCATCCAGCAAGGGAACGATGGCTTCCTTGTGTGGAATGGTCACGTTGCCACCCAGCACCTGCGCGTGCGCGCGAAGATCGGCCACCGTCGCGGAAAGTCGCTCCGGCGTGACGCGCCAGGCGTTGTAGCTGGGCCGATCTTCTTCGGTCCACCGTTCGAAAGCTCGCGTGTAGATGGCTGGCGAAAGCGAGTGCGCGATGGGATCACCGAGCAGCACCAACTGTGACCTCACGTGTCCACCCGAACTGCGCCGCGCGTGATTTCGCCGAGCGTGGTCCAGAATCCGGGATAGCTGATGTCCGCCCACTCGGCACCGTCGATGATCGTTTCGCCCTTCGCCGCGAGACCCGCGATGGCAAAGGACATGGCGATACGGTGATCCCCGCCGGAGTCGATGGTGGTTCCGTGGAGTGCGCGACCACCGGTGATTCGCAGACCGTCAGGAAGTTCGTCCACGGTCGCACCCATCGCGGCGAGCCCGCGCGCGACCAGTGCCAAACGATCCGATTCCTTCACGCGCAACTCCGCGGCGCCACGAAGTTCGCTGGTGCCGTTGGCAAACGTGCAGAGCACCGCGAGCAGCGGAATTTCGTCGATGGCGCGTGCGACCAATGCTGATTGGAAGTTCGCCGCTCGAAGCGTTGAAGGTGCGCAACGAACGGTCGCGGTCGGTTCTCCAGAGATTGCGCTGACATCGCCCTGCGAAAAGGAAACACCGAGCGCGCGAAAGGCATCGAGAAGCCCGGTGCGTGTCGGGTTGATGCCAACGTTGGTGACGGAAACTCCGCTGACGTTCGTGGCCAGAGCGGCACCCAGAAGAAATGCCGCGCTCGAAAAGTCGCCGGGCACTTCGATACGTGTTGCGTGCAGTTGCGCCGGTCCGCGCACGCGTGCGCCCGTAGCTGCAACGCCGAATTGCGGCAAGAGGCGCTCGGTGTGATCGCGCGTGGTGAGGGATTCGTGAACGTGCGTTTCACCGTCGCAGAAAAGGCCCGCAAGAAGCACGCACGTCTTTACCTGTGCACTGGGCGGCGCGCTCTCCCAGGTGATGGCCCGCGTCGCGCGTCCACGAATGCGAATCGGTGCATGGCCGTTCGTCGTTTCGATCTGTACACCCATCTGTGCAAGTGGCCGCGCCACGCGCTCCATCGGACGGCGCGACAACGACGCATCCCCGATGAGCGTGGCTTCGATCCCCGCGCCGGCGAGCACACCCGACAACATGCGCATGGTCGTTCCGGAGTTGCCGCAATCGAGCGGCGATGTCGGCGCGCGCAGACCGGCGATGCCGCGACCGTGAACGCGCGTCGTATTGCCTTCAATATCGATTGTAATACCGAGCGCGCGCAAGCACCGTGCGGTGCTCTGCACATCAGCCCCCGGTGCAAGGCCAACAATTTCGCTCACGCCGTCGGCCAGCGCGGCGAGCACGAGCGCACGATGCGAAATCGATTTGTCGCCGGGAACGCGGTAGCTACCGCTCGCGTGCTGAGCCGGAAAACCACAATTGCCGTTACCTGCGACGGCCGATCGCGGGCCGTCTACTTCGGTGCTCCTCCGGTGCCTCCTCAGCGCACCGAAAAGTGCGCTTCCGGGGGCTCCTCGTCCGCGCCTCGTAGCCGACCCACGCTCGACCGTCTCGGTTCCACGGCAACTGTGGATTTCCGGCTGAGCCGGACCGCGAACGATCGCGCGCATCAGACGGTGCGGCCCACCGCCGCCGCCACCGCGCGCACACCGCGCATCAGCTCGGCAAACCCGGCGACGTTGAGGCTCTGCATGCCATCGGAAAGCGCGCGATCGGGATCGGGATGGACTTCGATGATGAGTCCGTCCGCGCCGCAGGCAACGGCAGCCCGCGCCATCGCGGCCACGCTCGCGCGCACGCCGATCCCGTGTGAAGGATCGACTACGACGGGCAGGTGCGAAAGTTGTTTGAGCATGGCCACCGCGTTCAGATCGAGCGTGTTGCGCGTCATCGTTTCGAAGGTGCGAATGCCGCGCTCGCAGAGGATGACGCTGTGGTTGCCGCGCGCCACGATGTACTCAGCGGCCATGAGCAGCTCTTTGATGGTGGAGCTCATCCCGCGCTTGAGCAGCACCGGTTTGCGCAGTTCACCGATCGCTTCCAGCAGCGAAAAATTCTGCATGTTGCGCGCGCCGATTTGCAAAAGATCCGCGGTGCCCGCGACGGCGGCGAGCGTTTCGGTGTCTTTGACTTCGGTGACCACGCGAAGTCCGGTGGCGCGTCGTGCTTGGTCGAGGAGTTTCAATCCCTCGCCCTTCAGTCCTTGAAATTCGTACGGTGACGTGCGCGGCTTGAAAGCGCCGCCGCGAAGCATCGTTGCGCCAGCGGCCGCGACACCGCGCGCTGCTTCTAAGATTTGCGATTCGCTCTCGACGGCGCACGGTCCGGCCATCACTGCAATCGGCGCGTTTCCTCCGATGCGCACGCCCGCGACATCGACGACGGTGTCTTCGCGTTTGACTTCACGCGAGACGAGCTTGAAGGGTTGGCTGACGACGATGGCGTCGGCCACGCCCGGCAGGCACGCGAAGAGCGCGGGATCGAGCGCGCCCTTGTTGCCGGTGATTCCGATGGCGGTGCGGTCTTCGCCGGGAATGGCGTGTGGCGTGAGGCCGAGCGAGCGGATACGATCGGTGACGTTGCGCTGCTCTTCGGCCGTGGCGCCGGGACGGAGGACGATCAGCATGGAGCGTTAGCGTAACATGGAAGGCCGAACCGCCCTGGCCGAGTTTGCGCGTGGCCAGGGCGCCGGGATGAAACGCTACTTCGAGCAGGTGACCGCAACTTTTGCGGCCACGCACTTCTTCGTTGCGC
>JAHFDP010000081.1:0-7287 GCA_023248955.1 Deltaproteobacteria bacterium
GGTCATCGCCGTCGATGCCGACAGGGAATCGCGCGTCTGTCCCGATCGCTGGGCCACCTCCAAGGGCGCGCGCGTCGGAGCCGGTGATTCGCCCGACGCGCTGGTCGGACAAACCCTCGCGGAAGGGCTCGGCGCGCAGCCCGGCGCCACGCTAACGCTTCTGTCCGCAACACAAACGGGCGCGTCCAACGCGCTGGAGCTCAACGTCCGCGCGCTCTCCGCCGCGCCCGATCCAATGACGTCGAAACGAATCGTGGTGGTTCCGCTCGGCTATGCACAGCGGCTTCTCGCCATGCCGGGCCGCGTGACGGAGCTTGCCGTCGAAGTGGCCAATCCCGCGCAGGTCGCCGAAATCGCCGATCGCCTGTCTGTCACGCTCGGCCCCGACTACGACGTGCGTACCTGGCTGCGGATTCTTCCCGCCGCCGACGCGGAGATTCACCGCATTCACATGCTGCTCAAAATCATCGCGTCGATTCTTTTCATTCTGGTGCTCTCCGGAATCGTCAACACCATGCTGATGGGCGTGTACGAACGCGTGCGAGAAATCGGAACGATGCTGGCGGTCGGTGTGCAGCGACGACAAGTGGTCGGACTCTTCCTCGGCGAAGCGATGGGGCTCGGCGTGGTTGGTTCGATCGCCGGCGCCGCGTTGGGACTCACCCTGGTGGCGACCTTCGGCGCGCGTGGGATCGACGTCACGCCGCCAGGCTCGAATTTTTCCGCCGTGCTGCGGCCGTTCGTCAGCGCGAACTATGTGGCGGGTGCGATCGTGATCGCGGCGATCGGTGCGGTCGCGGCCGCGGCTTATCCGGCGTGGCGTGCCTCGAAGCTCACGCCTGTTGAAGCACTCCGGGCCGTCTGAAAGGACTTATGCACGCACTTCTGCTCGCCACGTTTTTCGCCGCGCCCACTGCTGATGCGCTCTTGCACAAGTACGACGACATCATGAGCCCCGCGACCTTCGATCTCGAAGCCGAGATGGTGGCACACCGCGACGACGGCTCCGTGCGCACCTACAAAATGCGCGTGCTCAAAGGCGACGGCGACAAAGTGCGCGTCTACTTTCAAGAGCCGGCCAGCGCACGCGGGCAGGAGATGCTGAAGGTCGGCGACAATTCCTGGATCTACATGCCGAGCTTGAAGCGCGCGGTGCGACTGGCCAACCGCGACAGCTTCATGGGTGGCGATTTCAACAACGCCGACGTCCTACGGGTGAATTACGAAGCGGACTACGCGGCGACGCTCGGTGATTCTGGTGATCCGGAAAAACTTCTCCTCGAGCTGAAATCGAAATCCGCCGATGCAGGCTACGATCGGATTCGACTTTTCTTCGGGCAAAAAAATGAAATGCCCGTTCGCGCTGAGTACTACGCGGCCAGTGGAAAGCTCTTGCGCTCCGCCGATTTCGCGGAGGTGAAAGATTTTGGCGGCCACCAACGGCCTGCGCACATCGTGATGCGCAACGAGTTGGCGGTGAAGCGTTTTTCCGAGCTGAACACAACGTCGATGAAGCTCGACATTCACGTGCCCGCGAGCAAATTCGCGCTTGATGATTTGGGGCGCTGATGATCTTCGTACTCCTTCTCGCCGTCGTGCATGCCGACGTCACCGGCTACGTTTCCGATCGGCTCCAAGGCACGGGCGTGCGCACGGACACGTCGCTACCCACGCGCGATTTGCCGAAGTGGCAAAACCTTCTCGAGCTGAACGCGCAGATTAAAAAGACGCTCGGCAGCGATCTCCATTTCGCCTACGCGGACCTGTCGCTCTTTTCACAACAGGGCGGCGGGTACATCACCGACGATGGCGCTGGTCCGCACAGCGTTCCCGATCACAACGTCGCCGCGCTTCATCCGTTCGCGGTGCCGAGCGAACTTTACATTTCATCAACACCAGACGAGCACCTCAATCTGCTCTTCGGCCGCAAACGAATCGTGTGGGGATCAGGCCTGGCCTGGAATCCCGCGGATGTCTTGAATCCCGCCAAAGATCCCACCGACCCCACGCTGCAACGCGCCGGCGCTTGGATGGCGCGTGCGGAGAGCGTCTTCGAGGATTTCACGATCACCGCGCTCGTTGCGCCGCAAGTGACGGAGCAGGTGAGCGGCCTGCCGACGCATTTTCTCGCCTATCCGTCATGGGACGCGCAAGACGGCCACGCCCATTTTCTCGCCGCCGCGCGGCTCTACGCACTCTGGAACCAGACCGATATAAATTTAGTGTATTATTTTACAAATAACTTCAACGACGACATCCAACACCGCTCCCGCGTTGCGCTCTCCTTCTCGCGTTATTTTTTCACCGACTATGAGCTGCACGCCGAAGCGCTCCTGGCGCGTGGTTCGACGCGGCTTTACCCCTGCGACAACCTCTTCGCCTGCGCAGCGCCGTTCGGCGAATTCAAACGCGACGATGGCGCGCTCTACCCACGGGTTCTCCTCGGCACGCGCACCCTTTTTTCGGACGAGAGTCAGCTATCTATTGAATACCTGTATCAAGCCGATGGGTTCAAACGCAGTGAAATGGCCACCCTTCTCTCGCTGCTCAAACGGGCGCACGACAACCAAATCTCCATCGCCAACATGTCCGGCGATTCCTCCGCGGCACCGCAAAAATTTTCTTTCACGCCGCTGCGCCGCCACTACGCGTTCATCAGTTTTCAGCGGCCGAAAATCGCCGACGATTGGACCGCCTCCGCGTTCCTGCTCGCCGACCTGGAAGATTTTTCGGGCCTGGCCACACTCTCGCTCGCCTGGAGCGCCACGGAGTGGCTCACGCTCACGGCGGTCGACTTCATTCCCTTCCCTGGAAAAGATCGCGTCTCCGAAGGATCGCTGCTCCCATTCGACAACCGCGTGCTCTTCGAAGCGCGCGTCTTCTACTAGAGGCACCGATGCCCATCGTTTCGCTCAGCGGCATTACGAAATCCTACAAGCTCGGCCAGACGCTGGTGCCAGCGCTCAATGGCGTCGAACTCACCATCGAGCACGGCGAGTTCACGGTGGTGATGGGCCCGTCTGGCAGCGGAAAAACAACGTTGCTCAACATCATCGGTTGCCTCGACAAGCCCGATACGGGCACCTACATCCTCGATGGCGAGAATGTCGGCAACCGCGATTTCGATGCGCTCGCGCATATTCGCAATCGCAAAATTGGATTCATCTTTCAATCCTTCAACCTAGTGCCGGTGCTCGATGTGGCCGAGAACATCGAGTTTCCTTGCGTCGTCCGTTCGCGGCCTGAGCCTAAAGACGTGCTCCGTGCGCGCGTGACCAAGTTGGCCGAGGAAGTGGGCCTCGCGCCATTCTTGCGACACCGGCCGGATGAACTTTCCGGCGGGCAGCGGCAGCGCGTGGCCATCGCGCGCGCGTTAGCTACCGAGCCGCAGCTGGTGCTCGCCGACGAGCCGACGGCGAATCTCGACTCGAAAACCAGCGAGCAGATTCTAGCGTTGATGGTGAAGCTCAACCGCGAACGTGGCGTGACGTTTCTTTTTTCGACGCACGATCCGCGCGTAACGGCGCATGCACGGCGCGTGGTGCGTATCGAGGACGGCCGGCTCGCGGCGGGATCGGCCGCGGCGTAACAGCCAGGTCATCACAGGCGCGCCGAGCCAGGGGCAATGCCATTCGTCAAGGCCTGCCAAGGAGCCGGCCATCCACGTGTATCTTACCGGCGTCCAATCCGCGTGGATGTCCGGGTCAAACCCGGCCATGACGAGTTGGGTAGCGAGTTTTGGGATTAGTGAGCGCGATGTTTTGGCGCTTGCAGCACGGCCGGCGGTGGCCGATCGGTTTGAGCCTCCAGCGTCGCCGCGGTTTCCTCGGCGGCCTGCAAATCGGCCCGCGTCTGCGCGAGCTCACCCGAGAGGGAAAGGACCGCGGACAGCGCGCCGGCGAGTACCGCGACCAGCGCGGCGGCCAGTACCATTCCGAGGCGATTCAACGTCCAGGGCGGCAAAACCGGATGTATTGCTTTCGAATCGATTTGTATGACGTTGTTATCAGGTCCGGACGCCCCTTGAAACAACTCCAACTGCGGAGCTTTCGCGCTCATTGCGGGGAGTCTCCTTCGTCACCGCCAACGGGACGGCCGGGCACCGTGAATTGCGTGGTGACGGTGACGACGATGCGCACCGACTCGCCGCCGCTCGTAGAAAACGTAAATTGCCGCGCCGTGCGATCGATCGAATCGACCCGCCCCGCGAGGTTTACGGTACCTCCGGCCGCTGTGCCGGCAACACTGGTCGAAGCATCGAAGGGCGCCGGACGCTCCAAGAGAAGGGCGTTCACGGTGAGTGATTCGTCGGCTTTGTATCCGTAAACGCCGATCTTGCTTCCGATTGCGACGTCGCCAAAACCGCGGAAATCAGGGCGCGTAGGCCCGTTGGCGCCGCAGGCTACGAAAAGAAGCAGAACCAGCGGCGCTCGCATGCCGCCATTTTACACCATCCGTTCGATGTCGGAGGGGTGTGGTAGAGGTTTGAAACATGGCGATGGTTGCGCGAAATACTTTTCCGGCGGGGTCGCCGTTTCTAAAATGGGTCGGCGGAAAGGCCGGCCTGTTGGAGCAGATTGTTCCACTTCTGCCGCGGTTTTCCGGCAGCTACCATGAGCCCTTTCTCGGTGGCGGCGCGGTTTTTTTCCGCGTCGGGCACGCGCGCCGCGCGTTTCTTTCCGACTGCAACAGCGAACTCATCGACTGCTACCGTGCCGTGCAAGCGGACGTGGAAGCGGTCATCGCCGCGCTCTCATCGTCGCGTTTCGTGTACGGAGAAACGCCGTATTACGCCGTCCGCGCGCTGACACCGGAATCGTTGCCACCCGCCGAACGCGCGGCACGGTTCATCTACTTGAACAAGTGCGGCTTCAACGGCCTCTATCGCGTCAATTCGAAGGGCAAGTTCAACGTCCCCATCGGCCGGTTCACTGGTTCGCCGAATTTTTGCGACGCCGACGGATTGCGCTCGGCCGCGACCACGCTGGGTGACGCGACGATTTCTTGCGAGCCTTTCGAAGCCATGCGCCGAGCCAAAAAGGGCGACCTTGTTTACTGCGATCCTCCATACGATCCGCTTACCGCCACGGCGAATTTCACGAGCTACACAAAAAATGGATTCACGCGCGACGACCAGCGGCAACTTTGCGATCTCTGTACCGATCTCAAACGGCGCGGCGTGCATGTGGCCGTGTCCAACTCCAGCACGCCCTTCATCAACGCGCTGTACCGCGAGGCCGGCTTCACGTTGCACCCGATCTGGGCGCGACGCAACATCAACGCCAACCCTGACCGGCGCGGTGCCGTCGAAGAAATTTTGGCGGTGAGCTGACGATGGCCGGTCTCGGCACCGCCGTGAAGAGCGGCCAAGAGTTGGAAGCGCGGGTCATCGCGCTGGGCGAGCGATTGGGACTCGATGCGCGCCGCCAAGTTCGCGTGGGCAAGCGCTTGTGGGGTGCGGAGCGCGTAATCGACGTGATCCTCGGCCACACCAACGGCAAGCGGCTCGGCGTTGAGTGCAAATATCAGGGCACCACCGGCAGCGCCGAGGAGAAGATTCCGGCCACGATTCAGGATCTCGCCGCCTGGCCCATTTCCGGAATCGTGGCGTTCGACGGCGACGGGTTTTCCGAGCGAATGCGGTTTTATCTTCTGTCGACCGGGAAAGCCGTCGAGCTCGAGGATCTAGAAGATTGGTTGCGGCTCTACTTCGGATTGCCGCTGGCCGAAGAGATGACGACGGCGCAGGCGAAGTTGCTTTAGCTGGTAACGGCCGCTGTGGTTTTCCGGCTTACGGCCTAACGAATCCCCACCAGCTTGTGCATCTGCACGGAGAGTCGCCATTGCGGATGCGTGGCGCAGTAATCGGCAGCACGCGCCGTGTTCTGGTCGCGCAACGGCCCGTCTTCTGGCTGGACGAAAAACTGCGCAAACCCGTTCGCAGCAAGCGTTAGCGCCTGATCTGGATCGTAGGCCGGAACGACGACTTTCAACTCATCCCCGCTACGCTGCACCCAGCGCGCATCGAAAATTTTCGGCGACACGCAGACCCAATCGAGCCCGAGACCATCGGTGCGCACGGTTCCATTGGTCTCCACGGCCACCTCAAAACGGGCCGCATGCAGCGCGTTAACCAGCGGCGCGTCGAGTTGCAAGAGCGGCTCGCCGCCCGTGGCCACGAGCCATCCTGGCTTGGCGCCCTCGAGCGCCTCCACGCAACGGGCCACCACAGCGTCCGCGGCAAGTTTCTCCCCGCCTACGAAATCGGTATCGCAAAACGCCGCACATGGCGCGCGACTGGCCGCATCACGTGCACGATCCGCTTCCTTCCCCGTCCACAAATTGCAACCGGCGAACCGCAAAAATACCGCGGGCCGGCCAGCGTGAAAGCCCTCGCCCTGCAGCGTGTAGAATATTTCTTTGACGAGATACACGCCGCTTCCTAACCGTAACGCGTGGGATCCGCCACGCCCGCTTCGGCGAATCCGCGCTGGCGAATCAGACACGAATCGCAGTGCCCGCAAGCCAGCTCGCCGCGCGGGTCGTAGCAAGAATGCGTCAGCGCGTAATCGACGCCCAGCTCAACCCCGGCGCGGATAATCTGCGCTTTGCTGAGCTTGGAGAGCGGCGCGCGCAACGCCAAGGTCGCGCCTTCCACGCCAGCCTTCGTCGCCAATCGCGCAGTGCGTTCGAACGATTCCAAAAATTCCGGCCGGCAATCGGGGTAGCCAGAGTAGTCGACGGCATTGGCGCCGATGTAGAGGGCAGCCGCGCCGCGCGCTTCGGCGACGGCCGTGGCGAACGAAAGAAAAACGAGATTGCGCGCGGGAACGTAGGTCGACGGAATGCCACGCGCGATGCTCGCTGACGCGCGATCTTTGGGAACTTCGCCGCCGCCCGTCAACGCGCTGGCGCCACGAAAAACCGAGGCATCGATGGTCACGCGATCGAAACGGACCGCGCCCATTGCGGCCGCGACGCGTTCGGCGGCTTGGAGCTCCACACGGTGCCGCTGGCCATAATCGAAGGCCAGGACGTGCGCTTCGCAACCGTCACGGCGGATGGCCCACGCCAAAACGGTTGCGGAATCGAGACCGCCGGAGAGGAGAACGATTGCGCACGTTGGTGTCATGGCGGGTCCAAGGAGACCGAGAAGAACAAGAAGAACAAGAAGACCCCAGAAGATTCCCCTCCCCCCTTGCGGGGGAGGGCTAGGGTGGGGGACCGGAACCAAAGTGCAAGTAACGTTACCCCCACCCTGACCCTCCCCCGTTAAGGGGGAGGGGA
>JAHFDP010000081.1:7297-15316 GCA_023248955.1 Deltaproteobacteria bacterium
CGGCGGATGGCCCACGCCAAAACGGTTGCGGAATCGAGACCGCCGGAGAGGAGAACGATTGCGCACGTTGGTGTCATGGCGGGTCCAAGGAGACCGAGAAGAACAAGAAGAACAAGAAGAACAAGAAGAACAAGAAGAACAAGAAGACCCCAGAAGATTCCCCTCCCCCCTTGCGGGGGAGGGCTAGGGTGGGGGACCGAAACCAAAGTGCAAGTAACGTTACCCCCACCCTGACCCTCCCCCGTTAAGGGGGAGGGAATCTTCTATGAGAGGAGAATCTTCTAAGTGGAATCTTCTAAGGGGAATCTTCTAAGGGGGGAATCTTCGAGGCTCAAATCCGCTGCAGCGCCGTCACCAGCCGCTTCAAATCCTCGTCCACCTTCACGTACTGCACCTTTCCCCGCTCGCCCGCCAGCTGCGCCGCCAACGCCGGTGCCACGCGCTTGGCCGCTTCTCTCCCTGCCGGCGTATGGGCGATGAAATCGATGGCCCGAAACGCGGCCAGCCGCGCGTCCAGCGCATCATCCTTGGCCGCGGCCACCAGCGACGGCAACGAATCCACCGAACCCGCCCAACCCAACTCCCACGCCGCGCGCTCGCGAACGCCGGCGTTGGCATCCTTCAGCTTGCCTTGCCAGCAGGCGACCGTCGTCTTGCATTCGTCGGCGGCAGCGAGCTTGAGCACCTGCGCGCTAATGAACTTCACGTGATCGTCTTCCTCTCCCACCGCCAATTTTTCCAACGCTGGCCGATCTTTCAGGTCCGCCAACGTGGCCGCCGTCGTGATGAGATAAGTCCGAAGCTTCCACTCGCCCTTCTTGGCCGCCGCCGCGAGGAGCTTGCCCGCCACTGATCGGTCGCCCAACGACACTGTCGCGCGACCCGCGAAGTAGTCGAGATCCTCGGTGGCCTGCTCGGCGTCGCCCGAGAGCAACGCCGCGATCTGCGGTGCCGCGGCGCGCGCACGAATATGCCCAAGCGAGTCGGCTGCAAACGCGCGGACGTAACTGGTCATGAAGAAATTCTTGTCGGGATCGGTGTTGTCGTCGGTGTACTTGAGCTTTCCGAGCAGTGCAGGCGCCGCGCGAGGATCGGCCAGATCGCCCAGCACCAGCGCGGCTTTCGCGTAAACGCCGGCCATCGCACGATCGTGATCCTTGGCCCACTTCACGTACGCCGCGTCCTTGTCCTCAAGCAGATCCATGAGCGGCTGCACGGCTGCGTCACCGAGCTGAAACAGCGCGTAGCTCGTCTCGGAAAGAAACGACACGCCGCCCTTCTCCAGCACCAACATCCGCTCGAACAGCGGCAGCGCCTTGACGTCGCCCATCTGCCCGAGGGCCACGATGCACTTCTTGATGAGGAGTGGCGGCGTGGCCTCGTCGTCGGCAATGGCGATGAGATCGTCCGCCGCCTCTTTCGCCGCCAGCGTTCCCAGCGCGTCGATGGCGGCGATGCGCACGTAATTGTCGCGGCTCTTCAAAAGTTGCCGCAAGGACGGCACCGCGGCCTGATCGCCGAGCGCAGCCAGCGCAGCTGCGATGCGCGTGTTGGCGTTGTTGGCCTTTTGTGTGGCCTTGTCGGTCCCCGCGCCGACGGAAGTATCGAGCGCCTGCGCCAGCGGCCCCACCGCCCGTTTGTCGCCGATGGCCTCGAGCACCGCCGCCACATCTTCGCGCAGCGCCACGTCCTTGAGCAGCGGAATCAGCGCCGGTACCGCATCGGCCGATTTTAGCGCCTTGAGCTCACGCAGCGCACGCACCTGCTGATCATGATCACCGTCGAGCTGCCCGATCCAGGTTTTGGGATCCTTCGGATCAGACTTGCAACCGATCGCCAACAACGCCGCGACTACCAACGACCAACGGTGATTCCGCATGATGTCTAGCTCCAGCTAGGGTGAAGATCCTAAAAACATTGCGCCGAATAGGTCGCGGTAATCGTCACGCCCTGCGCCGGTGCGGTCTTGAAGTCGATCGCGTCCAAATTCGCATCGAACGTATAGCTCGTTCCCGGCCCCCGCGTCACCCCGTTCACCTTGACCACCAGCGTCGCGGGATCACACGGCCTTGAGAGCGGAAAATGCGTCCGACCCGCAAACGCGCCCAGCGAAAGATCGGCCGCGATGCCGGAGTAGTCGCCGTTGCAGATGCTGTACATCTTGCCGCCGGTGGCCGCGGTCACGTCGTGGTAGCGAATCGGATTGTCGCCATCGACGCCGTTGGTGCATCCGCCGCCGTTCGGGCTGTCCACGGGCGCATAGTCGCCGCCGACGGTATCGAATATCGCATCCTGCGGATGCCCCGGCTTGAGCGCTTGCAAAAATGCCCCGTAGAACGACGTGTCCTGTGACGAATTGTCCTCGTCGTCGGAGATTGAAATCACCACCAGCCGGCCGTCCTTGCGCACGAAGCCCTTGTTGTCGGCAGGGTAATCCGCACGCGAGGTGTCTAGCGCGCGCACCATGGCGTCGAGCCCCGACTCCGTGCCAGCCGCGTCGTGCGTCAGGCCAATCAGCGCGTTGTTGGCAAAGGTCTGCACCGGATTCGCGTCCGTCGGCGAGACCCACGCCGGTGCGCCGACGTCGTGATAAAGCCCGCCCGGAACGATGGTGACGTTGTTGTAGCTCGATTTGGCCGTGCATCCCGGCGTACCCGTGAAACCACCCACGTGGTCGCAGTTGGTCTTCTCGTTGCCGTCTACGTAACTAGACACGACGCCCAAGTGATAATCGGTGCTCGCAGCCTGCGCCGCCTGAATGAACTTCTGCGCGTTGTCGTGAACAGCCTGCTGCTTGTCGGCCATCGACAGGTTGTCCATGTCGATCACCCACAACACGTCCACCTGCTGGTTGCCCTGCACGAAGGTGTCGGTCTGGCTGGTGTCCGCGGTGCCCGAGCCCGTAAGCGGTACGGTGATGTAGGGGTTCGTGCTCGTGGTGTTGGAGGCGTGCGCCTTGATCACGAGCTGCGCAGATTCAGCGCCGATCGTCGTCGGATGGTACTTCAAAGTTACCGTGGCCTGCTTGCCACCACCGAGGATGTAGCACTGCGAAACGCCGGACTGGCAGCCGCTGGCCGTAAGCGGCGGGTGCGATACAATGTAATACGGGCCGGTGTTCTGGTTTTGCGTGGGGTTGAGCGAGAAGTCGTCGATCTCGATTGCCGCCGAACCTGCGTTGGCAAGCGTCACCGTCTTCTGCGGGCTGTTGCAGCCGAGCGTGATGATTCCGAAATCGAGCGAGCTCGGAAGCACGTGCAAGTCGCTCTTCGACGCCTCGCCAATCAGCATGAACTGCACGCAGCCAGGTCCGCCGCCACTGCCGCCGAAGAAGCTCTGGCACTCGCCGCCGTCGTAATCGATGGTGTCGGTGGTGTTCACCTGCAAGTAGTTGCCCTGGCCACCGCCCGTTTGCGACGACGGAACGCTGGTGGGCGCGTACTGGACGTTGATGATCTGTTGCGCGCCCGGAGAAATGCGGAACGTGGTCGGCGGAACGTTGGTGAGCGAATAGGGATCGCAGGAGAGCCCGGAGCAGCTGCCACCGGGGAAACCGGGAATCGAACCGATGGAGGTGAACTTCACGTCGGTGATGTTGCAGTCGGCCGAGCCGGTGTTGGTGAAGGTCGCGGGCAGCACCTTGCTGTCGCCGACGAGCACTTGTCCGAACATCAGCATGCGCCCGCCTGCGCCACCGAAGCCGCCGAACGGTCCGCCGCTGCCGCTAGAGCCCGGATCGATTTGCAGTTTGCAACGCGGCGTGGCGGTGGGCTGGCCGGTCAGCGCCACGGTGAAATTTCCACTCTGCGCGGCGTAGTGTGGATCGGTGCTGGTGAAGGTCACCACGCCCGTGTCGTTGGCGTTGGTGTCGCCCGCGGGCGGTGAGTAGGTGAACTGATAGGTCACCACGGCGCCGGGCGGCACGGTCAGCGGATAGTTCGCCGGAAAAGCCTTCGGCAAAAACGTTGGACTGCCCGAAGTGACCGCCATGTTGGTGAGGTCGCACGGCAGCGTGCCGCGGTTGACGATATTGAGTGGACGGTCCCCAGAATATCCAAGCGCGACTTGCCCGAAGTCGAGCGTGGTCGCCGATGGCGTTAGCTTGCAACTCGGCGGCTCGATGGCGCGGCCCGTGAGTGAAACGTTGGCCGTGCCGTTTTCCGAGACGATCTGCAGTGCGCCGATGTCGCTCTGCACCACGGTCGGTCCGTAGCGCACTGTTACGGAAAGCTTTGCTTGCGGCGCCATGGACTGCGCGCCGGGCAGGCCGCTCGGTGCGGAAAAGGGCGCGCCGGGAACCACTGCCACCGAGGAGAGTTGAATCGGTTTCGTTCCACAAGAAGTCAAAGTGACGACTTGATCTTTTGTCGAGCCGATGGCGACCGCTCCAAAGTCCACCACCATCGGGTCCGCGCAGAGTCCTGGAGCGTCGCCGGTTCCAGTGACCTTGGCGGCGAGGTCGGGATCTTCCTTCGAGGAGACGACGATGGCGCCGACGCGCGTGCCGCCGACGGAGGCGGTGAAGGTGACGTGCAGGTTGGCCGTTGCGCCGGGTGCGAGTTGCGCAGGGAGCCCTGTGCCGTCGAGCTTGTAGTCGGCGCTGCCGGTGCGCTTGACCAGAAGACCCGTGACGTCGCTGTCGCTGATGTTCTTCACCACCAAATCGCGTGGCGCCGAGGCTACGCCGACGCTTCCCACGCCGAAGTCCACGATGGTGCGCGTTGGATCGCGCGGGTCGGCGCAGGCGCCGGTGCTGCCGTCGGCGTTCAGGGCGCAGAGCGCGAGGTGCATCGGCGCTAGCCCAATGGGGACGTCGGTTTGGGTGTTGTCGCTGTTGCTGATGAAGCTGAGCGTGCCGACATCGTCGTCGAGGTTCTTGGGAACGTAGCGGACGACTAGCGCGGCGCATTCGCCGGGCGAAAGCTTCAGCCGGTTGGCACGCGCCTTGTTGGTGCAATCGGTGGCTAGGCTGCCCGCCTGGATGCCGATCTCCTCCTGGCTGTCGCCGTCGTTCTCGGCGATCGTCGGCTCGGCCAAATCGAGATCGGCCGAGCCTGTGTTGCTGACGGTGACCATCTGGGTTTGGAGCACGCCAGGCGCGGCTTGCTTGAAGAGAATGTGATCCGGCGTGACGGTGAGCGAGGGAATCGCCTTACGGACGCCGCGGCTACCGCAGTTACAAGCCCCGAGTGCGCCCGAGAGGAGAAGCGCGAAACCAAGGACGAGCTTCGATCGAGGCATGTGACCTCCGAAGTCGAAAGGGACTTATTGTGGCAAGCGCGCGCTTGCTTAGCAAACGAATCGGGAGAGGGAGCGCTACTTTCCCCCTATTTGCGGGGGGCGCGACATTTCTGCTTAACGAAGCCGCGCGAGTGCGTCGCGCAGCTCGCTGGGCAGCGGGCTTTCGAACGAGAGTCGCTGTCCGCTCTGCGGGTGATCGAACGCGATGGCGCTGGCGTGCAGGAAGTGGCGCTGGAGCCCGGCAATCGCAGGTCCGCCGTAGAGCGCGTCGCCCACGACCGGGTGGCCGATGTGCGCGAGATGCGCGCGAATCTGATGCAGGACGCCGGTCGGAATTTGCACGCGCAAAAGCGTGAAGGCGGTTCCGGCTGAACCGAGGCGCTCTTGCGGCGCGTAGAGCGTCCGTGCGGGTCGCGCGCGATGTTCGACACCCCAAGCAACGTCGCTGGAGACGCGCACGCGGCGCGGATCGGATTCGTCGTGCGCGATGGCGGCGTCGATGGCGCCTTCGCTGTGCACGTGGCCCTCGACGAGCGCGAGGTAGGTCTTCTCGACGGTGTGTGCGTCGAATTGAGCGCGAAGCGCGGCCAACGCCTCGGGTGTGCGCGCGGCGATCAGACATCCGGATGTCGCGGTGTCGAGACGATGGACGAGACCGCCTTCGCGCGGCGAGCCGCCAGCGGTTACGAGATCCGCAAAGCGTCCCACCAGCGCGTTGGCCGCGGTTCCGAGCTCGCCCGGTTTCAGCGGATGCGACGGCATGCCGGCCGGTTTGTCGGCGACGATGACCGCGGGATCGGCGTGCAAAATTCCGATGGGCAGATCGGGTTGCGGCGTCGGCGCGTCGGCGGGCGGCAACCGCACCGTGAGGCGTGCGCCAAGAGAAACGGTGGCACCCTTGGGTACGCGCTTGCCGTTGAGCCGCACGCGATCCTCCTCGACGAGTTGCATGCAGCGCCGCCGCGAGAGTCCGAGCGCCGCAGCCAACGCGCGGTCGAGGCGCTCGGATTCGGCGCCGCTCCAGGTGAGCTCGCGCAGCGATTCGCCGGGTTCGAGGGGAGCGTGAAAGGTCATTGGCAGTTCCACAAGAAGGGAATGCACCAGGGGAACGTGGAGGCACGGAGGGCGTTCCTCGGAAGAAGCATTTTTCCCGTGTCTCCGTGTTTCCGTAGTGAGAATTGGCGCCGTTAATGAATTTTGGTGCTGGCGTACGAGGCGAGTCCGTAGATCGTTTCCGACGGATTCACGCCCAGTGAAGTCGGCAACACGCTGCCGTCGACGACGAAGAGATTTTGAATATCGTGATGCCGAAAATCGGAACGTACCACGCTCGTCTTCGGATCGCCGCCCATGCTGCAGCCGCCCATCTGGTGCGCGGTGAAGGCCGAGTTGAGGCACGGTCCGAGCGGCGCGTCGTCGATGCGCGCGATTTCCGATTCGCGGTCGATGCGGATGGGCGTGGTGTGCAACGTCTGCACCGCGCGGGCGCCGGCGGCGAATTGGATGCGTGCCATCACCTTCATGCTTTCGCGGAATGATTCGCGCAGCGCGTCGGTGTACGGGTAGTCGACCTTCGGTGCACCGTTCGATTTGAGCGTCACGCGGCCGCCCTCGTCGCCGGGGAGAAAGCCGTCGATGGAGAGCGCGATGATGGCCTGCGCGTGCGGCAATTGCACCATCAAGTCGCGGTGCGCCTGGCCATATCCGGTGAGCGCCAACGCCGCGAGCATGGGGTGAATCGGCGGCACTTCGAGGAAGAATCCCATCTTTCCGTCGCGGCGCGCGAATTCGTGCGAGTAGACCGATTGCGGCGCGCCGTAGAAGGCTTCGATGGGCTCGTCGAATTGCGCGAACATGGCGATGACCGGATGGATGAACGTGCGCAAACCGACGCGGCCGTTGGCGTTGAGCCCGCTGCGCAAGAGGAGCGCCGGTGAATTGATGGCGCCGCCGGAGAGCACGCACAGCTTCGGTTCGACGGTGATCGCAACGCCGGTGGGGCGATCGGTGTCTTTGTCGATCGCGACGGCATGCGCTCGGACCACGCGGCTGCCGGCGACTTCGAGCCGTTCCACGCGTGCGCCAGCCCACACGTCCGCGCCTTTTTCGATGGCGTCGGGAATGAGCGTGATGGCCATGGCCTGCTTGGCGTCGACCGGGCAGCCCATGCCGCAGTAGCCCGACTTCATGCAGCCGCGCACGTTGCGGCTGGTGGTGTCGCGGTGCAGCCCGAGCTTGCCGAGGCCGTCGTAGAGGACGCCGTTGTTGCGGTTCACTTCATCGAGGCCGACGTGGTGGATGCCGAGGCGTTCCTCGATGGTGTCCCAATGCGGCGTGAGCGCGGACTTGGTGAGGCCCTCGATGTGGTGCGCGCGTGCCCAGTGATCGAGGACGTGATCGGGCGTGCGGAAGCTGGTGGTCCAGTTGATGGTGGTGCTGCCGCCGATGGAGCGGCCTTGCAAAATCGTGAAGCCGAGATCGGCCGTGGCCCGGTTGCCGCGCTCTTGGTAGAGGCGCGGATAGGCCCAGTCCTCGCGCATGTTGAAGTCGGCGCGCGTGTAGTGGCCGCCTTCTTCGAGGACGAGGACCTTGGCGCCGGACGCAGCGAGCCGTGCGGCGACGACGGCGCCGCCTGCACCGGATCCGATGACGAGCACGTCGGGACGGAGCGTGAGCGGCGTTTTGAGCTCGGATGCGGACTTGATCATTTGGCAAGTTCCGGTGGACCGGGATAACCGACGCCGGGCCAGGTGGCCGGATCGGCGTAGTAGACGGCCA
>JAHFDP010000114.1 GCA_023248955.1 Deltaproteobacteria bacterium
AGCGTAACATGGAAGGCCGAACCGCCCTGGCCGAGTTTGCGCGTGGCCAGGGCGCCGGGATGAAACGCTACTTCGAGCAGGTGACCGCAACTTTTGCGGCCACGCACTTCTTCGTTGCGCTGCTGTCGCAGTTCAGCGAAACGCAATCGCTGCCGATTAGGCAAGCATCGCCGATGTTGCCCGGTGTTCCGCAGATGCAGCTGCCCGTGTCGTATTTCCCAACCAGTCCGGATTGGCACGTAGTTCCAGTCGAAACTTTACCCGCCTCGGCGCTAGGACACGCCTGACCGGAAGCTCCTGGCGCTGTGCATGCTCCAGCTCCCGACACTTTTCCGCTGGTGTCGTAGGAAATGCCAACGCAAAGGCCGCTCTTGCACTCTTCGGCGAACTTGCATGCGGCGCCATTGGCCTGCAGTGGTGTGAAGATGGGACCGCAAGAGCCAGCGCTGGCTTGGCTGGTCGCATTCAAAGAGGAGCAACTGGCAGAAGTGAAACCTGCGAGAGAGCATGCCGCAGCGCTACCGTCGTAGGTGAGCTTCGCCGACGCGTCTGGAAAAAAGCCTTGGTAGGTCTTGGTGAGATCCTTCTCGCAGGTCGGCTCGTCGCCGGTGACATTAAATTTTGCTTTCGCCTGATCGGACGTGCAGCACGCGAAAATCTTTTTGCAGAACGCAACTGCTGATTGCGCGGCGTACTGGTCTTGCGTGATCGGGGTGAGCGATGACGAGCTGGAACCGGATTCGCCACAGCCAGCGAGCGTTAAGAGAGAAACGCTACAGAACAGCGCGGTCGTGCGTGTGAACGACTGCATAGGGTGACCTTTCGGGTTGGGGGAGTGTGATTCAGCAGCAACCCTAATACGGAGTGTGGATCGACCCAAGGAAAATAGAGTTTTCAATCTACACTTCGCGCCGCCCAATCAACGCCTGCGCCAGCGTGGCCTGGCTCGCAAATTCGAGATCGCCACCCAGCGGCACGCCCTGCGCAATACGCGTGAGCCGCACACCGAGCGGCTTCAAGAGCCGCGTCAAATAGAGCGCCGTCGCTTCGCCCTCCACGTCGGGATCGGTCGCCAGAATCACTTCCTGCACTTCGCCGCCATTGATGCGCGCTAGCAGCTCACGGATGTGGAGCTCATCCGGTCCCACGCCGTCGAGTGGCGAGAGCACACCGTGCAGCACGTGGTAGCGGCCGCGAAATTCGCGCGTGCGCTCGATGGCCATCAGATCGGGCGGGCCTTCCACTACGCAGACCACGCGCGCATCGCGGCGTTCGTCGGCGCAGAGCGTGCACGGATCGCGATCGGTCAAGTTGCAGCAACGCGTGCAGAGGTGAATGCGCTCCGTTGCTTGCCCCAACGCGGCGGCGAGATCGTGCGCCAGCTCCGGTGTGCGCAAGAGGTGCAGCGCGAGCCGTTGCGCGGTTTTTTCGCCAATGCCGGGAAGCCGGCCGAGCAGCACGGTCAGGCGGGTAATGGGTTCGGGCGTCATCGGGATCCTTGCGGTGCGAAACGCGATCGATCAGGCGCGCCATCGAGCGGAATTTCCTCGACGAAAAGAAAAGAAGTTCTGCGCGCTCGGTAGTGCAGGCGGTAGCGGTGTCCGGCGTCGCGCACATCGAGGAAGAGATCGTTCCTCGACGATTTTGGCGTGGGGCCGATCACTCCGGAGAGCCCGCTGTAGGGCCCGTTGCAAATCGCGCGTGCGATCAAGTGACGATCTTTCGTTTCAAAAAAATAGACCGTGTTTGTTCCATTCGATTCGTCGCCGCGAATGACGGAAGCAAAAATGCGCGATCCGATTTTCCACGCCGCCGCGACGGACGCCGACGAATCTGCGAGCGCGTCGGAAAGTTGTGGGCGCAATTTCTCGAGCGCCGCGCCTTCGATCGGCTGCACGGCGATCGCCGCCGCCATCGCCGCAGCGGCGATCACGGCCCGAACGGAAACTTCGAAAAGTCGCCGCGCATGACGCCGGCCAAGGGGCCCATCGCTTGCTCTTCCTGCTCGCGGGCCTTCGTTTGCGCTGCGCGCACGGCGGCCACGATGAGATCCTGCAACATCGGTACGTCGCGCGGATCGACCGCTTGCGGCTCGATCCGAATCGAAGCAATCTCGCCTCGCCCGTTCACCGTCGCGGTAACCATGCCGCCCCCTGCTTCTGCGCTGATCGTTTGTGCACCCGCCTGCGCGCGCTGCTCGGCCAACCGCGACTGCAACGCCTGCGCCTGCTTCAAAAGATCGGAGAGGTCCATCAGTCGGAAACCTCCTTCACGTCCTCAATCTCGCCATTCAAAACGCGCATGGCTTCTCGCACGATGGGATCCTCGCGCACGGCCTTTTTCTTCTGCGCTACGGATTCGCGTTGCGCCTTCTCACGCGTGTCCGCGAGGGAAACGGAGGTCGTTGTTACCTCAGCGGGTAGGGCGACAATTTTCAGCGTGACGCGGCGGCCCAATGTTTCGGAGAAGATCGTCTCCGCGATTGTGCGGGCCTCCGGCTCTTCCACTTTCTCACGAAAAAAAGCTTCGCGAAAACCGATCTCGATGGTCGAGGCGGTCATGGAAATGGGAATCGCTTTTTCAAGATGCGAGGCAAGCGGACGCTTCTTCACGCGAAGCGCTTCCACCAGCGCGGCCCACTGCGCGGCGACGGGTGCGTCGGCCGCAATCGTCGGACGCGGCGCAATCGGCGCCGCTTCATCTTTTGGGTAAGGAGGCGCTCCAGGCGTTGGGGGCACCGGTGCTGCTGCTGTGGTTGTCGCAGGCGCACCGCCAAGACGCTCCGACAATTTTTCGGTTCGCGCGATCAGCTCGGCAAGCCCAACGCCCGAAGCAAGATGCACCGCACGCAGTGCCGCCGCCTCCAATGCGTAGCGCGGATTCGCGGAACGATCGGCCACTTCCACCATTGCCGCTTGCATCAGGTCGAAGAGTCTCGCCACGTGCACCGCTTCAGCGCCGCGCGCTGCTTGCGCCAGAATGCGCGCTTCATCTTCCGGCGCATCGACCGGCGCGCCCGGCGTCAACGTGGCGAGCATGTTGCGAAGTGCCAGCGCAGCTTCTTCCGCCAACCGTCGCGGATCGTGACCCGCGTCGACCACGCTTCCGATCGCGCTGAGCGCCGTTGCTGCGTCGCGTTTCACGAGCGCGGTAGCGAAATCCAAAACCGCGCGGCGATCGATCGCGCCAAGCGCTCCAGTCGCATCGGCTTCGGTCACCGCTTCGCCCGCCGCCGAGCTGATCACCTGCTCGAGCAGACTCAAGGCATCGCGCATCGATCCGGCGGCTTGACGCGCCACCAGCGTGAGCGCGGCCGGCTCGGCCTTCACGCCCTCGGTATTACAAATGGATGACAACCGATCAACGAGCTGCGCCATCGGAACCAACCGGAAACCGTGGCGCTGGCAGCGCGAAAGAATCGTCGGCGGCAGCTTCTGCGGATCGGTCGTCGCCAAAATAAATTTCACATGCCCCGGCGGCTCCTCCAGCGTTTTCAAAAGCGCGTTGGCTGCCGCGTCGGTCAGCATGTGCACTTCGTCGATGATGAAAACCTTGTGGCGATCGCGCGCGGGCAGGTATTTCGCGGCTTCGCGCAGCATCCGCACATCGTCGACACCGCGGTTGGACGCCGCGTCGAGCTCTTGCACATCGAGGTCGGTGCCGGCGGCGATCTCCGTGCAGGGCGAACAGGTGCCGCATGGCGTGGGTGTCGGTCCCTTCTCGCAGTTGAGCGCCTTGGCGAGCAGGCGCGCACTCGTC
>JAHFDP010000013.1:0-39344 GCA_023248955.1 Deltaproteobacteria bacterium
CCGCAATCGCACCGCAAAGTGGGACCGACGTGGTCGCCGTGATCGGCGTTGATTCGCTGCTCAACGGCTCGCGCGGCGAGCTTGAGCGCCTCGCGGCGCGCTGCGGTCTCGATGGATTCCCAGGTTTCTTTGCCACAACGCCGGTACACCTCCGTGATCGAGCCGCGACGCATGTCGGCGGCTCCACGGAGTTCCTCCAATAACGCAGCGCGATCGAATTCCATTTTCTCGACGTTCATTAGGCCTCCCGTTACCGATAGTATACATACTATCAGAACAGGAGAGCAAAAAAACCCGTCTCACTTTGGTGACGTGCACCCGGCCGGCGGCGCAGGTTTGGCGGCGTCGTCGGGCGATCGGCCGAATTACACTGCACTGAAATCTGCACCACCGTGCGTCTCTCCCGACCTACCCAAATCAAACCTCCGACGGCAGACGGATGGGCCGTTGGGGCCGCGGTGACTTGCTACCACCCGAATCCGACCCTCCTCCACGCATCCGGTCACCGCGGCCCCAACGGCCCAGTCCGTCACGCCGTCGGGCTCCGGCCGCCGCCCAGGCAAAAGTTTCTAAGGAAGCCGGGCGCGCCAGCGCGCTCAAGCTTTCTTCAGAAACTCTTCCCCCAACTCCCGCGCACGCGCAGTCGCAGCTTCGACCGCGTCGATCAGCGTAGTCCTCAGCCCGCCCGCCTCCAGCGTGTGCAATCCCGCGATGGCGGTGCCACCCGGCGAAGTCACGCGATCCTTGAGCAGCCCGGGATGTTCGCCGGTCTCGAGGAGAAGCTTGGCCGAGCCAAGAACAGTCTGCGCCGCGAGCTGCTGCGCCGCGGATCGCGCTAGTCCGACTTTGACGCCCGCGTCGGAAAGCGCTTCGATGATGAGAAACATGTACGCCGGCCCGCTGCCCGAAAGGCCGGTGACCGCATCGAGCTGCGCTTCTTCCAGTACCAGGGTAATGCCCACTGAATCGAAGATGCGCTTGGCGTCTTCGAGATCGGCGGCGGTGGCGTGCTCGCCCGCGGCGATGGCCGTGGCGCCGGCGCCGACCAGCGCGGGTGTGTTGGGCATGGCGCGGACGAGCCGCGTTGGGCGGTGCAGACGACGCTCGATCGCCGCGAGCGGAACGCCGGCAGCGACGGAAATGAGCAGGGTATCGGGCTTCAACGCGCCAGCGATTTCGCGCAACACGTGAACCATGATCTGCGGTTTCACACAGAGCAGCAGGACGTCCGCCGCCGCGGCTACCGCGACGTTGTCGCCCACCTCGATTTCGAAGGTGCGCTTGAGCTCGGCGCGCCGCTCGGGCCGTCGCGCGCTGGCGATGATGGACGAGGGCGAAGCCGCGCTTTTTGCGAGCAACCCACGAATGAGCGCCTCGCCCATGTTTCCGGCGCCGATGAAACCAAGCTTCTTCACGATGGTGCTCATCCGATGATCATCTCCTCGTGCTCCAGCCGGCCTTCGGCGAAGCGGCTCAGCGCGTAGCGTTGTAGCACCTCGTCGATCGGCCCACCGGCGAGCCAGTCGGCCATGCGCTCGGCCACTGCGGGCGCCATCATGAAACCGTGCCCGACGAAGCCACTCATTTGCACCAGTCCGCGCACGCCGGGCGTCTCGCCGAGAATCGGTGAGTGGTCCGGCGTGACGTCGTAGCAGCCCGCCCATTGGCGGATGACTTTGACGCCGCCCAGTCGCGGGATGAGGCGCGTGACGCCCTCGGCAAAACGCGCAGCGAAGCGCGCGCTCGATGTTTGATTGAGGCCCGGTGGTTCCGCTGGATCGCCCATGCCGCCGACGATTTCGCCGCGCATCGATTGGCTGAAGTAGAGGCCGGACGAGAGCTCGCTAACGAGTGGATCGAGAAACGGTTTGAGCGGTTCGGTGACCAGGATTTCATGCCGCATGGGAACGTTGGGTAGCGTGACGCCCGCCAACCGCGCGACTTCCACGCTCCATGCACCAGCGGCGATCACCACGGTTGTCGCAGCGACACGGCCGTGGTTGGTGACCACGCCGCGTACTTCGCCGCGCTCGATTTCGATCTGCTCGACACCAGTGAACGTTTCCACGCGGGCTCCGCCGCGTCGCGCGCCATCGGCGTAGCCCCAGAGAAAGGGCCACGGAAAAACGACGCCGTCCTCGGGGTGGTAGGCCGCCGCGACGAGTTGGGAGTCGTCGAGATCGGGCACGATGGATCGCGCTTCGGTGGGCGTGAGAATTTCGGTGCGCACACCGTGGCGCCGCTGAAATTCGGCGCGCTGCTCGGCGGCGCGCGCTTCGGCGGCGGTGCGCGCGGTGAAGAGATAACCGCCTTGCCGCAGCCAAACGTTGATCCCCAGCTCCTGCGCGAAGTGGCGCATGAAGCCGATCGATTCCTTGCACAACTCGATGAACGGCGCGGTGGTCCACTGCATCCGCACGCCGCCACCGTTGCGTCCACTGGCGCCTTCGCAGAGGTAGCCGCGCTCGAGGACCAGCACGTCGCGAACACCCCGCCGCGTGAGGCCGTACGCCAGCGCAAGGCCCATGATTCCGCCACCGATAATTAGTATATCTACACGATGAGGAAGGTGTTCGTCCCCCTTCGTCATGGCCGTCCCCGGGCTTGACCCGGGGATTGACCCGGCCATCCACGGGGTTGTTGCCGGCTCGATACACGTGGATGGCCGGCTCTGTGGCCGGCTATGACGAGCTACTGAGTCAGGTTCGCCGTCCTTCCCCGGCGCAGCCATCCCCGCCAACACCGCGAACTCTGTTGGCACGATCGGCGGCCGCGCCGTAAATGGCTGCTCCATCTTCGGCCCGCCACACTTTGCCAGATGCCGCTTCAACCCGACGACACAGCTCTTCCCCTGACACGGCCCCGTCCCCAGTCCGGTGTAGCGCTTCACGCTCTCCACATCGCCAAGCCCGCGTTCCACGGCCTCGTCGATGTCATGCGCCGTCACATCTTCGCAGGCGCAAATCAGCGTTTTGTGCATACGCTTCCCACGGCCGAGAGCCACGGAATCGATGTGCGTCCCTCGTCATCCACAACGACGGCGAATCCGCACACCGATTCGTTGTCGACGAGCGCGACCTCCGCATCGACCTGAGCCGCCAATTCGTAAGCTGGCGCGGGCCGCGCGGCGATGGCGATCAGATCGCAGTCGACTTTCCGTTCGCCGATTTGCAGCGCGTGCACCGGCGATCCAATCGCGCGCAGGTTGTCGGACAGCGCGACCTCCTCCACGGCGTAGCCAACTTCGCGCAACGCCGCGGCCTGCCGTGGTCCTTCCGCGCCTTCGCCGATTAGCACTGCATGTTCACCGAGACGTAAGTCGTGTCGACGCGCGAGATCCACAAGCCCGCGTGCGGCGTAGATGCCGGGGCGATCGTTGTCCTCGAAGGCGAGTGGTTGGCTGGTGGTGCCGGTGGCGAGAATAAGATTTTCAAAAGAGATGGATTCGAGATGGTTGTGGCGGCGGACGAGGAGGGTGCGGTCCCCCCTCCCTGACCCTCCCCCGCAAGGGGGGAGGGGATTCGTCTGGAAGGGATTCGGCTGGAGGGGATTGGGGGCGTACAGCCCGATCGCAATCGCGCCGTCGTTGCTATCGATAATCAATGGATCGATCCCGCGCGCGGCCATGTCCCGAGCGGCTTTGCGGCCGGCCTCACCCGCGCCAACGATCACGACTTCAGCATGCCGTGTCTCGCCCGCGGCCACCTCCATTGCCGCATCGGGCAACGTCCCTAATCCCGCCAGCCGCCGCGCCACGGCCGAGGCCGTCGTGTTTGCGAGCCGATTCCACGTCATCAAATGATGGTGATCGAGCCCATGCGGCGTGGCCACGTCGATGATGCCGAGCAGGTCGTGCCCCGCGCTCCCGATCGCATTCTGCCGCTCGACGCGAATACTTTCGTGACACAACGTCATACACGCTGGCAGCGATGGTTTTCCGTCGATTCGCACGTAGCACTGCGCGCAAGATCCCGCGAAACAGAAGGGCCCGCGTGGTCGGTGGTATTTTGGACTCCGCGAAAAGATGCGCACGCCGGCGCGCAACAACGCCGCGGAGATGGTGTCGCCGGCGAGAAAAGGGATCGATTTTCCCTCGAAGTTGATGGTTTGTAAGTCGGTCACGCGTCGTGACGCTAGCTCGTCCGGATGCTCGTGGCCAGATCGTCTGGGCGTGAAAAGTCTGCACGCTCCTGCATTCGAAGCAAGCGCTTCTGTCATGAATACATGTGCGTTTGTAATCGAAGCAGGTGCACCTGTCTCGAACGCAACCGGGCCTGCGTTCGAAGCAAGGGGACCTGCATCCCGAGTGAGCGCGCTCGTCAACGAAGCAGCCGCGCCCTCCGCGGCAATCAACGCATCTGCTACGGAGTCAATGACGGCTGTTCTCTTGGTTGTCTCCTAAAAAACGAAGTGCCGACCCTTCTGTCGCCGCGCGTAGATCGAAAGCGTCGCCTGCGCTTCCCCAACTCCCATGTTCCCGCTCTCCCCGATCGTTGACGCGCCGAACTCTTCCCACTCCAACGCGGAATCGGTTCCGTCGTTTTCCTTGAGCATCCCGCCCAGCCGACGCCGCGCGCGTTGCAGCTTGGCGTCGTCGCGCGTCCAGATACTCGTCGCCAAATCGTGCGGATTTTCGAAGAGTGAAAAACGCACGAAGTCATCGAACGACGCCAGCTCCATCGCCACCAGCACCGGCATGAAAAGTTCTTCCGTGGCGATGTGAAAATTCCGCACGCCCTTGCCATCCCAATCAACGGACAGCGCCGTCGCGGGGGTGACGCCAGCAATGATCGACGGTCCGACCACCTCCGCGTTTTCGCCCCACGTGCCACCGCCACGCTCGCCCGCGCGAACCACGTTGAGCCCGGCGCGCTTGGCTGCCGCGACGAGATCGATCGCCGTCTGCGCCTTGTGCACCATCAGCGGCCCGACCACTTTCGTTCCTTCGCCGCGTGGGTCGCGCACTTCCCAACGTCCCATCTCCGCGTCGATGAGCGGCAACAATACATCGAGTGTCTTTTTCGATCCGGCCACGCCATGCAGCCCGGTGCACTTGTGCGACGAGAGTCCGAGCTTCGAATAGGTGAGCCGCTCGGCGATGCGCGTCAGCTCCTCTTTTGAATATCCATCGTCGACATACGACCAGTTGCAGCCGCCGCCTTCGAAGCGCAACCGCTGCAAGCCGCGGACGGTCTGCATGGCGCGCGCGGTGTCCGCGGACCCGGTCACCGCCACCACCGCCACGCGCGGATCGGCCGCCAGTTGGCTCACGCCTTTTCCGAAGCCTTCCACTTTCTGCAACTGATGCGGATCCGCGCCGGCCGCCAGCATCAAGCGAATCAGCGTGGTGTTGGTGAGCCCCGAAAACGGATGCCCCTTGAAGATGAACGGACAGCCCGACAAGTAGGCGCCGACCAGGTGAATGGCCGGAATGCCGTAGATGAAATTCATCGGCGTGATGATCGCCGCCAGCCCCGCGGGCAGATAGGAATCGCGCCAGTAGCTCTGGCCGGGCACCATCTGCGGCACCATCTCGCCGCGCAGCGCGGTCTCGGCGTTGCCTTGCAAATGGTCTGCGGCGCGCTTGGCTTCGAAGAAATCCTTGTCCGCCTCGAGCTTCGTTTTCGGCGTCTGCTGCCGCAATTCGTGAATGCACTCTTCGTAAAAATATTCGAGCAGTCGCGAAAAATTCTGGATCACGAGCTTGCGGTAACCGAGCCCTTCCTCGGCCCAGGCCATCGATTTCCAGTAGCGATCGCCCGCGCTGACGCCGGCCTCCACGTCTTCGCTCGTCGACGCTGGCAATTCAAACAACGTCACGCGCCGATCCGCTTGCGACTTCATCGACGCGAATTCACCCCGAGCCGGTGCGCGCCAAGTGCCGTCGATAAAATTAGCGAGGCGGGGCGCGGGATCGCCGGGCTTCTGCGGAATTTTCGCGCAGGTCAAAACGTACGGTCGCAGCGCTTCGCACTCCTTGTCGGAAATACCGCGCGCGAAGAGGCTCCAGGCCTTGCGTCGCTCGGGATAGAGCTTGGCCAGCGGATCTTCGCCGAGTTGGTTGCGGGCGGCGAAAGCGGTGAGCTCACGTTGCAGCGTTGCGATGTCCATGACGGCTCCCAGAGGAAGGAGCCCGTGTGTAGGACGACGTCGAGGCGGACACAACGGGGTGAAACTGAGCAGCGGTCAGTGTGTCGTAAACGTGATGGAACCCGTTCCTCCACCGCCCCAACCAGTACCTCCCGCCGCGCTCCGCGTGGTGGTGTCGCTGCTTCCAACGAGGCTTGTGTAGTAAATCGCGATTCGCCCACCGCCACCGCCGACGTGGGTGTTTCCACCCTTGGCCCGGAAGGTCCCGCTGCCACCAAGCGGCCCTGTCGTGATGTAGAGCGAACCGCCAGAGCCCGATCCTGAGTAGCCGCCGCTCTCTCCTCCGTTCGCTGAGATCGTGCCGTTTAGCGTCAGCGTGCCGGTTGTGATGAGACGAATGGCGCCACCGCCGTTGGGGCCGGTCTCGCCTGCGGCACCACCGCCGGCTGAGCCCAGGTTGGTCGGTGCCGTTGCGAGGGAAGCGTCATAGGTCGCCGCCGCTGTGCCAGCTCCGTTCGCTCCTAGTCCGCCGTAGCTTCCGCCCGGGCCGTCGTAGCCGCCGCCGCGGCCCGGGCCACCGCCAGGACCGTTGCCGGTGCCGCCGCCGCCAACGCCCGTGTATCCCTGTCCGTCGGCTGAGATTGTCGAGGTTGAGTCGATGTTGACGTTTCCAGTTGCGTTGATGGTTCCGCCTAGGCCCTGCCAAGTTCCGCTGACAAGTGCGGAGTTGTTGATGCTCTGCACAAGCAGCGTCGATGAGTTGGTGACATCGAGCGTGGTGCAATTGAGCGTCGTTTGGCCGCCGATGGTGAGAGTCGCGCCCGTCACTCCGGAAGGACCAACTGTGACGGCGTTCAGGTTGACCGTTGTACTGGCTGGATACGCGAACGCCTTATAAACATAGAGCTTGTTGTTGGCGACCGAGTTATCGAAGAAGGCGATGGTTCCGTCGGAAGCGGACTGTCCACCTTTGGCGGTCGAGGTCGCGAAGCCAGAAAAGCTGCTGTTGGTCGTGTAATACACTGCCACGCGCCCGCCGCCGCCGCTGCCGTTCGCATTGGACATTCCGGTGCGGTTGCCGCCGTTGGCCGTGAAAGTTCCCGCGCCGGTGAGCGTGCCGGTTGTTACATAGACGGAGCCGCCCGATCCGCCGCCGTTGTAGTTGCCGGAAGGATCGCCGTCAGCGGAGATGGTCCCGTTGAGCGTCAGCGTTCCAGTCACCGTCAAATTTATCGCGCCGCCTCCACTTCCACCGATATCGCTGGTCGCGCCACCTCCCGCGGAGCCGAGGTTGGTTGGCGCGCTCGCGAGCGTGAGATCGTAGGTCCCGCCAGGTGTGGTCGTCTGCGTGCCGCCTCCGCCGCCATACCCGCCGCCGGGGCCGTCGTAGGAGCCGCCGCGCCCGCTGCCTCCGCCGGGACCATTTCCCGTTCCGCCTCCGACGCCCGTGTAGCCCTGGTAATTGGCGGAGATCTTCGAACCGGAGTTCACCGTCGTGTTCACCGCCGTGAGCGTGACACCACTCCCCTGCCAGGTGCCGCTGACCAGCGCCGAGTTGTTGATGCTTTGCAAAGTCATCGTTGAGTTTTGCGTGACGGTAATCGTTCCGCTGCAGGTGACGGTGCTGCCCCCGCCGATCGTCAGCGTTGCGCCCGTCGCGCCAGTTGCGCCGACATCGATGTTCTTGAGGCTGAGCGTCTGCGAGGACGGGTAGGCGAACGCTTTGTAGACGTAGAGGCTGTTCGCGCCGCTGCCCGCCGAATTGTCGAAGAAGGCAATGGTTCCGTTGGACGCAGCTTGTCCGCCTTTTGCGGTCGAGGTTGTGAAACCGGAAAAGCTGCTGTTGGTCGTGTAATACACTGCTACCCGCCCGCCGCCGCCGCTGCCATTTGCATCGGACTGCCCGACGCGGTCGCCGCCATTGGCGGTAAAGCTTCCGGAGCCCGTGAGCGTACCGGTCGTCACGTAGAGCGAACCGCCCGAACCGCCGCCGTTGTAGCCGCCGCCCGGATCTCCATTGGCGCTGATGGTTCCGTTTAGTGTCAGGGTCCCCGTCACTGTCAGTGTGATCGCGCCGCCTCCGTTGCCGCCCGCATTGCCGGTTGCGCCACCGCCCGCCGATCCAAGGTTGGTTGGCGCGGTCGAGAGCGCGAGATCGTAAGTGCCGCCGGGAGTGCTGCTCTGGGTGCCACCTCCACCGCCATACCCACCGCCGGGGCCGTCGTAGGATCCGCCGCGACCAGCACCACCACCGGGGCCGTTTCCAGTGCCGCCTCCGCCGACGCCCGTGTAGCCCTGGTAGTCGGCATTGATGCTCGACCCTGCGTTCACAGTGACATTGTTGGCGTTGATGGTGCTGCCCGTACCCACCCATGCACTGCTGACTTGGGCTGAGTTGTTGATGCTCTGGACTACTACGTTGGAGTTACCCGTAACGGTAAGTGTTCCCTGCACAGTGATCGTGATGCCGCCCGCGACGGTGAGCGTGGAGGCGCTGTTCACGGTGACGTTGTTGTAGGTTGCGTTCGATGACCAGCTGGTGTTGCCACTCACCGTCTGGTCGGAGCCGAGGATCTGGAACGTCTTCGCGCCGCTGGTGCCGCCGCCGGGTGTGGGGTTGAACACCGTCACGCTCACATTCGAGGCCGTGGCCAAATCGCCGCTGGTGATGGCGGCGGTTAGCTGGGTCCCGCTGACATAGGTGGTGGTTCTCGCGCTGCCTCCCCACTTCACGCTCGAGGTGGAGACGAAGCTGGTGCCATTCACCGTGAGGGTCAACGCACCTGCACCTGCGCTCGCCGACGTTGGGCTGATGCTGCTGGTGGACGGGACGGGGTTGGTGGCGCTGTTCACCGTGAAGGTTTGTCCGCCGCTGGTGCCGCCGCCGGGCGCCGGTGTGGTGACGGTGACGCTGGTGGTCCCGACCGAGGTGATGTCGCCGGAGAGAATCGAGGCGGTGAGCTGCGTCGGGCTCATGTACGTCGTGGTGCGCGCCGCGCCGCCCCAATTCACCGTGGAAGCCGCGAAGAAGTTGGTGCCATTCACCGTGAGGGTGAAGCCGGATCCATTTTGGGTCGCCGAGGTAGGACTGATGCTGGAGGTGGTGGGCGCCGCGTAGACCTCGGTGATGAAGACGTTGGCCGAGATATTGCGTGTCGTATCTTTAATGTAGTCAGCGGGATGCGACGTATAGACGCCGCGCGAAACCCAGCCGCCCGGACGGTAGCGCTTGGCGTACCACCAGGTGACGCCGCCGCTCGAATCGTTGGCGCTGGTCACGGTCACGTAGGCGGAGAGCGTTCCCGCGACATCTGGTTTGAGTGTGACCGCATACATCGTTCCCATCGTGAGCGGCGTGCCAGGGGTAATCGGAATCAAGACCTTGGTCTTCACGTTCAGCGAAGGAATCGCCGTCAGCGCGTCCACCGTGCCCGAGGCATAGGCATTCGAAGCGCCTTGATCGTCGATGCCGCCCGCGCCGGTGAGGCTGTGGATTTCGGCCTTGATGTTTTGTCCGGAGCCGCCGCCGGTGCGAACCATGTCGACCGCCACGAACGTCACCATGCCCTGCGCGGCGCCGCCGGTGGGTGCGAGCGCCTGGAACGTTTGGCCGACCTTCTTCGTGGCGCGTGTGTTGTCCTGGATGGGGAATCCGTTGCCGGCCGAGAGTCCGCTGCCACCGTAGTTGGAGAGGCCGTTGACGCCTTTGGAAATGGTGACGGTGGCGGTTCCGGTGGCGTTGCCCGCGCCGGTGTCAGTGACGGTAACCGTATCGGTGGCGCCAGCTTGGCCGGGAGCGCCAGCGGTGTAGACGCCGGCGTTGGTAATGCTGCCCGACGCGCCGCCTTGCAACGCCCATGTGTAGGGCCCGGTACCGGCGGGGGTGAAGGTCTGGGTTTGTCCCTGCGCCAAGGTGACGTTGGCCGGAGAGAGGGTAGGGGCGACCGCTGAGCTAGCGTGGCCGAGATGAGTCTGTTGGAAATCGGTCGACGGACCACATCCGGCGCAGCAAAGAGCGACGGTCCAAAGTGCGAATGGGCGCATGAGCGATCTCCGATCGATCGATCGATTATGCGCCTTGATTGTCGAATATCCAACAGCGGACTACGTTCGTGTCCCGAAAATCGCGGTGCCGACGCGGACCAGCGTGGCGCCTTCCTCGATGGCTGATCCAAAATCACCGCTCATCCCCATCGACAGATCGCGGAGTTGGTGCAGACTTGCCAGCGCTCGCAGCGCGCGAAAATGGGGACGCGGATCGCCCGTGGCGGGCGGAATGGTCATGAGGCCCGCAACCTCGAGATGCGGGAAAGCACGAAGCTCGGCGAGCAGCGGCGCGAGCGATTCGGACAGGACGCCGGCTTTGCTCGCTTCGCGCGCGACGTTGACCTGCACCAAAACGCGCTGGACCAGCCGGGTCCCCTGTGGCCCCGGCACGGCTCGCGCATCCACGCCTAAATGTTGGCCAGATTCCCGCGCGGCCGCGCGCCGATCCAACTCCTTCGCGACCTTGACGTTGTCGACGGTGTGTACGAGCGAAACGGCGCTGGCGACGTACTTCGCCTTGTTGGCTTGCAACGACCCGATGAGGTGCCAGCGCAGATCCACGAGGTCGGCCAGTGCCGCTGCTTTGCCGCGCCATTCCTGAACGTAGTTTTCGCCGAAGTCGCGTTGTCCCGCGGCATAAGCGGCGCGAATGGCCGACGCTGGTTGCAACTTCGAGACGGCGATCAGCGTGACGTGTTGCGGAATGCGCGCGCGCAGCGCAAGGAGACGTTCCGCAATGGCCGCGTCGGTGGTCACGTGAGGTGACCATGTTTGAGCAGCCATTCCGCCGTCAGAATCGCGCCCTTGGCCGCACCCATCTTGGTGTTGTGGGAGACCAGCACATACTTGAGCCCGTTGGGCAGCGCGCTGTCAGCACGGAGTCGCCCCACCACCGTGCTCATGCCGTCTTCGGTGTCGCGATCGAGCCGCGGCTGCGGGCGATCGGCTTCGTCGCGCACCGTGATGAGATGCCGGGGTGCACTGGGGAGGCCCTCGAGGCCGTCGCCGCGATAAGCGCGCAGCACTTCGGCGGCTTGTGTCGGACTTGACTTTTTCGCAAGTTGAACAAACACCGATTCGGTGTGTCCCTCGAGCACGGGGACGCGCATGCAGGTGCAGGAGATGGCCATGGGCGCGGGATCGATGGCCTCGCCGCGGAGCGTGCCGAGAATCTTGTGCGTCTCGCGCTCTACTTTTTCCTCCTCGCCGCGAATGAAGGGGACGACGTTGTCGAGGATGTCCAGCGCGATCACGCCTGGCGATCGTCCCGCGCCGGAGACCGCTTGCAAGCTGGTCATGAAGACGCGTTCCACGCCGAAGGCCGCGTGCAGCGGCTTCAACGTCATGGCCAACCCGACGGTGGTGCAGTTGGCCCCCGGAGTGATGAAGCCGCGGAATCCGCGCTGGCGCCGCTGGATCGCGAGGAGGCCCGCGTGGCCGAGGTTCACGCCAGGAAGAAAAATCGGAACGTCGGGCTCGTAGCGAAAAGCGCTGGCGGTGGAGATGACCGGGATGTCGCGCGCGAATTTTGGCTCGAGCGTTTTCGCCGGCTCGGACTCCACGGCGGAGAAAACGAGATCGAGACCGTTGGCCGACATCTTGGCTGCATCTTCCACGACGAGGCCGGCGTGCGCTTCGTCGAGCGGCTCTTTGCAGTACCAGTGCCCGCCGATGGCCTCGGCGTACGTCTTGCCGGCGCTGCGCTCGCTGGCCGCGACTTTGGCCACTGCGAACTGCGGGTGCGCGGTGAGCGAAGCCAGGAATTGCTGCCCGGCGAGACCGGTCGCACCAAGAATGCCGACTTGCTTTTTTGTCAAGTTAGGCTCCATCGGTTTCGGTTCTGAAGATAGCGCAGGACGATGGTACCCTTAGTATCGTGATCAGTCGTGCAGCTGAAATAAAGCGGACCGTCGATGAGCTGACGATCCTCAACGACATCGGCAAGACGTTGACTTCGTCGTTGGAAATCTCGCAGGTGATGACCAACATCTTCGAGAAGGTCAGCGAGCTTTTGCGGCCGCGCAACTGGTCTCTGCTCCTCTACGACGAGGAGAAACGGGATCTCGCGTTTACGCACGCGGTGGGTGCGGGCGCCGATCGGTTGGTGGGCATGCACCTTCCGCCGCATGAGGGAATCGCCGGGTGGGTCTTCACGAAAATGGAGCCGCTGGCGGTGCCCGATGTGCGCGCCGATCCGCGGTTCGCCGCGCGCTTCGACGCCATCAGCTCGTTTCACACGCGCAGCATTTTGGCCGCGCCGTTGGCGTCGAAGGGGCGCTGCCTCGGCGTGGTGGAGCTGGTCTACGGCGCGCGCGACAAGTCGTTTCAGGCGCGCGATTTGCGCACGCTAGCCGCGGTGGCCGACTTCGCGGCGATTGCGCTCGACAACGCGCGAAACTACGCCCGCGTGCAGGAGATCACCACCATCGACGATCACACCGGGCTCTTCAATGCGCGGCATCTCGCGGCCACGTTGGCCAAGGAAGTCGATCGCGCCACCCGCTTTGGACACCCGGTGAGCCTGGTGTTCATGGATCTGGATCGCTTCAAAGCGATCAACGACACCCACGGTCATCAGCGCGGATCGAGCACGTTGCGCGAAGTGGGGCGGCTGCTTGCGGCGCAGGTGCGATCGGTCGACGTGGCCACGCGTTACGGTGGAGACGAATTCGCCATCGTGCTGCCGGAGACGGGCAAGGATCAGGCGGTGGAGATGGCGGAAAAAATGCGTGAGGAGATTTCCAAAGTCCGCTTTCTGGCCACGGAAGGCCTGGCGTTGCGCGTGACGGCGAGCTTCGGCGTGGCCTGTTTCCCCGATGACACGGCGAGCGCGGATGATCTTTTGCAGCAAGCAGACAGAGCGATGTACCTAGCCAAAGCCGCTGGACGAAACGGTGTGAAAGCCGCCGAGCGGAAGTAGCGCGATGGATTTTCGCACGCTCTCGGGTTCTCGCGCGCCGCTGGCCGATCGCCTCCGCGCAGCGCACGTGCGGTCGATTCTCCTCGTGGAAACCGCGTGGCTTGGCGATGTGGTCTTTGTGTCCGTTTTGGCGCAAGCGTTGGCGGCTGGTTTCCCAAACGCGCGCGTGACGCTCCTCTGCGCGCCGCGTGGCCGGGATGTGGGCGCCTGCATGCCCGGTGTTTCGGAAGTCATCGTTTACGACAAACACGGAGCGGACGAAGGGCCAGCCGCGTTCACGCGCCTCCTTCGCCATTTGCGCGCGCGGCGATTCGATCTGTCGGTCTCGCCGCACCGCTCGGCGCGGACCGCGCTGCTCTCGCGTTTGGTGGGCGCGCCGCTTCGGCTTGGTTACGCCACGCCGCCCGGCGCGCTCTGCTTTACCGACACGGTTCCCGATCGCGGTGGCCGTTTCGCGGAGCGCGATCTCACGCTGGCGCGCGCTTTGGGAATCGAGAAGGCGTTCACCCCGCGGCTCGACGTGAACGCGGTTGGACGTGCCTCGGCGACGCGCGCGTTGGCGCAGCATGGTGTTCGGGAAGACGCGCGCCTGGTGGGGCTGGTGATTGGCAGCGAGCGCGCGACAAAACGTTGGCCCGCGGAGCACTTCGGATCGCTGGCGGCTTCCTTGCTGGCGCGCGGATTGACGCCGCTGCTGCTCGGCAGCCCCGAGGAGCGCGTGCTCGGGCAGCTGGTGCGACAAATTGCGCCGAATACAATCGATATCGTTGGTAATACGGTGCTGGAAACGCTCGGCTTGCTGGAGCGCTGCGAACTGGTCGTCGGCGGCGATACCGGGCTCGTGCACGCCGCGCGAGCGCTAGGCCGCCCGACGGTGCCGCTGTTTGGTCCGACCGATCCGGCCGCGCATCTTTTTGGTGAACGCGATCGCCCGCAGTGGCTGACGCTTCCCTGTGCGCCGTGCAGCAAGAGCGGGCCGCGGCGTTGTCCGCTCGGGCATCACAAGTGTTTGCGTGAGCTCAAAGTGGCGAAGGTGTTGGCTGCCGCCGTGGAATTGGTCTAAGCCAATCTACGAAACAGACGAAATTGGTCGCGACCAAAATAAGGACATTCGTATCTTGGTCTTGACCAATTTACGATTACACATAAAATGGTCAGGTGCCTCAAACTCGTTTCTACGACGCAATGCTTGATGAACACTTGCGCCACAACCGCCAGATGGCCTTTGTCACCGGGCCGCGCCAGGTGGGCAAGACGACGGTCTGCCGCGCGGCGGGATCGGTCTACCTCGATTGGGACAACACGGACGACCGTCGCGTCATCCTGCGTGGTCCTTCTGCGGTCGCCGATCGCGCCGGCCTCTCACGTTTGCACGCGCGTCCACCCGTCGTCGTGTTTGACGAGCTTCACAAGTTCCCGCGGTGGAAGCATTTCCTCAAAGGCTTTTTCGATACCTACGCCAGCCAGGCGCGCATCGTGGTCACGGGCAGTTCGCGCATGGATGTTTACCGGCGGGGCGGCGATAGCCTCATGGGCCGTTACTTTCTCTACCGGATGCATCCGTTCTCCTTGGGCGAAATCGCCTGGCAGAACATTCCCGACCCCAAGCGTTTGGTTCGTCCGCCCAAGCGTGTTGCCGCGGCGGATGCGCGCGCGCTCTGGGACCACGGCGGTTTTCCGGAACTGTTCGTCCATCGCGCACTCCGGTTTACGCGCCGTTGGTCCGCGTTGCGCCGGCAGCAGCTAGTCCGCGAGGACATCCGCGATCTCACGGTTGTGCGGGAGCTTGCGCAGATGGAGACGCTGGCGGAGCTGCTCCAGGAGCGCTCCGGAACGCAGCTCGTTTACAGCAATCTGGCGAACGAAATTCAGGTGAGCGTGGATACCGTGCGTCGCTGGGTGGAGTCCCTGTGTGGATTTCACCTGGGTTTCCTGCTGCGTCCCTGGTTTCGCAACATCTCCCGCTCGCTTCGCAAGGAGCCCAAGTGGTTTCTGTACGACTGGTCGAGCATTGATGATCAGGGGAAACGCGCCGAGACTTTCATCGCCTGTCATCTGCTCAAGGCCGTTCACGGCTGGACCGATCTCGGTTTCGGCCAATTCCAACTTGGCTATCTGCGCGACAAGAGCAAACGAGAGGTCGACTTCGTGGTCGTGCGGGACGGCAAGCCGTGGATGCTGGTCGAGGTCAAAAACGCCGATGGGCACTTGAGCCCCGCCCTTCGCTATTTCCAAGAGCAGACCAAGGCTCCTTTTGCGTTTCAGGTTCTCCTCGACGCCGACTTTGTCGAGGCTGACTGCTTTGCGTCCCACCGTGGGCCGCTGGTGGTGCCGGCCAGGACGTTGCTCTCACAGCTCCTGTGACGAGTTGGTTTGAGTAAGATGCTCGCAATGTTTCGCCGAATCGCGATCGCAGCGCTGTCGATTTCACTCGCGGCAACGCCCGCTTGCCTTTTTCCGCACCGCGTTTCCGCCGAGGAGCAGGCGCGAATCGATGCGTGCTTGAAGCGTTGTCCAGATGTTCGCGGCGGTGCGGAAACGTCCTCGTCTGGATTCACCGGGGATTCCCAAACGGAATGTGAGCACCGATGCACGGAGCGATGATCATGCGCCAGATTTCCCTCTTGCGGGGGAGGGCCAGGGTGGGGGGATTGAAACCGACTGCGAGTGACGTGCTCCCCCACCCTCATCCTCCCCCCTCAAGGGGGAGGGAAATCGGCGGATTGGGCCCGAATTTCGCCTCGTGAAGGCGCTCGTCGTTCGCGTCGACGATCGCGTCGGCAACGTCTTGCTCACCACGCCGCTCGTGCGCGCGCTGCTCGACGCGGGCTGGCAGGTCGATTGGCTCGTCGCCGCGCGGAAAGCTGCGGTGGCGGGAGGTCTCGGCGCCAGGTTGCGGCTCTACGACAAACGTGATCTTTGGCGCCGGCCGTGGCGATTGTTCACGTTGCTCGCCCAGCTGCGGCGCGCGCAGTACGACGTCACCATTGACGCCGCGCACTGGCATGCGTTTTCGGGCACCTCCGCGCTGCTGTCGCGCTGGTCGGGTGCGGCGCGGATCATCGGCCATGTGCGCGGTCCGTGGCGTCGGTTCTATACGGACGTGGTGGTGCCGATGGGCGGTTCGGAGATCGACGAGAAGTTGCGTCTGCTCACGCCGCTCGGCATTTCGGCGCGGACAAAAACGCTGCAAACCAAGCTGGGCGCGGACGAGCCGAGTCTGCAGCGTGCGCGAGCCGTGCTCGAGGCGGTTGGAATTCGTGGTGCGTTTGCACTCGTCAATCCGGGATCACGCAAGGCGGATCACCGCTGGCCCGCGGCGGCCTTCGCTGCACTGGCGAAGCGGCTTCGCGAGGCGCACGGTTTCGAAGTGCTCGTGACTTGGGGTCCGGGCGAAGAGACGCTTGCGCGCGAAGTTGCGGAAGCGAGTGGCGCAAAAAAAGCGCCATTTACGGATCTCTCGGTGTTGGCGGCGATCTTGCGAATTTGTCAAGTCGCCATTACCAACGATACCGGTCCCATGCACCTTGCCGCCGCTTGCGGCGCACCAACGGTGGCGGTGTTTGTGGGGTCGGATGCCAAGCGCTGGGCACACGCGGGCGCGTTCGTGGCGATTGATGGAGATGCGGCGGATGCCATGACAAAGGCGGAAGCCGCGGCCCTCGGATTCAAGAAGAATCGGACTCGATAAAATGACAAGCCACCCTTTTTTGATGAGCGCGCTTCTCTTTGTGGCGCCGCTTGCCTCGGCCGGAAAACCACAATTGCCGTTACCTACGACGGCCGAGCGTGGCCCGGCTCCTTCGGCCAGTTCCAGCACGCCCCTCGAGTGGCACGCGCTGGAAGACCAGGCCGTGCAGCGGCTTTCCGCGTACTTGCGCATAGACACCGCCAATCCGCCCGGTAACGAGCTGCCCGCCGCGCAATTCCTGCAGCGAATTTTGGAGTCGGAAGGAATTTCCTCGACCCTTTATCCGTCCGCGCCCGGCCGCGCCAATCTCGTGGCGCGTCTGCGTGGAAATGGATCGAAGCGACCGCTGCTCCTCTTGAATCACCTCGATGTCGTGCCGGCCGATGCCACCGCGTGGAAGGTTCCGCCATTTTCCGGAACGGTGAAAGACGGCGTTATCTGGGGCCGCGGCGCCATCGACATGAAGAGCATCGGAATCATGCAGCTCACGGCCCTCATTGCGCTCAAACGATCGGGCGTGGCGTTGCAGCGCGACGTGATTTTTATGGCGGTCGCCGACGAGGAGGCCGGCGGAGAGCTCGGTGCGGCGTTCATGCTCAAGGCGCACGCGGAGTTGTTCTCCAATTTGGAGTACGTGCTCAACGAAGGCTCGCGCGGTGTCGAACGCGACGGCCGGCCGCTGTATTGGGAAATTTCGCCGGGCGAGAAAGCGCCGCTCTGGTTGCAGCTCGTCGCGCGCGGAACGGCCGGTCATGCTTCGCGGCCCTTCCCTGCCGCGGCTACACATCGGCTAGCCCGCGCGCTGGGCCGCCTTGCCTCGTGGGAGCCGCCGGTGCGCGTCTTGCCGGAGATCCAAGAATTTTTCGCCACCATCGCGCCGCTGCAGCCGGAGCCGCGTCGCACTTGGTTCAGCGACATCCGCGCCGCGTTGCAGAAGCCGGAAGTGCGCGAAGATCTTTCGCACACGCCGGACCTCGCAGCGCTGGTGCGCGACACCGTGGCCATCACGCTGCTCAAGGGCTCGGCAAAGATGAACGTCCTCCCGTCGGAAGCGAGCGCAGGCTTGGATTGCCGTCTCTTGCCAGGAACCGATCCCGATCAATTTCTCAAGACGCTGCGCGAGGTGATTGCGGACGACGGCCTGACGATTGTCGAGGAGGAACGCAACCGCGCCACGTCCTCCCCGTCGGACAGCGAAGCCATGCAGGTCATTCGGCGCGTCCTGGCGAAACACACGCCCGGCGTGCCGGTAGTCTCGCCGATCACGCGCGGCGCCAGCGATTCCCGTTTCTTTCGCGAGCGTGGAATTTCTGCGTACGGTGTTTCGCCGTACATGATGGATGATTCGCTTTACGCGGGGATGCACGGTGTGGATGAGAGAATCTCGGTCGAGAATTTGCAGCGTGGATGTCGGATCATCTTCGAGGTGGTGGAGGGGATAGGTGGGCTGTGATCACTTTGGTGTGAGGAAAAAACTTTTTGCCTGCGCGGCGGGCGAGGCGGATCGCGCCCGCCGGGCGAATTTCGTGCGGTGCGGTTATTGATCGTGCGAGGGGGCCCTTGGAGGAGTTGGCAACCTTTTAAGGCTCCGGTCGCGCACCGCACGAAACCCGCCCATCGGTCACGATCCGAGGATAGTGAGTGGAATTTAGGTGCTTGATTTTTTATCAAGTATCGATTCCAGGCGACGATGCGCGTGCGCGATACTCGCTAAACATTTATCGAATCGAAGGTCCACTTCACTCACCTCGGGTTGCGACGGGGGGCGGGTTCTGGACGGTGCGCGACCGGAGCCTCAAGAGGTTGCCAACTCCTCCAAAGGCCCCCTCGCACGATCAATAACCGCACCGTCCGGAATCTGTCCCTCGTCGCGACCCGGCACCGCTCGCCGCGCAGGCGAAGAGTTTTTAGTGCTCACGCCAAAGTGATCACGAGCTACCGCCGATGCTTCGCCGACTCTTCCTCGAGATCCTCAAAAGCTTCCCTGGCATGCTGCCGCACCAACTCAGCTGCCGAAAGGATCTTCCCGATCGGCTCGCGCGAGCGAAAACCATGTCTCCCCTTCATCGGCGCCGCGGGGACGGTCACTGAAATCGGCACCACGGGGTCCGGCGTTGGCGATTGGCCTTGGTCCGGTTGTTTTTGCACGTAGGCGATCTCGCTGAGCGGTTCGATGGGAGGTGTTCCCGCGGTGGGAACAGTTTCCTGCGCATCGGGTGCGGCGGCGGCCGTCGCCACTTGAGCGGGCGCGGGCGGTGTGGCTGGGTTCACGACAGGCGCGGCGCCGAGTTCCTCACCTTTGTCGGCGATCCACTTGCGCACCACCGAGCTCTTGACGGCGAAATTGACGCCGGTGATGGCAAGCCCGTCCGCCGAGCGGCGCGCAATGCTGGTGTTGATGCCGACCATGTGGCCGTTGCCATCGAGCAGCGGGCCACCGGAGTTGCCGCGGTTTACACTGGTCTCCATTTGGTAAACATCTTTGCCCTTCACGCCGTCGAAGTCGTTCCACTCGCCACCAATGCGGCCGGTGGTGAGCGACCACTTCGAGCCTTTTTCGGGATGTCCGATGGCCGCCGTTGCTTCGCCGACCCCTACGCCGCTGTCGTCGGAAATGGGCAACACGGGCAGTCCGCCGGGCGGATTGACGATTCGCAAAAGTGCAAGATCGAGTTGCGCGCTCGAGACGAGGAGCTGCGCTTCGTAGCCGCTCTTGAGATCTTGCGCGTCGGCGCCGGTGACGCGCTCGGGTTTGAGATAGATGAAGAGCTTGGGCCATGGTCGGGCCGTGTCGTGGTTCAGGATGACATGCGCGTTGGTGATGACCAGGCCGTCGGAGCGAATGACCGAGCCCGAGCCGATCGATCCGACGTTGCCCTCGGTGCCGTAGACGAGCACGACACTCGGTGCAGCGGCGGCGTAGAGTTTCTTGTAATCGATCTCTTCCGCTCGCGCGGCGGTGGCCAGCAGGCAGAGTGCGGCGATGGCGTTGGTTCTCAGCATGGCGGCATTACATCCTACGCCGGCCTCGGCGGAAAGTTTCAGACCAAGAAACGGCGCGTCCGAAAATCGCGCTCCGCATAGGCACAGATGGCGAAGAGCGGCGGGAAGACGCTGGCCGGATCGTCGTCCGAAAATCGAAACGCGCGCACATAGGCCGCGGCGGCTTCGTTGGCGCGCTCCACCACGGCTTCCCACGGCTCGTTCGATTTGGCCGGTTCGATGTCGCACTGGTAGACGGCGAAAGAGGAGAGCCGCGCACCGTCGGGAAATTGCACCCAGACGATGATGCTGGCCACCGCGTGCCGCAAGGCGCTCAGCGCATCCACCACCTGCAACGCGTCGGCGCGGCGCCAGGCCCAATCCGTATCGAACGCCCGAATGGCCACGGCCTGGTAGGCTGCCGGCAGGGTCTCGAAAGCGGGGGAGCGCACGCCGCTAATGTAACACTGGCCGTCCAATTCCAAATGCGTCGACTCGATCGCTACCTCGCCGTTTCCTACGCCGCCGCCGTGGCGTTGACGCTGGCGGTGCTCTGCGCGGTCTACTTGTTGGTTGATTTTGCCGACCATGCGCGGCTCTTTCACGGCGAGGGTTGGCCGTCGGCGGCGCTGGAGTTGTACGCGGCGAAGCTGGCGGTGATCGTGGCGCAGCTAGTGCCGGCGGCGCTGATCCTCGGCGCGGGGATTGCGCTGACGCGTCTGCGTGGACAGGGTGAGCTCACGGCGGCGTCCGCGCTGGGCTGTTCCCCGGGGCGGCTGGTGGCGCCGGCGCTCGCGGTGGCGATGCTGGCGGGCGCGGGGCTCAGCGTTTTTTCCGACCGCGTCGTTCCGCGCGCCGAGCATCGCGTGCAGCAGATTGCCATCGAGCGTTTTCATCTTTGGGGCGACTGGGGCCGTTTTCATGGACAGCACTGGTTTCGAATGGGCGATCGATTTATTCGGCTCGGCGCCGCGCAGGACGGCGGCTGGCGCGACGTCACCGTGCTGGAGATGGAAACGACGGGTGGGGTGTTTCATTTACGTCAGCGCATCGATGCGGCGTCGCTGGTACGCAACGGCGATGGGTGGTCGTTGATCGGTGCAACGGTGCGGACGTTTGATGCCGCGAACACGATCGTCGAAAGTCACGCGCAGCGCCTCGACGCGGGGCCTTTCGATCCGGCCGGGCTTGTTGTTGACGAGTCGCGTCCGAGTGAGTTGTCCAATGCGGAGTTGGATCAGCACGCCGCCGCGCGCCAAGCGTCGGCGCTCCCGTCCGGCGAATTTATTTTGCTGCGCATGCAGCGCAACGCCGCGGCGTTTCTGGGCGTGCCGGGAACCGCGATCAGTGCGGCGGCGACGTTGCGGCGTCGTCGGCGCGGTGGGTTGACGACAGCGCTACTCGAAGGCGCGGCACTGACGGCGTTGTTGTGGGCGCTGACCGTGGTGTCGCGGGCGCTGGCGCTGGGCGGGCATCTGCCGCCGTGGCTGGGCGCGTGGGGCGTGGATCTTTTTGCGGCGGGCGGTGGTGCCTGGGCCTTGGCACGGGCGCGGATGACGAAGTAGCTGGCGACGCAGAACGAGGTTATACTTTTGGTATGAAAACCGCGGTCTCGCTCCCGGACGATGTTTTTTCGCGCGCCGAGCGCTTGGCGAATCGGCTGCACAAATCGCGCAGCGCGCTCTACCGCGAGGCGGTTTCCGAATACGTCGCGCGGCACGATGTCGAGGCGGTGACCGAGGCGCTCAACGGCGTTTGCGAAGCCCTCGATACACGGCTGGACTCCTTTACACGGCTGGACTCCTTTTCGAAGGCCGCCGCTGGACGCATTCTCAAGCGGACCGAATGGTAATCGCGCAAGGCGATGTCTGTTGGGCGGAATTACCCGAGCCCATCGGATCTGGCCCCGGGTTTCGCCGGCCGGTCGTGGTGGTGCAGGGTGAAGCTTTCAACCGAAGTCGGATCGGTACCGTGGTGTGTGTCCCGTTGACGAGCAACCTCAAATGGGCGGAAGCGCCCGGCAACTTGCTTTTCAAAGCGCGTGCGACGGGGTTGTCCAAGGACAGCGTGGCTAATGTTTCGCTGATCGTTGCTCTCGACCGATCGCAATTGCGGGAGCGGGTTGGGCGCGTTTCGCGGAGGCAGCTGGAGTTGCTGTTCGCGGGTCTTGATTTGGTGCTTGGGCGGTAGCGGCGCGCGTATTACGAAGTAGTGCATTGTGATACGTCGGCCAGCGCGGCGCGGTACGCAGCCAATGTGCGCCGGGCCGTCTTTTCCCACGAAAAGTGGCGCGCATGCTCCATTCCGGCCACGCGCAACGTTTCTCGCTCACTTGATAAAAGCGCAAGTAGCCGTCGAATGGCGTTGGCGCAGCCTTCGACGTCGTCGGGATCGAAATAGGTCGCCGCGTCGCCGAGCACCTCGGGAATCGAAGCAGCACGGGCGGCGGCCACCGGCGTTCCGCAGGCCAGCGACTCCAGCGGAGGCAGTCCGAATCCTTCATAGCGCGACGGAAAACAGAATACCGAAGCGGCCCCGTAAAGCAGCGGCAACTCCTCTTTCGGTGCATCGCGCCAAACGATGGCGCGTGTTGGCGCTGCGAGCGGTTCCACTCCACACAGCACGAGTCCAATGTCATCGGGCAGCCGGCGGTGCGCTTGGATCAGCGTGGCCACGTTTTTGTGCGGCTTGTCGTTGCCCACGTAAAGCACGAAGCGTTTCGGAAGGCCGCGCCGCGCCCGGAAAGCTTCCAGCGTCGCCGCATCGTGCGGCCGAAAATCGCTGCTCGCGGCGAGCGGCGTCACGGTGATGTGATCCGCCGAAACGCCCAGTCGCGTGACGAGCTCCTGCTTGGCGAAATGGCTGACGGTGAGGATTCGCGCGCGCCGCGCCACCGGCCCCACGATCCACTGAAAATAAAGCGCCTGCGCGCGTCCGTAGTACTCCGGAAACGCGAGGTGGTTGGCGTCGTGCAGCGTGGCGATGAGCCGTTGCCGCCGTAAGAACGGAACCGAAAACGTGGTCGCATGCAAAAGCCGCGCATGGCGCGTTGCGAGTGGCAACTCGATCTGTTCGAGCGGAGACAAGAATGGCGATCGCGTGCGGGCTATAGAAACGTTGTTCGCGCGCGCGAGCGGTGGCGCGCCAGGGCCCGTGATGAACAGAAACGAAAGATCGGGCGCCAACGGTGGAATGCGTTCGGCCAGCTCCAGCGCGTAGCGCGCCATGCCCGCGGGCTTGCCATTGGCGACGCGCAGATCGATGGCGATGTCGATCATCGAACCGCTTTACGACAGCGAGGCGTGCGCGAAGAGGTTGTCGAGATTGATGGCGCCGAGGGTGAGCCCGTCGAGGAGCGCGGAGGTTTGCGACCAGCCATTTTTACCAAACCGCAAGAGCGGATTTCTGCTGCCGGCGACGCTTTGAATCGGCGGTAGGTGGACGAAACGCACCCGCGCAAATCCCGCCTTGATCAGCACGCGCCGCAGCGTTTTTGTCGAGTAGAGATGAAGATGATCTTTGGCTTCGAGATAGTGCGTGCCCGGCCGCATTCCCTTGAGCGCGCGCTTGAGCTTGGCCTTCACGAGCTGCACGTCGACGTTCGGCGTGTGAAGAAAAAGAAAACCGTTCTGGCGCAGAAGCGTTCGGATGTGCGTGAGGAGCGCGGCCGGATCGGCCAAGTGCTCGACCACGTCCCACAACGTGATGGCGTCGAACGATCCAGGCGCGAACCCGGCGTCCTGCAACCGGCCAGCGCGGATGGTGGAAAGCCCGAGGCGCTTTTGCGCAAAGTCGACGGCAGGCTTCGACATCTCCGAGCCGTGGGCCTCCCATCCGGGGACGCGAGAAGCGTGCTGCACGAAGTATCCGAGTCCGGCACCCACATCGAGCAGCCGTCCCGTCTTGCCCGCGAGGTAGCGCGCGCAGAAAGCGTCGTACATGGCGCGGTGCGCGTCGTTCCACCAGAACTGCGTTTCACCCGGATCGATCGGGCCGTCGCCGAAATAGGACGCGTAATTGGGATCGCCCTCGAAGGCTGAGAAGACGTGGCCGCAGCCCGCGCATCGAAAAATGTCAATTTCGAATTCGCGGAAGACGACGCGGTGTCGCGTGTTCGCGCAGAGGAGACAGGGGCGATCGGTGGGCATTCTGGCGCGCATCGGTAACGGCACCAGGGTGGCAAGTCAATCTAGTGTGAGCTAGAGCTTCCTGGCGTATGCCAAAAGACTTTTCGCCTGATGCGGCGGGCGGTGGCCGCGGCATGACGGGCGGGCGGGGGCGGCTCGGGCGGCTGCGCAACTCCGCCAGTACGGCGATTGCAGAAAGAGGCAATCGCCGTACTGACGTCAGACAGTGCTCGCTTCGCCCGAGCCGCCCCCGCCCACCCGTCACGCCGCGGAGGTTGGTGAGGTGGAATTTCGTCACGGTTTCTTTCTTGTTTCGGCGGGGAAAAGACTTGATAAAATACCATGTGATCGGATTTCGCCGTTGCTAGTCCGCTCCCTCCTCTTGTCGCGCCGGGTTACCGACGTCGTTTGCGCGACGGCACTCGCGCTCGCCGGTCTCTCGCTGATCTCGGCGCCACGTGGCGTGGCTGTTCTAGCGCTGGTGACTGCGATTGCCGCGCTGGTCGTACGTGTTGCGCCGGTGGGATCTTTCGCAGCGAGCAGCGCGGCGGTGGCGATTGGTCAGTGGGGACTTGGTGCGCCGAGTCGGCTCGCTGGCGTTGCGGTGGCTGGTCTGCTGCTCCTCGTTTGGAGCTGGCGCGAGGAACGTCGCGGCTGGCTCGCTCCCGCGCGTTGGGCCGTTGTTGGTGCCGCCGTCGCCGCGGTGGTGGTCTACCCGCTGGCGCGCGCCGCAACGATCGGTACGTCCTATGGCCCTTTGCGCGGCGAGGCGTGGCGACCTTGGGCCGTTCCGGTCTGGGCAATTTTTGTTTTGGCGCTCGATCCATTTTGCGCGGCGAAGCAGTCGGCCCCGCGCATCCTTGGGCTTTGTGCGCTGGTGATTGGCGCGGCGGTGCGGTTGCTGGGGATGCACGGGTGACGCGTGGGTTGTGTCGGCGCCTGGTTTTTTTCTGTGCCGGCGCATTCGCGTTTTTTCTTCCCGTGTCCATTTTCGGTGAACAGGTTTCGCTGATTGCGCTTGGTGTGGCGCTCGTGGTTGCGCTGGTGCACGCGCGCACACCGTTGCGGCCGCTGGCTTTCGACGCTCCCGTTTTGCTTTACATGGTGGCCGCTGCAACTTCGGTGATCGCGTCACCGCTCGGACTTGCGTTGTCGCCGCAGGCTTTTTTTTTCCGCACGGCGGCGGCCTACTTTTTGTGCTCGCGCGCGCTCGTTTTCGATGGAATGGACGACGTGGAATTGCGCGCCGCTTGGGCCGTTGGACTGTGTGCGGTTACCGCGGCTGCCGCGGGTGTGCTGGCGCTCGTGCAATTTCGCTCGGGATTCGATTTGCTCGCTGCGATCCATTTGCGCGCCCCGATTCAGTCGGAGGCACCAGGTTTTCCAGGGCGCTTTGCGGCGATCGGATTTTTTCATTCACGCTTGGCCTTTGCGCACATGCTTCTGGTTCCGGCTGGATTGCTCGGTGGCGTGGTGACCCTGTGGCGCGGATCGCGTGCACGGCGAGCCATCGTTGCTGCCGCGCTTCTTCTCGTGTTGTGCGGTCTCGCGCTTTCGTTTGGGCGCATGGCGTGGATTGGTCTTGCCCTCGGCGTTGCTGTCGCGCTTCTCATCGTTGGTGGAACGCGCGCACGTGTTGTCGTTGCTGCGGCGGGCGCGCTCGCGCTCTGTTCACTCGCGCTACCCGCGGTTCGCGCGCGCGTTCATTCGCTCGGTGAAATCGGAAGCGTGCAGGCGCGCGGCTACGTCTGGTCGCGCGCGGCCGAGGTGATTTCCGAATATCCGCTGACGGGTACCGGTGCGGGAAGTTACCGCCGCGCACTCGACCCGCTGGTGGAAGCGGCGGGACCTTGTCCGGGTTTCATTCTCGCTTGGTGTCACAACACGTTCTGGACTTTGCTCGCGGAGAACGGACCGCTGGCGCTCACCGCGTGGCTCTGGCTGTGGGGCGCTTTTTTCGTGGCGCCGTGGCGCGCGTTTCGTGGGCACGCACCGGGATCGCTTTCGCGCGCACTGGCCGTCGGTGCCGTCGCCGCGGGTGTGGCCATCACCGTGGTGTCGCTCATGCACGATATTGTCGTCGATGGCCGCGCCAGCTACGCCGCGTTCGCGCTCTGCGGGTTGGTGGCTGCGCTCGAGGAATCTGCTACAAGGCGCGCCGCATGAACGTGGTGACCAAATCGGCGTCGGTGCTGACACAGAACCCGCTGCTCTTTTCGAAAATCGTCGCGGCGCGCTTGCGTTGTCTCTTGCCCGCGCCGCGCGTGTTGGTGCGAAAAACCATTCGTGGTGTTGACTTCGAATTCGATCCAGCCTTCTCGCCGTTCACCGAGTTGATGTTTCGCGAAGCGTACGAAGTCACCACCGTGGAAGCGATGCGGCGTCTGCTCAGGCCCGGCGACACGTTCATCGACGTCGGCGCGAACATCGGATTTTTATCGGCGATGGGTGCGGGTCTCGTGGGCCAGACGGGGCAAGTTCACGCGTTCGAGCCGGTGCCGCGTTACTTCAAGAGCGTACAGCGCCTCGCGGAATTGAATTCCGGTCGCGTGATTGTGACCAACCACTGCGCGCTGGGCGATCGCGTCGGTACCGCGCCGATGGACGTGACCGCGTCGTCCAACATCGGCTGGAACACGATGGTGCAGGGCACGATGGATCAGGCCGAGCGCAAGGAGACGATCGACGTTCCGGTGCTGCGGCTTGACGCTTACATCGAGGAAAAAAAGCTCGCACGCATTGCGCTGATCAAGATCGACACCGAGGGATTCGAGTTTCCAGTGTTGCGTGGACTCTCCGGATACTTCGAAAAAAATCCGAGCGCCAAGACCACCATTCTTTGTGAGATCGCGCCGTACGTTTATCCGCGGCTGGGAACATCGCTCGACGAATTGCAGCGCGTGATGCGCGGCTATGGTTACCGCGCGCACAGCCTCGTGGCGATGGGTCGCGAAGTCGATCTCACGCGGCTCACCGAAACGAGCAACGTGCTTTTTCTGCGTTAGAGCGGTTTTCATTTGCGTCGATCCGCTGCAACGCACGATCGCCGGTCGAAAACGACGGGCTCGCCGCTGCGCTGCTCGACGCACCAGAAGTGCGCCTGCGCTGCTCGCTCCTCTCGCGCCGTTTTCGCCTCGGCGCTCGCGTGTTTCGCCAGGCTCAACGCAAATGAAAACCGCTCTAGCTCGCGTCCGTCTTTTCTCGCGTCAACGCAATTCCCGCCGCCGTGCCGCGCGCCATGGCGCTGGTGCCCTCGACCAGCAGGCGTGGCGTGAGCTCACCGTTTCGCCACGGATAGACGACCGCGTATTTCATCCAGGTGATGCCGAGAAAAATCGGCAGTCCGACGCGCCGAAAGTTCTTCAAAAAAAAGAGCGTCTCGTTGCGATAAACCTCGGGACGCTGTGCGTAACGTGGCACGCGGCAGCCGCCGGATCCGACCGCGAGATGAACGAGCCGCGCTTCGGGATCGAAGATCACGCCGCCGAATCGCGCGTGCAGACGCAGGTAGAAGTCCGACTCTTCGCGCAGCGCGATTCCGGCGCCGAAGCGTTCGTCGAATCCGCCGATGGCGTTGTAACTGCGCTTGCGCACGGAGAGGTTGCCGCCGCCACCCACGCGAATGCGCGCGCGCTTGTCGTAGTCGAGGTTGGTGCGATCGCGGCCATACCAGCTGAACTCGCCAACGACGTCGCCCTTCGAACCCGGCCAGCGCACGTCGGTGATGCGGCCCGCGACGGCGTGGACGCAAGCATCCGCGAAGTTGGCGAGGTGCGCGGCGAGCCATCCCTTGGGAAGCTGCACGTCGTCGTCGATGAAGAGCACGATCTCGCCGCGCGCTTCGCGGGTGCCGACGTTGCGCGCGCGCGGCAAATTCGGTGGCGTCGTGGTGACGATGCGTACGCGATCGTCGCCTTGCGCGGCGATGAACGCGGCGGTTGTCGGCGAGCCTTCCGGCGTCTGATCGACGATGATCACCTCGAAGGCATCGTCGACTTCTTGCGCGAGAAGTTGCCGCACGGTCTCCACGAGTGTCTCGTCGCGGCGGTAGGTCGGTACGATGACGCTGGCGTAGGGGCCGGTCATACGGTCTCCGGACAGAGCAGCGGCGCGCGAAGAAAAAAGGCCAGCGCCACGCCGTAAAATTCGAATTTCCAATTGCTGGCTGCGGTGAGAACCAGAAGTAGCGTGACAGCGGAGGCGACGAGCGCGCTGTGCCCCGGGCCGCGTGCTTCGCTCAAGCGGCGAACCACCGCGAAGGCCACCGCGGCCAGGCCAGCGACGAGCAGCAGCCCGCCTTCGGCCACGGCTTCGGCGTAAGCGTTTTGGATCGTGGTGTGATCGCCGAGCCACGGAAATTGCGCTTTCATGTCACCGCGCAAGTGAAGGGGATAGAGCCCAGGCCCGATGCCGAAGAGGGCGTTCTCCAGAAAAAGATCGCCGGCGCGTCGCACGTGAGCCGCGTGTTCTGAGAGCGAACCTGAGTTGGGATCGAAGGGTTTGAAGACCACCTGCAAGGCGATGTCGCGCGCGGCGGGAGAGATTGTTAGCGCCGAGGTGGTGACCACCACGACGCCGACGGCCGCCGCGACGAGCAGGGCGGGGCGTCGTTTCCAGAGGAGAACGGCGCCCGCGGCCACCGCGCCGTACCAGCCGCTGGTGGAGAAGGTGGCCACGAACGTGAGCGCCTGCACACTGAGGAGAAAAAGCGCCAGCGACGATTTTGTTCGCGCGTACAACCAGCCGCTCACGCCGAGCGCGACGGTCAAGTAGGCGGCGAGCTCGCCTGGTTCGCCGAGTGGACCTGCCGCGCGCAGTACGGGCGTCCCACCGAAGTATTGCTGGTAGCTGGCCACGTGCTCCCACTGTGGGAGCACCGAGATGTGCGCGGCGAAGAAGGCGATTTGCAAAAGTCCGTAGAGAGCGGCGGCGGTCGCGCTCAGCGCAAACGTCCAACCCAACGCGCGTTCGGCGCGAAAAGTATCGATGGCGCGCGCGACGGAAAGGTAGGCGCACATCGCCGTGAGAAGACGGAACAGCTCGCGCGAAGCGCGGCCGATATCGAGATCGTCGTGGGCGACGAGCGAAACCAGCGTGGCCAAGAGGTAGGCGAACGCGAGAAGACCCAGCGCGGCCGTCGCGCGACGGTCGAGCGCGCGAAGGCGCCGCGGAGGCCAGATTCCTACGAAGGCCAGAGACGCGGCGAGAAACGCGGCTGGGTTGACCATGCGGTGCGCGAGCTCGAAGCGGAGCAGAAACGTCAGCGGAAGGACCGCCACCAACAGCAGCGTTCCGAGAAGCGGCCAGGTGATGGCCAGCGCCAGCGCGACGATGATTGCCGCGGGGCCCGGCGCGCCGACTGCGATGCAGGCGGCAAAGGCCAGCGCGGCCAACGCTCCCGCGCGTTGTCGCCACGGAGCGACGGATGCTTCATCATGCAAAGTCATCATGTCAAAGTTGCGCCTAGCCGCGCGTTGCCGAGCGCCTTCGTCTACTGGTCGCGGCGAGGGCGAGTCCGACGGCGAGTCCAGCGAACGCGCCGCGCGCCGCCCGCCGCTCAGGGTGCGGAACTTCGATGTAGGTGCCGTCGAGCACTTTCGGTTCGCTCCAGACCGAGGACGTGTGGAGGCGCGCGATGGTGTCGATGTACGTCGGGAGCAGATGCGCCTGCTGAGCGCCGACCGTGTTGCGCGCGAGCTCGGTGATGGCCGCGTCGCGCGGATCTTTCGATGCGGGTGTCAGCGGTTGATCCAACACACTGGCCGCGCGTACCAGCGCCTCTTCGACTTTGGCGCGGCCCTGTTCGTAAGCGATCTTTTCCTCGGCCACGAGGCGCGCCGAGAGTGTGTCACAGAGATGGCGCACCATGTCCCCGTCGGGGCCGGCAATGCTCAAGCGGACGAGGTTGGTATCTCGAATGTATTCCGCGTCGAGATCATAGCGCCGAAGTTGGTCGATCCAGGCTTCGCCGCGACCCTTGGGATCGGCGCGCAGTGCGGCCTCCACGAACGGCCGGTTGAGCATGCGTTCGCGTACCTGGCGGCCGGTGTCGACAGGGCGGTCGCTGAGCGCGCCGAACTGCACCAGGACTTCGCCCTTGGTGTTCGTTGCCGAGAGCCAGCCCGCGGCGGCGCCGAGTGCGACGCCGATCGCGGCGGCCGCGAGGAGCGTGGGCCAACGCGTGATTTGGAACGAGAGCCAGTCGAGGAGATCGAAGGCCTCCGACGGGCGTGCGGTCGGTGCATCAAGGGATTGCAGCATGGCGGCGGCGAATAGCACGCGGCTGGTATGGCGCGCCACGGCTCAGCGCGCGCGAGGTTAAGAAGTCGCCACCGAGTGTTGCAAGTCTTTGCGGGAGACGGCGCCGAATGCGACCGCGGCGCCGCCGTAAGCCACGGCTCCCAGCGCAATCACGATTGGCAGCGGGAGGTTCGCCGCGCGCGCGACGACGGCTAGGCAAATCGCACCCGCGGCCAGTGGGCGGGCCGCCGCGAAGAGCACACCGCGAAAATCGATTTCGTGGCGAAGGTAGATTGCGCTCGCGGCCAAGAAAACGAATTCGCCGATGGGCGTGGAGGCTGCGAGACCGCGCAGACCGAGGATCGGCACCAACATCGCCGCCGCGCCGACCTTGACGGCGAACGCCACGCCGCGAAGTTGGGCCGCGCGCCACTCTTCGCCGCGCGCCAAAAACGTGACGCCGGCCAGCGGTCCAAGCGCCAAGAGCGGCAGCATGGCGAGGCCCACGCAGAGCGCGTCGCCCGCTGCGACGAAATGCTCACCGTAGACGAGCGAAGTGATGCGCCAGGCGAGCGTTGCGCCGCCAAACGCCAGTGGCGCCGTGAGCACGAAGAAGAGGCGCACCGATTTGGTAATCGGACCGCGCAAGCCGCCGGGCGTTCGCGCGACGTCGAGCAGCACGAGGTAGATGCCTTGCGACGCCATCGCCGGAACGAGCAGGAGCAGCTCGACGAGTTTCGCGGTTGCGCCATAAAGGCCCTGCGACGCGGCGTTGGCGCCGAGCCAATCGTAGAGTGGGACGTCGATGGCCACGCTCATCGCGGTGAGCATGGCGTAGAGAGCGATCGGCAGGGATTCGCGCAAGACCTTTGGGCTGGCGCTGAATTCAAAGCGAGGTCGCGCGGCAGGCAACTGGCGTTGCGTGAAGAGGAGTGCCGCGATCGCCGCACCGAAACTTCCCGCGCCCACGCCGGCTAACACACCAACCGGACCCGAGCCCAGCGCGAGCGCCAAAAAACCCGCCGCCGAGGTGGCCGCGCGCGCCGCGGATTTGAGCCAGGCTTCCATCGCTAAATTTTCGAGGCCCATGAAAACGGCGAGCGCGTGATCGAGCAGGAGCTGGCCCGCTAAAAAAAACGCGGCGAGTACGAGCGCTGAACGCGCGTCGCCGTGACGGGTTAGCGCCAGAGCGCAGGTGACGAAGGCCACCGTGCCGACGGCGATGAGCTTGATGCCGCCCGCGATTCCCACACGCTCGAATTGCTTGCGGCCCAGGTCGCGTGCCACGAATGACGAGAGCCCAAGATCCGCACCGATGGCTAGCGTGGCGGCGGTGCCGTACGCTAATGCGTACGTGCCATAACCCGCCGTGCCGAGTTGCCGCACCAGGTAGACGTTGAAGGCCACGGAGATGGCGCGCGAAAAAACTTCGCCGATAACTTTGAGACGAACGTTGCGGGCGGCGCGCCGTGCGTTGGACATCAGGCGAGGAGCGAGCGCGCGAGCTCGACGGCCATCGCCACCGAGCGATGCGTGAGGTTGAAATGCCCGCCGTCGAAAAGCTCGAAACGGTGCGCGATGTTGGCGCGCGTCAGTTCGGCGTGAATCTGCTGCGCGCCCATGTAGCTGTGAAATTCGTCGCGCAGGCCGGCCTCGATGGCGATGTGGCGCAACTGGCGCAACGCTGGAAGATGCGTGGGTGCGAGCCGCGCTGGATCCTGCTCTAGCCAACGTGCCCAAATGTCTTCGCGAAGACGTCCATCCGTGTCGAACGGAAGCAGCGGCGCACCGTCGGCGCTCGGCGAATAACAGGCGGACATGGCGATGCAGTTGACGGCGGCGAAGTCGGACGAGGAGAGCGTCGAGCGCGTGCGCATGGCGGCCCAGAAGCGATCGATGTCGCCGTCGAAAGTCCGCAACGTGGCCCAGGCCACCGGCAGCTCTGGGAGCATGTTGAACTCGAACGCGCTGTCGGCCGCGATGGCGCCGAGCGCGCCGAATAGATCGGGCCGCCGCATGCCGAGCACGAGTGCGCCGTAGCCGCCGGAGCTCTTGCCCATCACCGCGCGGCCGCTTGGCGTAGGAACGGTGCGGAAGTGCGCGTCGACGTGCGCGACGATCTCTTCGCACACGTAACTGGCGTAGTGGCCCGTCGCTGCGGAATCGAGAAATTGTGATCCGCCGTAGCTCGTCCAGCAGTCTGGCATCACGAGAACGACGGGAGGACATTCACCACCCGCGATCTGCGCGTCGACTGCTTCGACGAAAGTTGGCTGAAACGCAGTGCGGTTTTGCCACATGTCCACTTGGCCGGTCATGCCCTGCAGACAATAAATCGCGGGCGTCGCGGCCCGTTCGGACCAACGCGGTGGCGTGTAGATCCAGAGCGGTCGCGTGCTCGGATCGCCGAGCGGATTGCCGACGAGCAGCTTGCTCTCGAAGGTGATCTGGTGGAGTTTCCCTCGGAGATCGCGTCCCCAAGGATCGCGGGGCAGCGCGCGGATCACGGCCGTTCTTCATTCCCGCGCGCGAGGACGCGCAGCAATTTCACCGTGCCCATGCCGTCGCTTTCGCCGATGGCGAGCACGGCGCCGGCGAGGTCGGAGAGGCGCACGCGTCGTCCGCGCGGCATCGGCGGGGCCTTGAGCCGCATGAGATCCGCGGGCCCGAGCGCGCGACCGAATCCGATTTGGCGCGCGAGTCGATCGTCGAGCCGCAGCTCGTCGAGGCCCGACAGCGCTACTTGCGGCGCGAACAGCAGGCGCTCCATTTCGTCGCGTTTGCCGTCTTGCGAGAGCTTCATCAACGTGTCGAGTCCGACGCTTCCCTCGAGCGAAAAAGGCCCGGTGCGCAAACGCCGAAGCGACTGCAGGTGCCCGCCAACGCCAAGCGCCGCGCCGAGATCGTGCGCCACCGTGCGCATGTAGGCGCCCTTGCTCGAGCGGATGAAGAGCTTCACATCTGGCGCCGTGTAGCCATCGAAGCGGCACTCATCGATGGTGATGCGCTTGGTTTCGCGCTCCACGATCTCGCCCGCGCGTGCAAGTTCATAGAGACGTTTGCCGTCGACTTTGCGCGCCGAATACATCGGCGTCAGTTGATCGATCTCGCCACGAAAACGCGGCAGCATCGCCTCGATGTCGGCGGCCGTGATGTGATCGATGCTGTGCGTGGAGAGCACCTGCCCCGCGGCATCCTGCGTGTCGGTGGCGGCGCCGAGACGAATCACGCACGCGTATTCTTTCTCGCCGTCGGTGACGTAGCTCGCCAGCTTGGTCGTCTCACCAATGCAGATCGGCAGAACCCCCGTGGCGATCGGATCGAGCGTACCGGTGTGGCCGGCCTTCTTGACTTTGAGCAGCGCGCGTACGCGGCGGACCACGTCGAAGGAAGTGGGACCGGACGGTTTGTCAATGACGATGATTCCGCTGAGGGACATGCGCGGCTTCTAGCAGAGCGAAGATCGGATCGCGAGCCGGGCCGGATCGAACGCGGAAAGATCGAGCGCGGGCACATGGCCGAGGACCAACTGGGTGATTGCTTCGGCCGTTGCCGGACCGAGCAGCCAGCCGTTGCGCAAGTGGCCCGAAGCGAACCACACGCCGGGACCTTCCGGCGCGGCGCCGATCAGTGGCAATCCGTCGGGCGTGCTTGGCCGCAGTCCCGCCCAATGCTCGGTGGATGGGCCACGCAGGGTTGTTCCCAAATTGGGAGCAAGCGTTGCGGCGATCGTTTGCAGGAGGTGCGCGGCCTCGGGCGTGGTGCGTGGGTCGAAGCCAACGCGCTCCATCGTGGAGCCGACCAGCACACGCCCGCTCTTGCGCGGCACGAGGTAGCCGCCCGCGCCGCCCACGATGTGGTGCAATTGTCCCGAGGGAAGCTGTGCGGCGAGCATTTGTCCACGGATCGGTGTCACCGCGTTTTGCGGAAGCTCGAGTCCTGGCAGCAGAGAGGACCAGCTTCCAGCGGTGATCACGATTGTATCGCAACCGAATACATTGTTTTCCGCGACCACGGTGCGTGCGTGTTGATCGGCGGTGATGCGCTGCACGTTGTCGATTCGGAAACGCACGCCGGCGCGCTCGGCGGCGACGGTCAGCGCCGCGATCGCGGCGATCGGATCGAGTTGCGCTTCGTCACGCAAGAAAAGCCCAGACCGCACGGGCGCAAGCGTGGGTTCGAGCGTGTGAACAGCGTCACCATCGATGAACTCGGCAGCGAGGCCGCGTGTGCGCATCCACTGTGCGCGCGCGCGCAAATCGTTTTCGTCATTCCCCACGATCAGCGCACCGCATCGCCAATACGATCCCGAGAGTTCTTGCGCGTTGAGTTCCTCCTCAAGCGCGGCGTGCAAGGCGCGGCTGCGCAACCCAAATTCGAGCAGCGGACCGGGCGCTTCGTTTTCGAATTGCGGTCCCAAAATTCCGGCTGCGGCGCTCGACGCTTGGGCGCCAGGTCGTGTGCGTTCGACCAGCGTCACACGCGCGCCCGCCTGCGCTAATCGCAGCGCGCACAACAGGCCGATGACGCCTCCACCGACCACCACCGTGTCGCTCGCTGCGCGCGCGCTTGAGCCCATGCTGGCGGCGGTGTAGCACGACCACATGGAACTTCTCATTCGCCGTGTTCGTCCCGCGCCCGAGGGTGCTTCGTTGTTGCCGCTTCCCGCCTATGCCACCGCGCTTTCCGCGGGACTCGATCTCGCCGCTGATCTGGCGGCGCCGCTGACTATTGCGCCCATGCAACGCACGCTGGTGCCGACCGGAATCGCCATCGCTGTTCCGGAGGGATTCGAAGCGCAAGTGCGCATGCGCAGCGGAACGGCGCTCAAGCTCGGGCTCGCGCTCCCCAATGCGCCGGGCACGATCGACGCGGATTACCGAGGTGAAGTGCAGGTCATGATCATCAATCTGAGCGGCGCGCCGGTCACGCTTTCACGCGGCGATCGCATCGCGCAATTGGTGATCGCGCCGGTCGCGCGCGTGCGTATCGCCGAGTGCGAGGCGTTGCCCGACACGGTTCGCGGCGCGGGGGGATTTGGGTCGACAGGGAAGTAGGTCCGGAAATACACAGAGCGCGCGCTCGCATCTCGACGCTACCTCCACCCCGATGCTACGAAACGCCCGTGCTCTGTTACCGCTGCGGTAGCCACATCAAAGAGGGTAGCGACGCCTGCGTCGTCTGCGGACAGAAGCTGGAGACCGGCTCGTCCGCGTTCGGCACCGGCACCACGAATCCGCGCGTGGCGGACACGTCGCCCTATCGCGTTGGCGACGTCATCGCACGGCGTTACGCCGTCCAAATCGAGCTCGGCGAAGGTCCGCTGGGCTGGGTCTACAAATGCCTCGACGTTGAGCTGGATGTTGGCGTCGCGGTGAAGGTCTTGCGATCGCGCCTGTTGCAATCCGAAGAGGAGCTGCGCGCGTTCGAGCGCGATCTGCGCGCCGTGAGCCGCGTGTCGCATCCCAACATCGTGCGCGTTTACGAAGTCGGCGCGGACGCCGATCGCACGTTTTTCACCATGCAGCACCTCGAGGGACTGTCACTCCGACGGATCATCGACGCGCGCTTCCAGAAGGGGCAGGCTTTTGCGCCGTCGGAAGTGGTGCCCATTATCGAGCAGCTCGCGGCGGCGCTGACGGCGGCGGAGTCGTCCCTCGCCCACGGCGACCTCAAGCCGGAGAACGTGATCGTCCTCCCCGATCTGCTCAAGATCACCGATTTCGGATTGGCCACGAGTCTTCCGGGCGCGCCGTTTCTGGCGGCGCAGCGCAGCGCGGGAACGCATCGTTACTTGGCGCCGGAGTTCCTGGCCAGCGAGCGCCTGGATCCGCGCGTCGATGTTTTTGCGCTCGGTGTTTTGATTGGCGAGATGCTGGCGGGAACGGCTTACGAAGGTCCGTCGCTTGATTTGCGCGAGCGGCAGCCGGGGCTCTCCGCGGGTGTGGAAGCGGTCTTTCGCCGCGCCACCAGCGCCAAAGGCGCCGCGCGTTTCGCAAGCGCTGCCGAGTTGGCCGCGGAATTTTCGGCTGCCGTTGGGCGCGCGGAGGTGTCGCCTGACGCGCCGCGTGTCGAACGAAAACCCGTTCCGCCGCCACCGCCTTCCACCGTTGATTTCGTCGATGACAAGTACGTGCTGGAGTCTCGCGATCTGACGCCTGGACCGTTCGATGACGACGCCACCCCGACGGCCACACCAACGGATCGTCGCCGTATCCAAGCAACGCCGCCTTCCGAGCGCGAACCGAAAGTGATCGCTCCGAAGCCGTTTGTAATACCGCGGTCATCGACGGGAACGATGCGGTTCGGAGCCGCGGAGCGTCCCGCGCGGCGCGGGCCGTTGGCGGTGACCGGTGCGGTGATCTTCTTGATCGCTGGTCTCCTCTGGTTCTTGGCCAACGGCGGCAGCAGCGAACGTCCAACACCCGCCGCGTCGTCACCGATGAGTGCGTTGGCAGCGAAGGTTCCGCCTGCACCTGGTAACACCGACGCAGGAGTTATCACAGCCGTCGATGCGGGTGTTGCTGATGCGCCGAAAAAGAGCGCGACCGAATCAGCGCCGCCGGTGCCCGAATCCGCCAAGAGGCTAGCCGCGAAGCCGCACGCCGCGGTTGTTTCTCCATCGCCTGCAAAGGCCGCATCGGACATGGCGACCGAGACGAAGAAACCGACTGTGGTCGTGGCGCATTTGCCTGCGACTTCCTCGGAAGATCCCGCGCCAGTCGTCGTGAAAAATCCCGAACCCGTGGCCGCTCCTCCCGGCGTTGCCGCCGTGGATGCGCCGCCCGTTCCCGCCGGAAGCCACTGCCCGTTGGGCATGCGCCATGTGCCCGCCGGCGACTTCGTCATGGGCAGCGCCAAGGGCGACGACATGCGCAACTTCGGAGAGCGCAATGCCGAGCGTGTGACCACCAGCGCCTACTGCGTCGACTTGTACGAGTTTCCCAACCGGCCCGGAATGATTCCGCGCGTTTCCGTGTCGCAAGAGGAAGCCGACGCCAGCTGCCGCAAACTCGGCAAGCGGCTCTGCGACGAGCGCGAATGGGAGCGCGCCTGCAAAGGCCCGACGAATTTCCGCTTCCCGTACGCCGATCGTTACGATGGTTCCGTTTGTAATACGCAGGACGCCACGGACAATCCCCGGCCGCTGGGTGTCTCCGGACGCTTCGCCAACTGCCGCTCTGGCTATGGTGTTTACGATCTCTCCGGCAACGTCGGGGAATGGACCTCGTCACCGTACGACGATGGCGTTCCGGAAATCGCCGTCAAAGGCGGCAACTCCGCGCGACCAGGCTGGGACACGCGTTGCGCCAGCCGCACCAGCCGTCCGCCAAGCGCACGCGATTCCAAGTTGGGTTTCCGCTGCTGCGCAGACGCGCAATAAATTAGACAACTGGATCCGCTTTTCCGAGTCGTCCGAGCAGTCGCAGATGTGACGCCAGCGCGGCGCGCATGGTCGGGTGCGCATGGTAGGGCAGCCCAAAATCCGCGCAGGTTTTTTCGACGATCTTCGAGAGCGCCGGATAGTGTACGTGGCAAATTTTCGGAAAGAGATGGTGCTCGATCTGAAAGTTGAGCCCGCCCAGGTACCAGGTGAGCAGCGGATTGTTGCGCGCGAAATTGACCGTGGTGCGCACCTGGTGCTCTGCCCAATCGCCGTGCATGACGCCATCGGCGGGCAGCGCGGGAAATTCGGCTTCGGCCATGCAATGCGCCAGTTGAAACGTGATCGCGAGCGTCAATCCGAGCATTCCGCTGGCCAGGGCGAAGGAGAGCAGCACCCATCCGATCGGATGGAAAAACATCGGGAGCACCAGCGCCCAGCCGAAGAAAAAAAGCCGTCCGCCGATGAGGCTGGTGAGTCCGAGCGCGCTGGGGCGCGGGAAGGGCTGGCCGGCGATGCGGCCTTTGACGAGGTCGCGGAAGTCGTCGAAGAATTCCCACTTGACCGGCAGCATGGCGTAGAGCGCCCACACGTAAATGGGTTGCAACCGGTGCACCCGCCAGCGCGACTGCGCCGGTGAAAATCGCAACATGGGACCGGCGGCAAGGTCGGCGTCGGCCCCCGCGATGTTGGTGTAGGTGTGATGAAAAACGTTGTGCTTGAAGGACCAGACGTAGGAGCTGCCTCCGACCAGGTCGAGCGTGAAGCCTAGCGCGCGGTTGATGCTGGGGCTTCGCGAATAGCTGCCGTGGTTGGCGTCGTGTTGGATGTCGAAGCCGACGGCCGCGACAGCGAGACCGACCGAGATTGTCAGAACAAGGCAGGTTACCCATCCGAAATGGCCGAAGACGAGGAGCCCGTACGAGGCGCCCAGCCAGGCCACGATGATGGCGGTCTTCAGATACATGGAGCGATTGTCGCGCCGGCGCAACCGTCGTCCGGCGAAGTAGTCATCGGCGCGGCGACGGAGCTCTTGCCGGAAAGCGCCGCCCTCCGGGAAACGAAGTCGGAAGCGGCCGGTTGCAGGTGCGCTCGATGGAGTGGTCAAGTTTAAAGCTTAACAGACGAAGCAGAGTGTGGCTTGACGCGGGGCGACGTCACTTCCCTGCGCGTGCGGTCGTGCATATCCCTGGGGGGTGACGGTCGGCGAAGCCATCAAGCAGGTGAGCGAAAGCACATCCACGCTGCTGTCGCGCCATCTTGAGCTTTTTCGTGCGGAGCTACGCGCCGACGCCGTGAAGCTTGGGCGCGACGCAGGAACTGGGCTTTCGGGATTGCCATTTCTGATGGTTGGATTTGCGCTCCTCAACGCGGCGCTGGCGTTTGCGGTGGGCAGTGAGCTGGGACTCGGGTGGGGATTTTTCGTGGTGGGGCTTTTGGATTGCGCCATCGGCGCCATGGTCTCGCTCGCCGCGCTGCGCCGATTGCGCGCGGACCAACCGACCTTTCCGGCCACCAGCGACGAGCTTCGCCGCGATCGCGCGTGGCTCTCGTCGCTACGACAATCAATATAATATATTTAATTTTCGACATTCACATGCCCACCGTCATCGTTCAACGCGACCCCGCACTTATCCGATCCGACATCGCGCGCGCGCGTCTGGATGTGGCGCAGAGCGTCGATCGGCTGCGCGAAGAGGTGCGCGTGCGGATGGATTGGCGCGTCTGGTTTGCGAAGCAGACGCTGCCGATGCTCGGCGCCGCGTTTGTGGTCGGTCTTTTCGTTGCGCACCCTTGGAGGAGCTATGCCCGAATTTCCGATGAATGATGTTCGCGAACCTGCACTCGGTGATCGGCGTCAAC
>JAHFDP010000013.1:39354-66704 GCA_023248955.1 Deltaproteobacteria bacterium
TTGGACAGCGCGTTTTGGGATGGGCGAAAGAGAACCCGGCGGTGGCCCTGGCCTGCGCGGCGGGCGCCGGATTTGTGATCGGGAAACTGCTCTCGCGATCGCGCGAGTAAGCCATCGACGTACTGCGAGCGACGGTAGGAGTGAGCCAGGGGGCAGGAGCCGGTCCGGCTTTGCCGGATGGCGGTGGGGGACGGGTCCCCCACTCAGCAACCGTGGTAGCGTGCGCTCTGCGTGGGCGCACTGCATTCAACGCTTGGACCTTGGTCAGCGGCGCTGCTCGTTTTCGCCGTGGCTTGCGAAGCCGCTTTCCTCGTCACGCGTCGCGAGAGTTTGGCGGCGGCGGCGTTTTGGAATCTCGTGGCCGGCGCTGCGCTGGCACTCGTCGCGCTCCTAAGCGGGTGGACCGCGCTCGGAACCTCGGCACCAGATCAGGCGGCGACCGCGCTGTTGGCGTTGCATCGCGCGATCGGCATCGTTGCGGTGAGCGTGTTTGCGGGGCTTGCGGCGTGGCGAATTGTTTTGCGCGGTCGTCCGGTCCCGCGGGGGCGGACGGTTTACATGATGCTCGCCTTTGCCGCCGCGACCGCGCTTTTGACCGCTTCGGTCCTGGGCCAAGTCGCCGTTTATCAGCATGGCGCGGGTGTGGCGAAGCACCGCGCCCAATAGCTATTTGCGAAACGCAATGAACGTCGGCTTGTCGCCGCGTTGGACGAAGAGCCGCACCACCGCGCCCTCGTCAACGTCGTTCATCGCTCGCACGAATTCCCCCGGTGTTGCGATGGTGGTGCCGTCCACGTCGCGCACCAGATCGCCCACGCGCAGGCCGCTGGCATAGGCCGCGGCACGCGGATCGATCGCCGACACGCGCACCTGTCCGCCCTTCGCTGTCGTGGCGGGCCGCGCACCATCGACCAGCTCCACGCGCACACCAAGCGGGCCCAGATCAGGCGGGTGCGCCACGGCGATGGCGGTTGGTTCGGGCGCTTCGTCGAGGGTCACCGTCACTTTCAGGTCCTGTCGCCCACGCCGGACCAGCGCTGTGACCGTGTGTCCGCCGCCCGCTGTCGCCGCGAGCCAACGCAATTTGTAGGTGTGATCGATCGGCGCGTGGTCGAAGGCGCGCACCACATCGCCCACGCGAAGTCCCGCGCGCTCACCCGGGCCGTCCGGTTCAACTTCCGTGATCACCGCACCGTGGCCGTCGGGCAGAGCGAAGGAGTCCGCCAAGTCGGGCGTCAAATCCTGCACGCTGATGCCGATGCGCCCACGCGCGACGCGTCCGTGCCGTCGCAGCTCATCCGCGATTTGTCGCGCCATGTTGATGGGGATCGCAAATCCGATGCCCTGGCCCGAGGCGTTGATGGCGCTGTTGATGCCGATCACTTCGCCGCGTGTGTTGAGGAGCGGGCCGCCGGAGTTGCCGGGATTGATGGAGGCATCGGTCTGAATGAAGTCGTAGTAGCCCGGTCGCCCCGAAGGGTTCACGTCGCGCCGGCCTTTGTAAGAGACGATGCCCACCGTCACGGAATGCGAGAGTCCGAACGGATTGCCGATGGCCAGAACCCACTGGCCGACAGAGAGCGTGTCGGAATCGCCAAGTGCCACCACCGGAAATGAGGTGCCACCTTCGATTTTCAGGAGCGCAATGTCGGTGGGTTCATCGCGCCCGACGACCGTAGCTGGATAGTTTCGCTCGCCCGTCTCCTCGGTGCCCACCGAGACCATGATGTCGCTGGCGCCTTCGACGACATGGCCGTTGGTGAGAATGAATCCATCCGACTGAATGAAAAATCCGGTGCCCAGCCCGCGGACCGGCGCTTTCTGATCGCCTTCGCCGTACATGCGGTCCAAAAATTCGCGCATCGGATCGCCGGAAGCGCTGGCGCCGTGTTGCTGGGTGGCGACGATGCCCACCACCGCGGGCAACGCGGCATGCGCGAGGCTCGCAAAGTCCGGCGACAGCGCGGCGCGCGGCGCTTCGGCATTGACGTGGTTCCTGGCGACCGGAGACGTCGCGCCCAGCGCAAGGAGAGCGAGGAAGGTGGATGCGAGTCGCTGCATTTCGCCTTGCAGGAAAGCTAAGGCGGAGGCGCCGTTCTCGCCAGCGTGCGCAACAGCTCGTTCGCCGATTCATCCAACGGACGTGGCGTACTCCCACCGAAATCGATTTCAAACTGCAAGGGTTTTTGAGCAGTGCTCGCCAGGCAGCTCACCGTCACTTTGCCACGCAGGCGCGAAGTCACCGAGGCGCTGCATTGCGGCGCGTGTCCTCGCGCGAGCAGTGCTTCTCCGACGCTGGTAAGCCCGCCCCGCGGAACATAGGCAAGGAGCTGAGCGACCGCTTTCTTCTCGTCGGCTCGGTCGAAGAGACCTTGCAGATAGAGCAGGCTCATCGTGAGGCCGGCCGCAAAGACCAGCGCCAGTCCTAGGCGTTGAATTGTATGGGATCCCATACAATTCGTTCAACGGTGATCGGCCACGAGCTTGTCGAGCGCCGCGCGATCATCGTGGGCCAAGGTTTCCTTGGGCGCCACATGCGGGCGACGTGCGAGCGAGGGATGGGCGAGCCGCGGTGGGGGCGGCGATTGCCAATGGTGATAGCGCTCGAGCGCGGCATGCCAGAGTTGCCGACTCTCCGTCTCGGCGCGCGCCGGAAGTCCAGTTGCAGAGACCCGTTGCCAGCCCGTGACGCCGCCGATTGGAATGACAGCCAGCGCCGCCGCGATGGCCGCGCCGACGAGAAAAACAGTGCCGAATCCGAAGCTCCTCGACGGTGGGCGGGGCGGTGCTTCCTTTTTCTTTTTGGACGCCATGGGCTTGAGCGTCGCGCGCCGCGGCGTCCGCGTCTAGTTTTTGTGCTCTGGAGTGGTGCTGGTGCTGGTCTCGCCGTTCGGAAGCACCACGCGAATTTTCCCCTGCCCACCGCCCCGGTGCGGCGGCTCGGGAATGCGGTTGCCGTAGAGGTGTCGGCGAATGCTGGCAAACTGCGCGCGCTGCTTGGGACTGGCCGAGCCGGGCACCTGCGCCCACGGATCGAGCGCCAGCGCTTGCTCGAAGAGCCGCTCCGCTTGCGCGGAATCGCCGAGTTGCTCGGCGCACATGCCCAGGTACACCTGCGCGCGAATCACCTCCGTGGTGCTGGCGTCGCTGGCTGTCTCGGCGCGGTGAAGTTGGTCGCGCGCGGAATCGAATTCGGCACGATCGTAGAGCCGCACGCCGGCTTGCAGGAACGTCCCGGCTTGCGAGGGACGTTTCTCGTCGTTGTCATCGGCGCGAGCGAGCGGGGTGGCCAGCGTGGCGCAGAGCATCAGGAGGGCGAGGCGCATGCGCGAAGTTTACCAGAGAGTCTCGCGGCGCCCGAAAATGCGGCCGTGGAAAAGGCTCGTGCGCGCCAGTAGGTGTGGACGTTCGGCGAAATCGTTCTCTCGCCCATCAACCCAGCGGTGGTGGCCGACCTCGCGCCGTCCGCCGCGCGCGGCCGCTACCAGGGCGGTTTCAAATGGCCTACATCTTCTCGTTGCTGTGCGCGCCCGCGGTTGGTGGATTCATGCTCGGCTATTTCGGAAGCGCGGTGTTGTGGTGTAGTTGCTCAGCGCTACATCCGTGGAGTTACTGCTTCCTACGTTTCGCCCAATGCCCGAAGGACTCGCTTGACTGTCGCCGCCGTTGGGTTCGTATGGCCGCGTTCGAGACGAGAAAGCGTTTCGACACGGATCCGGGCTTTGACGGCGACTTGGGCCTGCGACAAGCCGACCTTTGCTCGCTTTCGAGCGAGATCGCGTCCGATGGAACTCCGCGCGAACGCGACTGCGTCCTCTTTCTCTTCCGAAGAGAGTCTGCGCAGGCGTTGATACTCGGACACCGGAATCACAACAAACGAGCGCTTTCCGATGCGGAGCGTTTGTGCAGCAATCATTTTTCGCCTCCTTCGTAGAAGCCATCGCGGTGACCTACTTTTTCGACGAGAATGGCCTCCGCGTCGAGTCGGAATTGCACACGGTAGTCGCCGGTCCGAATGCGGTATCGGCCGGAGAGTTCACCGCTGAGTGGCTTTGCGCCACTCACATTGGGCCAATGTCCGAGGCGTTCGAAGACCCGCAAAACCCGAACTTTGATGAGGGTCGGAAGTTGCTCGTACATTCTCGATGCCTTCGGTGTGATGCAAACCCGCACGTTAATAGGATGAGTGATATTGACTTATAAGTCAATATCACTCCACGGCTAGCGAACTAGCGGTTTGCGCTCCGAATTATCAGAGCCAGAGGGGCTCGCCTACTGCTTCTCCCGCGGCAACAGCGGCGAAAAAAAGCAATCCTTCTTCGTATCGGGATCAAACGCGAACGCAAATTTGTAACTCGCGGCCGCGCGTTGGTTGCAATCGGTCCGCTCGCAAAACCGGCACGTAATTCCCGCTGGCACTGCCACACGCGCGGCCTGCTCCGGCAGCCACGGCGGCAGCGCCGACGCATACGCGAGATGCTTCGCTTCGCTGGCCTGCACGCCCATGCCGATCGAATAGACCGAGCCGCGCACCAGCGATCCTTCGATGGGCTGCGCGACCACGCGCGCGAAACAGAAGTAGGCCTCGCCATCCGGCATCACGCTGTATTGGCGCGCGATCACGCTCGGCGACAGAAAAGCAGTGTGCACGGCCCACTTCGGGCAAGTGCCTCCATAGGGCGGAAAACGGAGACCGTCGGCGGAGTAGCGCTTGGAAATATTGCCGGCCACGTCGGCGCGCAAAAAGTGAAATGGCACGCTGCGCCGGCGCGGATTGGCCAGATTGCAGAGGCGATGCGCGACGGTTTCGTAGGTGAGCCCGTAGTGCTGCGCCATGCGATCGACGTCGTAACGCGTGCGTTGCGCGCTCTGAAAAAAGTCGTCGTAGGGGAGCATCAACGCGCCAGCGAAATAGTTGGCGAGATGGACCTCGAGGAGCTGCTTCGTTTCGGTGTGGCGTTGTTGCGCGGACGCGGTGAGGCGATCGCCCAAGCCGTTTTTCTCGAGGAGAACGAGCCCGAGACACGAGGCGATCTGAAATTTCAATTGCTGCTCGGTGAGTTGCGGCGAGAGATGCAAAAGACGCCGATCGCGATCGAGGTGCCGCACCACCGATGAGCCGCGCGCGAATGGTGTCTGTTCTACGCGCAGTGAAAAACCGCGCTCCGCCACGCGAATCAGATCGGGCGAATGCAGCGCCCGACCGAGCTGGTGATCGGTGCGAACTTTTTCCGCGGCAGCTTCCAACTCCGGAAACCAGTTGCGGTGCGACTCCAAAAAATCGGTCACTTCATCGAACGGCGAATAGTCCGCTTGGGCGGGGAGCTCCTGTTTCCCGCGCAGCTTCGACGATCCCGCGTCTTGCTGTTCGAGGCGCGCGAGCGTGTTGTCGAGCTGCGTGCGCGTGTTTTTGTAGAGCTGAAAAAGCGCCGCGATGGTGCCGGCCAGCCGCGGTTCCGCCGAAAGTCCCGAGAGCGCGTCGACATCCAGCGCCAGTGATTTCACCAGCGGCTCGTCGAGCAGCGCTTTAAGCGTTTCGTCGACGCGTCCTTCGCCAACCTGCGCCATGAACTTTTCGGGATCCTCTCCGTAGAGATTGAGCGCGCGCCACAAAAGTGGAAAAGGCACGGTGCGTTTGCCCTTTTCGATCAGGTTCAAGTAGGCCGGGCTGATCTCGAGCTGGTGCGCGACGTCGTTCTGCTTTTGCCCACGCGCCAGGCGCAAAACCCGCAGCCGTTGTCCGACCGCATTGTTGAGTTCGACCGTCTGCATCGTTGCAAATTAACAGATTTACTGATTTTGAACATTGCCGTTGACACCACTCGCCTTCGTGCCCAAGCATGCCCAGAGTCGAAGGAGGCTCATGCCTACACGCAAGGTTCCCGTCCGCGGCCGTTTCTACGAGGAGTTTTCGGTTGGCGACCTCTACCGTCACCACTGGGGGCGCACGCTGACGGAAGGCGAGTGTTCGATCTTTACGACCTGGACCATGAACGCCAACCCGCTCTACTTTAACCGGGCCTTGGCGCGCGCCGAAGGCCATCCGGCCACGCCGGTGAATCCGCTCTTCGCCATGAATGTGGTGTTCGGACTTTCGGTGGAAGATCTCTCCGAGCAGGCCATCGCGCATCTCGGTTATTGGAAGATGCGTTTCTTGCGGCCGATCTATCCAGGCGAAACGCTTTTTTCCGAGAGTGAAGTTTTGGAGAAGCGTGAGAGCCAATCGAGTCCGGATCGCGGGATCGTGCACGTGCGCACGCGTGGACTCGACGAGGAAGGAAAGACGGTTCTCGAGTACGAGCGAAAAATTTTGGTGAAGAAGAAAAGCCATCACGGCGGAGGAGCCAGCTTCGCTGGCGACGGGCGGAGCGCGAAGGCGCGGATCAAAGGCGGATCTTCTCGATGACACTCTCCGCGGACCACTTGGCCATTCGCGATTCGGTGCGTGCGTTCGCCAAGAACGAAGTCGAACCGATCGCCTCCGAGCTCGACAACAAGGGCGCGGAAATTCCGATGCCGCTCATCAAGAAGATGGCGGAGCTTGGTTACTTCGGGTTGATCTTCTCGCCCGACTACGGTGGCAGCGGCCTCGATACGCTCTCGATGGCCCTGGTGGCGGAAGAGCTTTCCGCGGCGTGGTTGTCGGTCGGCTCGGTGATGACGCGCATGATCATCACCGCGTCGCTCGTGGAGAAGAACGGCACGGACGAGCAGAAGAAACGTTTCTTGCCGGGATTGTGCAGCGGAGAAATTTTAGCGGCAGCGGCGTTCACCGAGCCGGACGCGGGGAGTGACGCCGCGGGAATCAAAACACGCGCCGTGAAAAACGGCGATCACTACGTGCTGCACGGCGAGAAAACCTGGTGCACCTTCGCCAATCGCGCGCATCTTTTGTGCACAACCGTGAAGACGGATCCCTCTGTGGAAAAACACAAAGGGATGTCGATTCTTCTGGTTCCCAAAAGAGTCGGCGACGAATTCAATCCGCCTGCGCTCTCGGGCGGCGCCATTCCGACCATCGGTTACAAGGGCATGAATTCCTACGCGCTGGCCTTCGATGGTTACGAATGTCCGGCGGAAAATCTACTCGGTGGCGTTCCGGGTCGCGGTTTTTACCAGCTGATGTCGACGTACGAAATTGCGCGCGTGCAGACTGCGGCGCGCGCGGTGGGCGTGGCGCAAGCGGCGTTTGAAGCGGCGCGGCGGTACGCGAAAGAGCGCACGCAGTTCGGGCATCCGATCGGCGATTTCCAGGTCATTCGCCACAAGCTGGCGCACATGGCCACGCAGATCGAGGCGGCGCGCCAGCTCACGCACCACGCTGCGCGCATGAAGGACACCGGCAAGCGTTGCGATGTCGAAGCGGGCATGGCCAAAGCATTCGCGGCGGAGATGGCCGAAGAAGTGACCAGCGAAGCGCTGCAAATTTTCGGCGGCTACGGCTACTCTCGCGAATTTCCGGCGCAGCGGTATTGGCGCGACGCGCGGGTGTTTCGAATTTTCGAGGGGACGAGCGAGATTCAATACGAAGTGATTGCGAAGAGGATCATGGAATGACTTTAGCGACGCGCGATCGGCTCACCCGCAACGATAATTTTTTCGAAGACTTCGAAGTCGGCGATGTGATCGTCCATCCGCGCGGCCGCACCATTGCGGAGTCCGAGCATCAGATGCTGACCAACATCGTCCTGAACACCGCGCAGCTTCATTTCAATCAAGCGATGGTGGACGCCGATCCGAAGACCTATTTCGATGGCCGGCGCGTGGTGTACGGCGGCATCGTGCTTTCGTTCGTGGTGGGTCTCGCTTCCGAGGAGACCAGCGAGAATGCGCTCGCCGAGCTGGCCTTCGACAACGGAAAACACACCGCGCCGGTGTTCGCCGGCGACACGCTGTTTGCCGAGAGCACGGTGCTTGAAAAACGCAACGGTGACGATCGGCGCGGCGGCATCGTGCGCTTCAAGCTCATCGGAAAAAATCAGCGCGGCGAGCAGGTGCTCGAGATCGAGCGCGAAGTGCTGGTGCGGTTTCGCCCCAACTAACGAGGAGCACCATGGCTTACGAGCAGCTGGTCATTGCCCGCGAATTTAGCGTCCGTCGCACCGAGCTCACTTGCCCGGCGCACAGTTTGAAAATGATGGCCAAGGCCGCGGCGTCGAGCGCGGACGAAGTGATTTTGGATCTCGAGGACTCCTGTGCAGTCTCGCAAAAAGTCGAGGCGCGCAAGACGCTGATCGAGGCGTTCAAGACGCTCGACTTCAAGGGGAAGATTCGGACGTTTCGGCCCAACAACATTCGGACCAAATTTTTTTACCGCGATCTCATCGAGGTGATTGAAGCGGCAGGCGACAAAGTCGACGCGGTGGTGATTCCGAAATCACTCGGGCCTGAAGACATTCAGTTCGTTGATCGTCTGCTCACGCAGATCGAAGAGAACGTCGGGCTTCCCGTCGGGCGCATTCAGATCGAAGCGCTGATCGAGAGCGCGAGTGGCGTGCTCAAGGCGGAAGCGATCGCCGCGGCCAGTCCGCGCATGGCTTCGCTCATCTTCGGCATCGCTGATTACGCGGGTGACATCGGCGCCAAGGAATTGACAAAAGATCAATTCAGCGTTTACCACTATCCGAAGGCGCACAGCATCGCCGCGGCGCGCGCGGCGGGGATTGCGGTCATCGACAACGTCACGTTGCAGTTTCGCGATCTCGAGCAGGTTGAGCGGGACGCACGGGCTGGGGCGCAGATGGGGTTCGATGGGAAGTGGGCGATTCACCCCTCGCACATCGAGATCATCAATCGAGTCTATTCGCCGTCGCGGGAAGAGTTGGAGCGGGCGCTGGCGATTATGGCGGCGTATCGGGCCGCGGATCTCGAGCAGGGGGCGGGGGCGATCGTTTACGGGGACGAGATGGTGGATGCGGCCACCCTTCGCGTGGAGTGGAAGAAGATTGCGGTGGCGCGGAAGGCTGGGTTGCTGGATCAGAATGATCGGTTGGTGGCGTGAAAACGGAACGGCCGGTTACGGCCACGGATAGGTGCACGCGGTCTGGGGTTTCGATCAAGGCGGCTTACGGTCGCGCCGATGTGAAAAGTGATCCTCCGCCTGCAGGTGAATATCCATTCACGCGCGGAATTCACGGCAACATGTACCTCGGGAAACCTTGGACGATGCGGCAGTACGCGGGCTTCGGAACGCCCGAGGAGACCAACGCGCGGTTCAAGTTTCTCCTCGAGCAGGGACAGACCGGGCTCTCTTTGGCGCTCGATTTGCCGACGCAGTTGGGGCTCGATTCCGACGATCCGGAAGCGGCGGGCGAGGTCGGAAAAGTCGGCGTGGCCATCTCGTCGCTGGCCGATATGGAAGCGATCTTCGACGGGATCTCGCTGGCGAATGTCTCCACCTCGATGACCATCAACGCCACCGCGGCGATTCTGCTCGCCATGTACGAAGCGGTGGCCAAGAAGCAGGGCGTGCCAGCGAATCGCGTCAGCGGCACGGTGCAAAACGATCTGCTCAAAGAATTCGGATCGCGCGGCGCCTGGATTTTCCCCATCGAGCCGTCGATGCGGCTGTGCACCGATCTGGTGCTCGACTGCGTGGAGCGCTTGCCGCGCTTCAATCCGATTTCGATCGCTTCGCACTACCGCGACGCTGGCGCCACGCCCGCCGAGGAGATGGCCTACACGTTGGCGGCGGGCCGCGCTTACGTCGAGGCCTGTCTCGAGCGCGGTGTTGCCATCGATCGCTTCGCGCCGCGGCTCTCGTTTTTTTTCTACACCTACACCAACTTTTTCGAGGAAGTGGCCAAGTACCGCGCGGGTCGCAGGATGTGGGCGAAGCTGATGCGCGAGACGTTCGCAGCAACGGATCCGGAGAGCTGGAAGCTGCGCGCCGCCTGTGTTTGCGGTGGCCACTCGCTCACGCGCGCCGAGCCGCTCAACAATATCGCGCGCACCACGCTAGAGACCTTCGCGATCGCCTGCGCTGGATTGCAGAGCTGTTTCACCGCCGCGTACGACGAAGCGTTTGCGATTCCGACGGAGCTCTCCGCGCGCACCGCCCTTCGCGTGCAGCAGATCGTGGCACACGAAACAGAAGTGGCGCAGACGGTCGATCCGCTCGGTGGCAGCTACTTTGTCGAGGCGCTGACCGATGAAATGGAAGTTGCGATTCAGAACGTGCTCGATGCGATCGCGGCGCAAGGCGGAATGGTCGAGGCGCTGCGATCCGGTTACGTGCAAGGGCAGATCGCGCGGCGTGCGTACGAGTGGCAACGCGCGGTGGAAAGCGGTGAACGGGTGGTGGTTGGCGTGAATCGATTCGTTTCCGTTTCTAATGATGCGCAGCCGATCGATCAACAAGCGCTAAGCAGTGCGGCAGGCGGTCAGCAAGCGTCGCGGCTGCGTGCGTTGCGCGAGAAACGCGACCATGCGGCGGTGCAGAAGAGACTTGCGGCGCTCACTGAATCGGCTCGTGGTACTGAAAATTTGATGCCCGCGATTCGCGCCGCCGTCGAGGCGTATGCGACGGTCGGCGAGATCACTTCTGCGCTCAAAAAAGTTTTCGGTACTTACGAACCACCGACGAAATTCTGACTGAAATGACAAACGATCACGCCCTCCGGGCGCAACCCTTCGCTGTTTCCATGGTGAATTCCTCTTCCGCTGAAGTGCCCTGGCGCATCCACCGCGTGGATGGCCGGGTCGGAGCCCGGCCATGACGGTGCGCCCCAGTCGACGCATTCGTGTGCTCGTCGCCAAACCTGGCCTCGACGGCCATGATCGCGGTGCGCGCGTGATCGCGTCCGCGCTGCGCGATGCCGGAATGGAAGTCGTCTACACCGGGCTGCGCGCGACGGTGCCGTCGATCGCCGCGAGCGCGGAGCAAGAAAGCGTCGACGTGATCGGCCTGTCGATTCTTTCGGGCGCGCATCTTTCGATTTGCGAGCGGCTTTTCGCCGAACTGAAATCACGCGGTGTGGCGGTTCCGATTGTGGTGGGCGGCGTCATTCCTGCGGCGGACATCGCACTGCTGTCCGCGTTTGGCGTGGCGGCGGTGTTTGGTCCCGAAGCGCCGCTCGGCGACGTGGTTCGTTGCGTGGAGACGCTGGCCGCCGGAAAGCCTTGGACCGCGCCATCTCTTCACGTTGCACAAGCACCGCGCTTTGGCGCCCTCGATCACGTGGCCATTTGCGTTCGTGACATGGACGCCGCCTGCGGGATGTACGAACGCCTTCTCAAAAATCCTGTCGCGCACCGCGAGTACGTGGACGCGCAAAAAACGCACGCCGCTTTTTTCGATCTACCCGGTGGTGTCGCGCTGGAGCTCGTTTCCCCCGGCGAAGGCAACGTTGGTCTCGAGCGCTTTCTCGAAAAACGCGGCGATGCGCTGCACCATCTCTGTTTTCGCGCCGACGCGATCGGCGATGCACTTTCCTCGCTCCGCGCGAGTGGCGTTCCGCTGATCGACAACGCAGCGCGTCCTGGTGCGCGCGGTCACTGCGTGGCGTTTCTCCATCCGAAAGCGGCCGGCGGTGTGTTGATCGAGCTGCTCGAACACAAGTCTTAAGGAGGTTCGCATGCGCGTCTTCGATCTCGGAACGCTTCCTCCGGTCGGCGAGCTCCCCGACAAAATGTTGGCTGTGGTGATCCGTCCCGATCGCGAGGGCGATCCGGCGACGGCGATGCAAATCGAAGAGGTCGATCTTCCTCCCGTCGGCCCGAACGACGTGCTCGTGCTCACCATGGCGGCGGGCGTGAACTTCAACGGCGTGTGGGCGGCGCGCGGCAAACCGGTCAGCGTTTTCAAAATGCACAAGGAGCCTTTTCACATCGCGGGTTCCGACGCCGCGGGCATCGTCTGGAAAATCGGCACGCACGTCACACGCTGGAAAGTCGGCGACGAAGTGGTCGTCCATTGCAACCAGTCGTGCGGGCAGTGTCCCGAATGCAATGGCCTCGATCCAATGGCCTGCTCCGATCAAAAAATTTGGGGCTACGAAACGAGCTGGGGCAGCTTCGCGCAATTCACGCGCGTGCAGGCGCAGCAGCTCTTGCACAAACCCAAACACCTCGACTGGCTCTCCGCGTCGAGCTACGGCCTCACCTATTTCACCGCCTACCGCATGCTGATTCACCAGGCGAAAATGAAGCCGGGCGACAACGTGCTCATCTGGGGCGCGGCGGGCGGACTCGGGGTTTTTGCGATTCAGCTCTGCAAAGTCGTAGGCGCCAATCCGATCGCGGTGGTTTCCAATCCGGAAAAAGCGGAGCTGGCGCGATCGCTCGGCGCGGTTGGCGTCATCGATCGCACCGCTGTCGACATCGCCAAACGTCCGAACGAAACGCCCGAGCAGAAAACGCACCGCCTCGAGGAGATGCGCCGTTTCGGAAAAGCGGTGCGCGCGATCACGCTGGGCCGCGATCCCGACATCGTGTTCGAGCACGTCGGCGGCGAGACGTTTGGGACCAGCGTTTTCGTGGCTAAAAAATTCGGCAAGATCGTGATCTGCGGCGCGACGAGTGGATTCGATTTGGAGTTTGACGTGCGCCATTTATGGATGCGGCAGAAGCAGATTCTCGGCAGCCACTTCGCGAATGCTTATCAGGCCGAGCGCGCCAATCGACTGGTCGACGAAGGCAAAGTGTGGCCGGTGCTCGATCAAGTTTACCCGTTCGCGGACACGCCAAAAGCGCATGCGGCGATGGCGGAAAATAAGCACAAGGGAAAATCGACCATCGCCATTCAGGCCAACATCAGCGAGTGGCGGCGCGACCCGCGCAAACAACCGTAGCGCGCGTTCAAAGTCGAAGTGCGCCGCCGAAAGGTTGGCGCCCTTCTTCTTTTTTGCGAAGGTCCGTTTTGATCATGCTCAACGCCACGTTCCTCGCCCTCTTGGTCGCCACGCCCACGGTGGCGCGCGGTGCGCCCGAGGATTCCGAGGAAGTCACCTGCTCTTGCGATGATGATCCAACCTGTTTTTGCGACACCGCGGTTGACGAAGATTCCGACGTGCGCGTAGCGGCGGACCCGGATTCAGACTTCGGGGATGGTGACGAGGAGGACGTCCCAGACTGGACGATTTCGCAGACGCTGACGGCAGGTGCTTTTCCTCGCGCGGGGCTTTTGATCAATGCGTTCGGAATCACTTACAACGGGTTCTCCGACCTCCGTGTTGGGACGGTTTACCGCGTTATTGCCGACGAGATTGCCAACGTGCACCACTTCGTCGATTTGACGAGCAGCCTCGAACTTGGTGACTGGACGCTGGATGCGGACGCCAGCGCTTCACCGCTTGCGACCATCGCGCACGAGGCGGTTCGCAACGGCGATTTGCGCCGCGATCATGTGGGAACGTGGCTCGCTGGTGGTCGGCTTGCGCTCGGTTGTGCATGGGCAACCGAGTCTGAGCTCGGCTTCTCCGTCGGGCTCGGCGCGGGTGCAAATCACTACGGCGTTAGCTACCAGCGCGAGCATTCGGTCAGTTTGCAAGATGGAAGTTTCACGCAACTGGCGTTCGACGCCGACGTGGCGATTGTCCGGCGTCCCTTCATGCTCGTGCTAACCACAGAGGTGAACCACTACACCACCAATGTTGCGGACATTCGCCAATTGCCATTGCGCGGCGCGTTCGTTGCAATGGCCGGCGTGGCCGGAGCGCCGCCGTCGTGGCTCGTGGGTGCGAACCTTGAAATGGCCGTGCCGCCGTGGATTCTCGGCGTCGGTCTGTTGCACGAGGCCTATGTGGACGGGCAGGGCGCGGAGATCGGAATGCTGCACGCGAAAAAGACGCTAAACGCAACGTGGTCGGTCACGTTTGGCGCCACGCTTCAAATCGATCAGCCGCAACCGGGTGCGGGCTGGATTTTCCAGACGCTGGGAACGATGGGCGCGGAATGGAGCGGCAGCTAGAAGTTATTCGCAGGCGTTCGCCACCAGATCGAAGTTGAGCGTCGATCCGTCCTCGAGCGTGGAGCGCACCGTCACGGAGATGCTTCCTTCGGTCAGCTCGCCCAAAATCACCTGCCCCGCGTTGGCGGTTGCAAGAACATCATCACCCTTGAGCACCGTGATGCGTGCGGCTAGCGGCGTATCGACGGATGCGGAGTCTTGTGCCGACGATACTGAATATTTTCCTGGGGGTTGTCCAAACACATGCACATGCACGAGGTGCGTGGTGGCCGATTCGCCGGCAACACTGGTGCAAGCATCGCCAGCGTCGGCGGCGAAAAGATGGACTTCGCGAATAGCGCCCGTATCCGTTCGCAGCAAACGAACACCCGTGGTGCGAACCGGAAAGCTAACGTTGCCCGCGTGGACATCCGTGCTGTTGGACCCGCGAAGTTGGACGGGACCGCAGGCGGAAATCGCTACTAGGACAACGATGAAAAAGTGACGAGCCATGCGTCCCGAGAACGAATCCGCGAAGCCGCGGATACCTGGGTGGCATGACGTTTGCGCAAGTTTTTTTGTATTAATTCAGATCACAACAGTCCGCCGGCGGCGCGATCGAGTAGCGTTTCCAACTCCGAAAAGAGTCGTGTGTTGCCCTCTTGATCGTAGCTCGCGAGGGCGCGCTGGTAGTCGGGGATTTTTTCTAAAAAGGTTTTCGCCGCGTCCGACGTGAGCTCCTCGACCATGGCGCCGTAGCCGAGCTGTTCGAGGTAGCGCCCGTTGATGATCTGCTCGAATTGTCCCGCCAGCGGAACCGCCAAGAATGGTTTGCGCAAATAGATCGCTTCGCCCATCAACGTAAATCCGCCGCCGGCCAAGACGCCGCGCGCGGTCGCCAGATCTTCGATAAATGCGGCTTCGGAAAAGGGACGGTAAGTGATGTTGCCCTCGATGACGTCCCGCGCGAGATCGCGGCGCAGTCCATAGACGTGGCACGGCACGGGGAGCGTCGCCAAGATCGCCGGCAGCCGCGAGTTGGTGTCGCTGGTCTGGTAGACGAGCAGGTGATCGCCCTGTCGAACTTGCGCGCGCGCCGCGAGAATGTCGGGCCGCAAAATCGGCGGCACCAACGTCGTCTTGTCCTTGCGCACCGGCGCATAGAAAAAAGTCGAGACGAGGTAGTGCGAAGCAAACGGACACTTCGCTTTCACGATCGTCTTGGCCAACTGAAAGCTCGCGTGGTGATTCGTCAAGATAGATTCGTCGTGCGCACAGCGGTTGATGATCTGCATGTTGTCGATGCTGATCACCGGCAGCCGCTCGGAGAGCGCGAAGAGGTAACTCCAGCTTTCGAAATCGCTGATGACCACTTGCGGCGCGAAGTCGAGCATCATCTGAAAGTAGCGCGTGAGATTTTCGGGCAAGCCGCCTTGCGCCAGCGCGCCACGGACGTTTTGCACGGCAGTGGCGAATTTTTTGACCTCGTTGTCGTGGTAGTTGAGCGTCAGTCCCCAGATGTGGTTGACCTTCGCCGCGCCTTCGAACCGTCGCTTCAAAAAATCGTGCGCACGACCGGAGGCCACGATTTGCACCTCATGTTTCTGCGTCAGCTCCTCGAGAATCACGCGCGATCGAATGGCGTGACCCATGCCTTCGCCAACCACGCCGTAGAGAATTCTCATCGCTGCGCCCCGTTGAGCGTTGGCAACACGAAGGTGTCGAACACCGCGTTTTGCGCGTCGCGCGCGTAGCCCTTCACGGCCTGATCGTCGACCTCGATCACCACGTATGACAATGTCTTACGCGCTACGATCACGCCTGGTGCGTGTGCCTGCACATCGTAGAGTGGCGCGCCGCCGCCTCCAGCGACGAAGTAGTCGAGATCGCCCAGACGGCCGCGTTCGTAAAAGTGATCGTGCCCTGCAAAGATCGCCACGGCGCCGTGTTCGACGAGGAGCGGCACGACTTTGTGCTCCACATCTGGCGAGCCGCCGTGGCCCGTGTCGGGAGCGGGATGGCTGAAGGGTCCCTGGTGTACCGCTGCGAAGATCACTTGGCCGCGCGCTTGAGCGGCCGTGAGGTCGGCGCGAAGCCATTCGAGCTGCGCATCGGAAACGCCGGGACGCAGCCCAAGGTGCAAGTTTCCAGAGCGCCTCGCGGTATCGAAAGAATCGAGCAACACAATGTGTACCTGTCCCCAATCGAAAGCGTGAAACCGCGCCAAGCGGTCGGGATCCCACGTCGGCGGCGCGAACCAGCGCGCATATTCGTTGAGCAGATCCATCGTCTCGTGATTTCCGATGGCCACGAAGATCGGCAGCCGCGCGAGCAGATCGTGCTCCACCTCGAAGAAATGCGCCCACTGCTGACTGAACGGATAGTTCTGCGCCAAGTCACCGGTGTGCAGGGCGAAGTCGAGATCGGATTCCTGCGACAGGATCGCGCGCACCACCGCCGCGTGATCGTCAGTGTTGGTGCGGTTGTCGCCATAGACCAGAAATTTCACCTGCCGCACTGGAGCGGCAGGCGCAGTCGTGAAGCGCGCTTGCGTGGTGCCGAGCGTGGCGGCATAGCTCGTTGCCGGTGAAAGGCCGGAAAGATGGAGATGGTGAACACGTGCGGTCGCATCGGTTACCAGCGGCGGCGCGAAGGGCTGCGGCACCAAGGCGATGGGCGTGGCGGCATCATCCCAGGCCAGGTCCGCCTCGCGCGGCCCGACACCGGTGATCACAACCGCTGCCGCGAGGAGCGCGCGCACGAGACCGCGTTACGGCAGCGTTAGCAGATAGAGGCTCTCGCCCGACGCGTCGTCGATGGCGTAGACGACGCTTCCATCGGCACGCACGCGCCACGAAGTCACGCCGCTCGCCACTTTGCCTCCCGTCGCCGCGCCGAGTTTTTCCACCACCAGATCGCCGTTGCCGGTGCCGTCGTTGGGCATGTTGGTTTCGTAAACGAGGTAGTGGCCATTCGCCCACTGTGGCAACGGCGCGTCGCCGCCCACGTTGATCACGCCGGGCATAGCGGTATCGGTCGACGTGGTGGCCGTGTTGGTCGTCGTGTTGGTCGTGAGAAATGGCGACTTGGTGGTCGTGGTGCTTTTCTCCGTGCTCGTCATCGATAAGGCGAGCGCACGCAGCGTGGCATATCCCGCTGGATCGGTCGGGACGAGGTAGTAGAGGGCGTCGCCAGCCTGTGAAAAGCCATAGAGCCGAACGTTGGTTCCCTGTGCGTTGACGCCGTCGAGCGACGTTGCAGCCACGGCGGCCGAGACGTTCTGCACGACCTTGATGGTCGTCGAGGCGGTGCTTTCGAAACCGCTGGATGCGCAAGTGCCTGCGAGGTCGCCTTTGATCGGCGCGACCCGAAGCTCGCCGTAGGTGCTGCCCCCGATCTCGCCCGTGATCGGATCGGTCACGGCGCTAAAGAGCATCAACGCCGCATCGGCGCCGCTTCCCGAAGGCGGAATCCAATCGACCGGCATGAAGGCTTCAACGCCACCCGCGAGTGGATCGTCCTTGGGTTCACCGACGGAAACGGGTTTGTCATTTGTTGCGGCATTGGTGGGAATCGCTTGGAGCTGAACCGACACGCCATCATCGACGGAGAAGGCGAGCCGTTGGCCGTCGCCCGAGAAGGCCGGAAAAATAAACGAGGGAACGGGCTCGCAGTGTTCCAGCGTTCCCGCGTCCTGGAGCTCGGCGAACCCGCCGTCCACTTCGCAATTCGTTGCGCTGTCGATCAACGTTCCGCCGTCCGTCGATCCATTGAATGGCGACCCCGTGATTCGCGTGCAGTGCTGCGGCACGTAGGACCAGTCGGCGCTGGTGCTTCCGGCGCTAATCGGGTGAACGTGCACCGTCTCGATGTTGTTCGCGTCCTGCGTGACGTAAGTCAGCAGCGCGCCATCGGCGGAAAACTGCACCGACGAAACCGTTCCAGCCGAGAGTGTCTGGACGCCGCTGCCGTCCCAACTCGCGAGCTTGAGCGCGCCGGAGACCTCGATCCAGAAAATGTGCGCCCCGTCGGGCGACCAAGTGTAGTCGAGGACCGACGTGGACAGCGTGTGGACCGCCGTGGGCGCGGACGCCTCGACGGTTTTCAATGTATTGAGCGGCGAACCGACTTCCCACGAGACGCGGGTGCCGGAGGCATTTTGCGCGAAGTCGTTGGGGTTTACCTCGAGCAGCGTCGGCGTAGTGCTGGTCCAGGAGATGAGTTTGAGCTGCGTGTCCTGGTTCGCGTTGTTCGCTTTGCTCTCATAGACCACGGTTGGGCCAACGTGCAGCGCGGCTTGCGGGATCAGGATCTCTTTGTCCACTTGGGCCGCGCCGCTGCCATCGGCGGCAGTGATGAAGAAGGCCGGTGCGCCGTCGGCCGCGCCGATGTCGCCGAAGATGGCGATGTGTTTGGCGTCGTCGGAGAAAAAGGCCCAGACCGCGAAGTTCATTTTGGGGATGACGATTTTGGCGAGTTGCCCAGCGGAGGTGGTGCCCGCGAAAAATCCGCCGCCGGACGAGGCGCTACCGAGCGCGAACAAGTGCGTGTTGTCGGAGGCGAGATCGAAGAGCGAGGGGAGTGAGGTGGTTCCGCCGGTGCTGCAGCAGAGTCCTTCGAGAACGGGCGAGGCCAGCGTGGCTTTGGGAATGGAAGTTATTGCGGCGCAGGCGGGAAGTTGATTGGTGCCGCAGATGCCGGAGCTCTGATCGCAGGTTGCGCAACTGGTGCCGCAGACGGTGGACGCACACGGTGGCAGCGACGCGGTCGCGCAGTCAGCGTCGACTTGGCAGGAACCGGTCCCGCCGCTCGAGGTGCCGCCGCTCGAAGTACCACCGCTCGAAGTACCACCGCTCGAGGTGCCACCACTCGAGGTGCCACCACTCGAGGTGCCACCGCTTGAGGTTCCGCCGCTAGAAGTACCGCCGCTAGAAGTACCGCCGCTAGAAGTACCGCCGCTAGAAGTACCGCCGCTAGAGGTACCGCCGCTAGAGGTACCGCCGCTAGAGGTACCGCCCGACGTATCGTCGCCGCCATTGTCGGCCGGGGATGACGAGCAGGCCCAAGCCAACGCCGCAAAGAGGAGCGCACGCTTCATGTCAAGCCTCCCTCGAAACGAGTCCTAAATTGTACCAGCAACCTTCCGCGACCCGAAATTCCTACGGGCGCATTACGCCGCGCTCCACGCGCCGAAGCAGCAGCGGCACGATCGCGCAGAGCACCACGGAAAGCGCGGCCACCCGCGGCATTCCCACCAGCGTTTCTCCGTTAGCCGCTGTGCTGGTGAGCGCGCTGCCGATGGCACCGCCCAGGGCCATGGCGACATGTTGCGTGGCCGATTGAATCGACTGGAACTGCGCGCGCTCGGGGGCCGCGGGAACTTTCGACGCGAGCACCTGGTAGGCCACGTTGCGCAGCGAAAGCGCAATCGCGAAAGTGACGTAGAAGGCGATAACGGGAAGCGGGCGCAGCTCGAAGCCGAAGACCAAAGCGACGAGCAGGGCAAAGAGCAGTGATCCCACCGTCCCGATGCGCGTGGATCCAAAGCGATCGACGGCACGCCCGACGCGGCGAAGAATGAATAGGCTGGTCAATCCCCCCGCGAGGTACATGAGCGAAAGCCGCTCGCGTGGAAATCCAAGATTGCCGACGAGGTAGGCGGGAAAGAACGGCAGAATCGCGAAGCCGCTAGCCATGACGACTGCGGTCGTCGTCCAGGAAAAGAGAACGGTGCGGCGCCGCCACAGCGCGGGACCTGCATAGCTGGGAATGTCGAGATGCCCGCGAAACGAGGGCAAGAGCCACACAGCCACGGCGACGAGGACGAGTCCGAATCCCGCTACGCCGAAAAAGGGAAGTCGCCATCCGCCGAGCTGCGCTAGCCACAGCGCGGTCGGGAGCCCCATCACCGAGGAGATCGACTGCGCGGTCATCACCAGCGAAAGTGCGCGTCCGCGCCGCTCGGCGGGAATGAGATCGGCGACGATGCTCATGGTGAGCGTCGTCGCCGGACCCCCGAACGCGCCCGCCAACGCGCGCGCGACGAGCAGCGAGACCAGGCCCCGCGCGAATCCTCCAGCGGCCGTGCCGACCAAGAGTCCGATCAGTGAAAAAGCCAGTGCAGAACGGCGATCGAAGCGATCGAGAAAACGCGCGCCGAGCAGACCGGCGGCAGCGGCGGTGATGGTGTAGGCGGCGCCGACGAGGCCGAGTTGGTCCGGACGAATGCCGAGTGCGGGCAAAAAATAGGGCCCCAACGGCATCACCATCATGAATTCGAGGACGTTGACGAACTGTACTGCTGCGAGCAGTAGAAGCACGCCCAGTTCGCGGCGCGGCGTCATCGTTTTTGCGAGTGCGCGATCAATTTTGCGAGTCCGGCGATCACGGCGCTGCCGTCGTCCTGCTGTTTTCCGAATCGATAATCGGCGCGACCAATGTCGAGTCCGGGAACTTCCGCCAGATCGAGATCGGCGCGAAAAGTTGCGGCGGTCACTTTGCCTGGCTCGATCACCACGCCGACGGCCCAGCGCTCTTCGGCGGAGCGCAGCGCGGCTTTGCGTTCGCTGCCCTCGAGCGCGTGCGGCGCGCGAATGACGCCTACTCCCGGCGCTTCCTCCTTCGCGGTGGCCCCGAGCGCATCGGCGCGTTGCTGACGTTTCTGATGCGCTTGGGCCAATTTTGAAAGTCGTCCGTGCAACTCGAGCGAAAAATCGTCGCGGGTAGCGAGTTCGGCGCAGACCGCTTGGCGCAGCGCTTCGCGCACGGCGCCGCTTTCGGTTGCGCGACTTTCATCGAGTGCAGCGGAGATCATTTTGCCGCGTTCGCTGAGCGTGTGCCCGCGACCGGGACTGTCGACGGCGCGCGCATCTTCGTCGGATTCCGCGTAAGGCGCTTCACCGCCGCGCAGAAATTTCACCGCGGAGAGCAGGCCGTCAAAATCAGCGTGCGCGAGAACCACATCGACCGCACCCGCCGCGCGCACGACTTCTTTGGTGACCAACTCCGGACACGCATGCGCGCTGGTCGAAGGCACCAGACAAAACCTAAGATCGTGTCTCCACAATCCCCAACCGATCACGTGCTCATGGTGATCGATCCAAATCGCCAGCCGCGTTCCCAGCGCTTCGATGAACGGCTCGGTCACCGTGCGAAACGCATCTCCACTGGCGAACGCCAAATCCACCAGCGCCACACGCCCCGGCGGCGCCGCCGGAAGTCGCGCGGGATTTTCCACGAATCGAACGGTCGGTGGCACGCGCTACTCAATACCACGCGCGCCAGAACGCGGTAATCTTGGGGCCGTGCGCGATCACAGCGATCCCGTGAAGCTCACCGCGTTCAGTCACGGCGCGGGTTGAGCCTGCAAGATCCGCCCAGCGGACTTGGCGCAGGTCCTGCGCCGCGTGCAGGAGATCGCTCCGGTGAAGTCGCGAGACGATCGCATTCTGGTTGGCACCGAGACCGGTGACGACGCGGCGGTTTTTCGTCTGGACGATGATCGCGCGCTCGTTCAGACCGTGGATTTTTTTACGCCGGTCGTCGACGATCCTTACGCCTTCGGGCAGATCGCCGCAGCGAACGCCATCAGCGACATCTACGCCATGGGCGGGCAGCCGCTGTTTGCGCTCGCGGTGATCGGTTTTCCCGTGGAGAAGCTCGGCACCGACGTGATGGCCGACATTTTGCGCGGTGGTCAGGACAAGGCGGCGGAGGCGGGCATCGCCATCGTCGGTGGCCACTCCATCGATGATCCGGAGCCGAAGTACGGATTGTGCGTCACGGGCCTCATCGACGTGAAGCGAATCTTGCGCAACACCGGAGCGCGCGCCGGCGATGCGCTGGTCCTGACCAAGCCGCTTGGCATCGGTATCATCACCACCGCCATCAAACGCGGCTGGGCCGCGCTGGACCTCATCGCGCGCGCGACGGCGCAAATGGCGGAGCTCAACCGCGCGGCGAGCGAAATCTTGCGGCGCCCCGAATGGGAGGTGCACGCCATGACCGATGTGACCGGCTTCGGGCTCCTCGGCCACTTGCGCGGGATGATGGTGGCCAGCGCAACGCATGCACGAATTTTGTCAAGATCGGTTCCAGTGCTGCCGGAGGCATTCGAGTTGGCGGGTCGCGGCGCAATTCCTGGAGGAACGCGGGCGAACCTCCAATTTGCGCTCGAGAACGGCGTCCGTTTTGGCGATGCGATTGGTGAAATCGCGCGCGTGATGTTGGCGGATGCGCAGACCAACGGCGGTCTTCTGGCGTCGCTACCGCGGCAGCGTGCTGACGCGTGCGTGAAAGCGTTGCGCGAAGTAGGAATCGCCGCGGCCGATGTGATTGGAACCGTGGAGCAGGGCGCCGGAATTTCAGTGGAATAGGGACCGGCCGAGCCTACGCCGCAACATCCAAATCGTACGCCGTTTCGCCGTGCAGTTCGACGTCGAGTCCCTTCTCCTCAACCGTCTCCGACACGCGAACCGGCGTGAACAGATCGATGATCTTCAGGAGACCAAGTGTCACGCCAAACGAATACGCACCCGTTAGCAAAACACCGGCACACTGCACGCCGAGTTGGCGCCAATTTCCCTCGACAGCGCCAGAAACTCCGTTGACCACAGCGCTAGCGAACACACCGGTCAGGATGGTTCCGAGAATGCCGCCGACACCGTGTACGCCCCAGACGTCGAGCGCATCGTCCCAACCGCGCCGAGCGCGGATCTGCACGGCGCCGTAACACACGATCGCGGAGGCCAATCCGATTAGCGCTGCGGCCCAGGGTCGCACATAGCCCGCTGCTGGCGTGATCGTCGCCAGGCCCGCCACCGCGCCGGTGAGCGCACCCACCATCGTAGGTTTGCCCTCGCGCATCCAGGAGATGGCCAGCCACGCGATCATCGCCACCGCGCCGGCGATGTCGGTGTTGACGAACGCCGTCGCCGCGATACCGTTGGCCGCCAACGCGCTTCCGCCGTTGAAACCGAACCAGCCGAACCACAAGAGGCCCGTGCCCAGCGCGACGAACGCGATGTTGTGTGGCGCGGTGCTCTCTCCGTTCTTGAGCTTGCGTCGTCCGACGTAGATGACCGAGGCCAGCGCCGCGATGCCCGCGCTGACGTGCACCACCACACCGCCCGCGAAGTCTACGAGGCCCCACTTGGCGAGGAAGCCGCCGCCCCAAATCCAATGCGCGAACGGGATGTAGACGAGCAGCGTCCAGCCCACGAGGAATGCGAGGAAGGCCTTGAAGGTCACGCGATCGGCGAACGCGCCCGTAATGAGCGCTGGCGTGATGACCGCGAACATGGCCTGGTAGGCAAAGAAAACGAGAAATGGAATGGTTGGCCCGTAGCCGGGATTGGGCTCCATTCCGACGCCATTCAACGCGAAGTAGTCGAGCGGATTGCCAATGACGCCACCGATGTCCGAGCCGAACGCCAGACTAAATCCGCCGAACATCCAGAGCACCGTCACCACGCCCATGGCGATGAAGCTCTGCATCATGATGGTGAGCACGTTCTTGCGTCGGACGAGCCCTCCGTAAAAGAACGCCAGGCCGGGTGTCATCAGACACACCAGCGCCGCGCTCACCAAAACGAATGCCGTATCGCCGTTGTTCATCGCGCCCATGGGCGTCTCCTCGCGTTTGGCCGATTGCCTATTCGGTTGCCGCTTCCCTTAGACGTTTCAGGTCGATCTTGTCCATTTGAAGCATGGCGTTCATGGCACTCTTGTTTTTGACGATGGATAACGGCTGCCGACAATCGTTTCCTTCAGTGTGCATCTTTAAAAGATTCTATTTGACCTGCCGCGGAGACGAGAGCAACGCGCCGTTTTCCATTAACACAGCCACGGATCCCAGAGCAGAAACACTCGCAGCGAGTGGCGGTTCGCTACGGCGCAGGACGCGCTGCATTCGAGGCATTGCCGCGACGAACGCTGTCACCATCTGATCGGACGACAGATCGCCTCGTCCCAACATGAAGCAAGCAACATTCGACGATACGAGCGCCTCCCGTTCGAGCGCATTGCGGCGAATGGCTTTGTCTTTCGTGAGCACAATCCAACCGCGACGGCCCACGTCGGTGAGCCACGTGGTGTCCGTCGCATCAATGGCGAAGTGATCGTCGTGCATTTCAACGGCGAATCCCTGCGCACGCAAGCGTTCGGCTAATTTGCGGCCGAGCGAACGATCGACGAAGAAAGTGAACGGCTCACGCAGCTTCACGCGTCTCGCACCGGATCGCGTCTTCGATCTGCTCGACGTTGAGACGGTAATCCTCGGCCAGCGCGGAAATCGACTCTCCCGCGCGATGCCGTTCGGTGACGATGCGCGCCTGAATGCCGGTACCCGCAATCACCGGCTGACCGAAGCCTCGGCGGGGATCGATGACAATGTTTTTCGGTCCTTCAAAATTCGCGCGAACCCACGGGAAAAGCCGCTCGGCAACTTCGCCGCCCCATTCGATGCGCGCAAGGCTGGCGTCGAGAACGTCGCGAAGGAGCGCCTGCCCCTCGCTCGATACGATGAGCAGCTTGTCGGCCTCTTCGACGAAAAGGTGAACGCCGTCAGTCCGGAAACGGGAGTGAATGAGCGGTCGATCTACGCGCAGCTTGTCGCCGACGAAACGCAGCGCTTTGCGGACTTTTTGCATCGAGACGCCGTGGACGCGGCGCATCGAGGCGAGGACGAACGCTTCGACCAGGTTGTTAAATGAAAGCGTGAGCGGCGAGCGGTCGGCGGGGGAGAAGAGCGCTTTGTGGTCACCGTCGCCGCAGGCCCAAAGTCGCAGCGTCGAGGGGGATAGTCGCACGGTCTGCGCCGCGCGCGGCGCGGTGTAGGCGGGGAGTTCCTCGGGGATGGCGGTTGGCTTGGCCATGAGGATTTAATAGCATAAAGCCTCGCGGTGTACGTCGCAGTGCAACCGGAACAATGGCACGCCAGAATCGGCATCTGTCGCAATTGAATATTTCGGATCCCCTTGCACCCAGCCTGCACCATGCACCCAAACGGGTGCGGAAGTTTGCACCCAGAAATAAAAAACCCGGCACTTTGGCCGGGTTGGATGTGGAGCTGACTGGGATCGAACCAGCGACCTCTAGAGTGCGATTCTAGCGCTCTCCCAACTGAGCTACAGCCCCAAAATTCGCGGGGACCGTAGCGGCGTGATCGATTGCTGTCAAGGTTTGACTCATTCCTGGCCCGGATGCTACCTGCGCGGCCCATGGGTGTTCTCGTCGTCGCATTTTTCGCCACGCTAATCGGCTTTGTCCTCATTCTCTGGATGGGCAAAAACACCCCCGTTCACCCAGCGGCCATGGTTTCCGGCGCCGGCACTGGTGAACTCGATTGGGTACGCGGCTTCGGCATCGAAGGATTTCAGCGGCTCGTCATCCTTCTCTTTGCGGAGATGGGTTTCGCAGTCGAGAAATCCGATCGCTCCAGCGAAACGGTCGACGTGTTGGCGGTAGACTCCACGCCCATCCGCGGCGCGCGCGTGTCGATTCACGGACTCTGGTCGCCGCCGCTTGGAATCGTCGGTGCGGACGAAGTGCGCAGCATGCTCGACGCCAGCCGCGCGGAGTTCGTCGGCAAGGGGATTCTGCTTACGCTCGGCGGATTCAGCGAAGACGCGCGCGCAGAAGCACGAGGAACGCCGGTCGATCTGATCGACGGTGAAGCCCTAGCCAAGCTCGTGAAAAAGGTTCTGCCGCAGGTTTACGCGCAGAAGAAGATCTAGAACGCGAACGCTACTCCTGCATTCTGCGCAGAATCTGATCCTTGCGCCCCTGCTCGATCAGCTTGTCGTTTCGCCCACCCTCTGCGAACGAGAGATAGGTCGAGAAACCCACCAAGATGATCATGAAGACGATCGGAATGTTGTCCGGCTTGGAGATGATGAGCCAGAAGTTCTCGAGTGGCGTCATGCGCGACGTTGGTAATCGAACGTCCCCGGTGATGTCAATCCGAAGTTCGCGCCGCTTATTCTTGACTTGACCGGCGGCTCGGCCCTACAACGCACCCGTTTCTCGAGGAGGTTTTGATGCCCGGCGGCGATCGCACCCAGGATTCCGGCGAACACATCTGGTCGCGGCGTAATCTGCTTTCGCTGGGCGCGTCCTTCTCCATTCTGGGAATGTTCGGCGCGGTCACCCTGGCCATTGTGCGCATGCTTTTCCCGCGCGTCCTCTTCGAGCCGGCCACCGCATTCAAGGCAGGCCTTCCCAAAGATTACATTCCGGGCGCCGTCGACGATCGCTGGATCAAGAGCCAACGCGTGTGGGTCATCCGCACCGACACCGGTTTCTACGCGCTGATCGCCATTTGCACGCACCTCGGCTGTACGCCGCGCTGGCTCGGTCCCGAGAACAAATTCAAGTGTCCGTGCCACGGATCCGGCTACACCAAAGACGGCGTCAATTTCGAAGGCCCCACGCCGCGTCCTCTGGAGCGCGCCGCCATCAAGCTCGCCGACGACGGACAAATCCTCGTCGACAAGGCGATGCGCTACCGCTACGAGCTCGGCCAGTGGGATACGCCGGGCGCTTTCCTCAAATTTAGCAGCTAATCGAGAGATCAATGGCAGCTGAAGAACCCACCAAACCCTCGCTTGTCGAAGCGCTCACCAATAACTACGTTTGGCGATCGATCTTCCGCCACGGCTACGAGGACACGCCGCGCAACCGTGTCTTGCAGGTCTCCGCCAACGTTTGGTTGCACCTGCATCCGTCGAAGATGCGGCGTCACGGCATTCGTTATCGCCATACCTGGTGTGCCGGCGGTCTGACGTTCTTGCTTTATCTGTGCACGGTGGTCACCGGCGTGGTCCTGATGTTCTATTACCGGCCCACTGCGGAATATGCTTACTGGGACGTTAAATACCTCGATTTCGATGTCCCGTTCGGCATGATTATGCGCAACATGCACCGCTGGGCGGCGCACGGCATGGTGATTTTCGTGTGGCTACACATGTTCCGCGTTTTTATGACCGGTTCCTATAAACCGCCGCGCGAATTTAACTGGGTCGTTGGCGTGAACCTTTTGACCATTACGCTGCTCCTTTCGTTCACGGGCTATCTGCTTCCGTGGGATCAGTTGGCGATTTGGGCCGTGACCGTCGGCACCAACATGGCCCGCGCCACACCGCTGCTCGGAAACGAAGGCCCCTTTGGTTCGCAACTGGGCATGACGCCGCGCTATGACGTCCGCGCGTTGTTGACCGGAGGCACCGTGGTCGGCGCGCCAACGTTGCTGCGTTTCTACGTGCTCCACTGCATTCTCTTTCCAATTCTGGCCAGCGTTTTGATGATTCTCCACTTTTGGCGAATTCGAAAAGACGGCGGCATTTCCGGTCCGCTTTAATCGCGCACTAATCGAGCGTACGAGATGGCCGAATTAAATCCCATTCCCAAGGACAAGGAAGAGGTCAAAGTCCAGGCCGGCAACGCTCGTGTCGTGCAGACCGAA
>JAHFDP010000115.1 GCA_023248955.1 Deltaproteobacteria bacterium
GCGCATAACGTCCGCGCGGCATGGGCGCTGGGAAATCGCTACATCGATCCGCCGGCAACGTTCGAAAAGATGGCCGCGATCGTTCGAAAATCCGTCCCCGCGGGCTCCATGCTCTTCACTGATGATCCGTTTCTGACGGGCGTCCTCTACGCCAGCCTTCCGGAATATCGCTACATCGTCGCATACGATCCCGCCGTGCTTTACGCGGGACGCCCGCATCTTTTCTGGCGCTGGCACCACGCAGTCGTCGACGGCGCGTTGTGCGACGAGCAGCGCTGCGAGAACGCGCCAGTTGGTCCCGAGGTGATCGCGTCGGCGGTTCGGTCATTCGATACTGAGTGGATCGTTACGTCCTATCCGCGGGATCGCTTTTCGATGCAGTCGGTGATGCTGGCCGCGCCACAACTTTTCGAACTGCGTGGCGTTGCCGAAGGGCCGGTGACGGGGCTCTACCTGTGGCACGTCCTGGCTCTACGCAACCCGGCGCAAATCGAGGAGTAGCGCGCTAATTCAGCTCGACGATTTCGATCGTCGAGCCAAACCGCGCGAAGTGCCGCGGATTCGACGTGACCAGCATGCGCACGCGGTGTGTCCACATTGTGGCTACAATCGCTGCGTCGTGAATCGACTTGCCCTGGCACGGTACGCTCCGCAGCAAGGCGAGCAGATGAGGCAGAACGGGTTTCTCCTCGGGCAGAAGCCGCGCGACCTGGCGAAAGACGGCGAGGTTGTCGAGCGCGTCGGCGATCGAAAGACCGAGACCGTTGTGCTCAACGGACCGTGTCGACACGGCAAGGAACTCCCGCACCACCTGCGCGCAGATCACCAGCCCGGACCGGCGCTCGACAAGCGCACGCGCGGCCCGATGGCGCGCACGCCCCACATCGGTCGCATCGATGAGAACGTTCGTGTCGAGGAGCGCCGGTTTACCGCGCGTCGTCGCCATAGATTTCATCGCGACCGTAATTCGTCTTCGCACCAACGTTGACGGTCTTCAGAGGCAATTTTCCGCCAGGCGAGCGCTTCTGCAACGAGCGCCGCGGAAACGCGATTTGTTCAAGCACCTCTCGAAGCTCACCTTCGAGACTCCGATTGTGGGCAGCGGCGCGGCGTTTGAGCGCCGTCACCACCGCATCGTCGACGTTGCGGATGTGAAGTGCTGGCATAGCATAATGCTAGCCTATTAATCGCATCCTCGCAATGTACATGCCGTCGTTTTCCATGTGGAATGACCGTCCACACAGGCGCCAGCGCTCCGGCCGCCGCCACTTCGGATACAATCCGCGGCCATGTCCCGTCTCCGCGTCGCCATCCTCTTCGGCGGTCGATCCGCCGAGCACGAAGTCTCGCTCCTCTCCGCACGCAACGTTTTTCTCGCGCTCGACCGCGACCGCTTCGAACCGATTCTGATCGGCATCGACCGCAGCGGTCGCTGGCTTTCGCAACCCGAATCGCTCCTGCTGACCGCCGTCGGCGATCCACGCAACGCACATTTGGTCGACAACGGCCGCGACGTATCGCTCTCACCGCGCGAAGGTGGCGGCCTGACTTCGGCGACCGAATCGCAGCCGGTCGACGTGGTCTTCCCCGTGCTGCATGGACCGATGGGCGAAGACGGGACGGTGCAAGGTCTCCTCGAATTGGCGGGTCTTCCCTACGTCGGCGCAGGCGTGCTCGGCTCGGCCGTCGGCATGGATAAAGACGTCATGAAGCGGCTCTTGCACGACGCCGGTTTGCCCATCACGCCGTTCCGCGCCTTGCGCCAATTCGATTTCGATCGCGACCCCGCCGCCGTCTGCGCGCGCGCCGCCGAGGTGGGATTCCCGCTCTTTACCAAACCCGCCAACCTCGGTTCGTCGGTCGGCGTTCGCCGCGTCGACAACGCCGCCGAGCTGCGCGCTGCAATCGCGCACGCGTTCGAATTCGACACCAAGGCGCTGGCCGAAGCCGCGGTGGTCGGGCGCGAAATCGAAATCGCCGTGCTGGGCAACGACGATCCCATCGCCTCCGTCGCCGGCGAAATCGAAGTACGCCACAAAGACGGCTTCTATTCTTACGACGCAAAATATATTGACGAGAGTGGAGCGATACTCAAAATACCAGTCGAGCTTCCTGTGAAAACGCTCGCCACGATGCAGAAGCTCGCCCTCGATGCCTTCAGCTGCCTCGAGTGCGCCGGCATGGCCCGCGTCGATTTTTTCCTACGCACGGACGGAACCGCCGTGCTGAACGAGATCAACACCATTCCCGGATTCACCGCGATTTCGATGTACCCGAAACTTTGGGAAGCGAGCGGAATCAAGCCCCGCGCACTCGTGACGCGACTCCTTGAGCTGGCGCTCGAACGCCATGCGCGACGCACGAAGTTGGCCTCGAAAAAGTAATTCGAAGGCGTCGGGAAGAATTTCTGCGCTGAGGGGTTGCAGCTCTCATGCTGCCGATCCTCCTTGCTCCGCTCCTTGCTGCATTGCCGCTCGGGCCCTCGCCCGCCGCGTTGGCACTGACCCACGGCGATCTCGAGGGCGCGTTGTCGCTCCCGTCGAACGGTCCGCAGGAGGAGATCTACTTGCGTGCGCGCGTGGCCCTGGCTCATTGGGATCTTGCGCTCGCACGAACGTTGGCGACAAAACTCGATGCGGAGGATCGGCCGGCCGCCGAGCTCGCTTGGATGATCGCGCACGCCGAACGCAACCCCGCTGGATTGTCGCGCGCCGCCGTTCGTCTCTGTGCGCTTGGCGATCCGACGGGCCGCGCCTGCGCCGATGCCAAGCTGTACCGAAAGAGGATCGCTGTGCCGTCCGTCGATCTCGCCGCGTCCACCACGTTGCCGACCTCCGCCAAGGCGCCCTTCCCACTTACGCTGGCCAATGCGGGAACAGGGCCGACCGGTTTCGTCATCGACTCGGGTGCCAGCGACACGGTGATCTCGTCGCGGCTCGCAAACAAACTTCATCTCCGGCTTACCAAAGCGGGATTCCCTGTGCGCGTGGCCGGCGCGGGTGGACGAGCCAGTGCGCACTTGGCGATCCTGCCGGTGCTCACGCTCGGCGCGGCCACGCTCCGCAACACGCCGGTCTTGGTGATGGACCTCGACGATCTCGATCGCGCCGGTATCGAGGGCATTCTTGCGCCGCAACAGGCGCTCGCTGGTCTGACCGTCGCCATCGATTTGGGCGCTCATCAACTTCGCATCGAGCGCGGATCACCCAAGCCATCGCACGCCCGCTCCGCGACGGTGCCCTACCGAATGGCCGGGCTCGATCTCGCGGTGGAAGCCCGCGTGGAAGGCGGGCGCGCGGCACTTTTTGGGTTGGACACGGGAATGGCTGGCGCCTACGCCATCGCGGCCGACTATCTGCCAAGCGAACCCACCGGCGCCACGCTCGCGTTGCACGGGGCCGGCGCCAACTCCCTCGCCAGCACACTCGCTCCGCGCACCGTCCAACTCGGCTCGCTAACGTTGACGCCCACCGGCACCTGCGTGCGCAGCAGCCTCTCGCAAGGAGGAATGCCGCTGGCGGGACTGCTCGGCAACGGACTGTGGGCGAACGGCGTCATCACGTTCGACACCGTCGCCCACAACGTCACCGTCGAGCTAGACAACTAGTTTATTCAACCAGTTGATTACCGGCCACCTTGATTGATGCTCTGCACCCAGTCGTTGTTCTGCACACGCTCGAACGTGATGCTGACGTACTGACCAGGAATGAGGCTCTGCAGATCTTCCGGATG
>JAHFDP010000082.1:0-9528 GCA_023248955.1 Deltaproteobacteria bacterium
GAGCCACCAAAATCTGCGGGAAGGAACGGTTTTTGAGGGATTTCGCGGGACGCCTGGTCCCCGCTAACCGTGCCAGACAACACGCTTCGGGATGATTCGGGACTATTCGGGTATTCAGTACATCGCCGCTCCGAAGCCAAAGGCCGCAGGTTCGAATCCTGCATCGCGCGCCAATTCTTTCCCGTGAAACTTCTCGGCTTTTCTTCGGAACGCCTGCGCAACGTATTCAACAGCTCTCTCTTTCACTAAATGCTCGGAAATTTGACCGCCCCCGGCTCTCCACTGGAACTTTCGCTTTTTCTCGGGAGACACCGTGAACAAATTGACACCCATCCTTGCGCTGATGTGCGCCGCGTTTACGTGCGGAACTCCCAGCAATAGCAGCAGCACCGATAGCAGCAGCAAGAGTGGCAAGACGCTTGCCTCGTTAATGCTGACCCCTTCTACGGCCACCGTCGCGGCTGGCTCGACCGTCTATCTGAACGCGCTTGCCACCCTCCGAATGACCCGCTGCCCGCGGGACTCACGCGTAAGCTCACGGCGACGGCTCAATTTGCCGACGGCACGTCGAAGGACGTGACCAGCGCGGCGACGTGGCATTCCGATGCCAACGTCTCTGTCTCCGGCGGTCTCGTCACCGCCGTGACACCCGGCACGGCCATCGTCACGGCCACCTATCAGGGGGCATCCGCCGAGCAGCGCGTCACTGTGTCGGCAGACCTCTTAAACAGCATCGCGGTGACCGCTTCGGCCGTTTCCGTCGCGGAGGGGCAATCGCTCACCTGCGCCTGCTCGTCGGCGGCGGCATCGGGATAGGCGGTGCGGTCCAGCTCCCACCAAAAGAGATCGTCCCAGGTCGCGCTTACCTCTGTTCCGTCGAGGTCGTAATGGAAGAGGTCGACGTCGTTGCCGAAGTCGTAAGATTGCGCGGAAACCAGCGTCAGCTCCGGCCTTCCAGCGAGAACGAGGCGGGGCTCCTTTAGGTATTCAGTATATCCGGTGTCGTCGAGCCCGACGATGTCCGCGTAAGAATCGAAGGAGATCGTTTTTAGGAGGGAGGAAGCATCGAAAACGAGGCTATCGTTTTCCGCTGGCGTGAGCTTGGCCACAACGGTGAAAAAGAAGCGTTGGGCCTCCTTGGGACCGATGGTGTTGGGGTCGCCGATGGTCCGCCGCCCTTCGTCGATAGCCGCCTGCTCCGCTGCGATGGATGCTTGGCACTCCGGCAGTTTGGGATTGAAGCCTGGAATTTCGAAGTCGTTCGTTGGACTATGGACGACACGATTTGGGAGCATCCGAAGTCTTTGAGCTGCTGGTTGTACCGTGCGTCGAGTTCGTTGAGCGCGCGGCTAATCTCCTCATCTGTTCCGCCGCGGAGAGTGGCGGCCACGAAGTCAGGGACTCGCGCTCTGGTGGACACGATTTCGTCTTGCGCCTCGTCCCTAGGAACCAGCACGACTCCTTCAAAGTGGTAGCTCGCGCGGATGACCTTCTGCGCGGCACCAGCAGTTCCCACGAATGTTAGAGGCGTTTGGGCGCTTGGTTGGGTCTGGTAGATCGCGGGTCCAAAGGGAACTCCTTGCACTCCTCCGTCGCCGAACCTGGAAGTCGTTTTAGCGAGAACGTCGTGGAGATGATCGTTGATCCATTCGGCTTCTGTCGTGCGGTGCGGCATTAAACTCGACGCATCGATGTCAACGTAGACGTCGAACGCCGCTTCTTTCGCAACCGCAGTGAGCGACGTGAGCGGCGCCGCCGACGGCGCGATCGTTCCGGACCGCGGCTGACTGCACGCGATCAGCAGGGAACAGAGGGCGGCGCTTTTTCGTAATGGCATGTAAGTCTCCCGAGGATGCACGGGTGACTTAGGTGGAACCTGCTTAATCCACTTGGTCGGTGTCGGTTTGAAGCGCCAGGCCAACGAGCGTTAGAAGGGCCTGCGTGTCCAGCCGGCGCAAAAAACCACGTTCGTCTCCCGTTGCCGCAGCGGCGGCACCGATGCCAGTCCATGCATCGCCGGCCACCACGATCGCGCCGCGCCACGCTTTGCTCGTTGCCGCGTTGATAATCGCCGCTGGTCTGCTGGCCTACTGGCACAGTTTCCGCGGCGTCTTCCTGCTCGACGATCTCCACGACATCGTCGAGAACACAGCCGTGCACCAATTCTGGCCGCCGTGGCGCTGCCTCTTCGCGTCGCACAACATCTCGCGCCCGGTTGTCGCGCTGACCTTCGCCGCCAACTGGGCGCTGGGTGGCGATCGCCTCTGGGGATTTCACGCCGTCAACTTGGTGGTGCATCTCTCCGCGGCGCTGGTCCTCTTCGGAATCGTCCGCCGGACGCTGCTGACCGACCGTCTGCGCGATCGATTCGGCCAAGCATCGATCCCCGTCGCGCTGGCGGTGAGCCTGCTCTGGCTCTCGCATCCACTCCAGACGCAAGCGGTGACCTACATTATCCAGCGCTACGAATCGCTGATGGGCTTGTGTTTCCTGGTCACGCTCTACGCCGTTATCCGCGGGTTCGGATCGCCGCGACAGCGCTCGTGGCATGCGGCAGCGATCGCTTCTTGTTTCCTGGGCATGGGTTGCAAGCAGGTGATGGTGGCCGCGCCGCTGGTGGTTTTGCACTACGACGCGGTTTTTCTCTCGGGCAGCTTCCGCGCCGCGCTCAAGCGACGAACGCTCTACGCAGGTCTTGCGGCCGCCTGGATTTTCTTGGCCGTCCTTCTTCGCGCCGCGCCGAAACTCTCCTTCGCCGGATTTCACATGGCATCGGTCACGCCCTGGCAATACGCCGTGTCGCAGCCTGGCGTGATTTTCCACTATCTCCGGCTCGCGGTTTGGCCCGACGTGCTCTGCTTCGATTACGCCTGGCCGCTGGCCCGGACCGCCGGCGAAATGCTGGTGCCTGGATTTGGGATGGCGATTCTCCTCGGTGCCAGCGTCTGGGCGTTGCGGCGCGCGCCCGCGCTCGGTTTTCTGGGCGCGGCGTTTTTTCTGATCCTCGCTCCCTCGTCGAGCATCATGCCCGTGGCCGACTTGGCCTTCGAGCACCGCATGTATCTTCCGCTCGCGGCGCTGCTCTCGGGAATCGTCGTCGGCGTCTACCTGCTCGGCTGCGGAGTGCTGAAACATCGCTGGCTCGCTGGGCCGCAACGATCGCGCATGGCGTGGATCGCGGGCGCCACGCTGGTGGCTATTCCCGCTGTTGCGCTCGGGTACCGGACGTCGCTGCGCAATCTCGACTATGGCAGCGCCGAAGCCATGTGGACGCTGGTCGCGGCGCAGCGCCCGAGCAACGCGCGCGCGGTGTGCATCGTCGGCACGCTGCAAAAGGACGCCGGTAAGACGCGCGAGGCGCTGGCGTCTTACCGCGCCGCCGTGAAAATAAATCCGGACTACTACCTTGCGCAAAGCTCCCTCGGGGCGCTGCTCGCCGGCGACAACAACGCGGAAGCGCTCGAGCACGCCCAAGCGGGTGTTCGGTTGATGCCCGAAGACGCGGTCACCCATACCAGTCTTGGTATGGCGCTCGCGGCGCTCGGGCGGACCGACGCGGCCATCGACGAATACAGAGCGGCGCTGCAGCTCGAACCCGACGACACGCACGCGCACAACGATCTCGGTGCGGCGCTGGGCCAGCAGGGGAAGTGGGCAGAGGCGATCGATCAATACCGGACCGTTCTGCGAATCGACCCGCGCTATGTCGAGGCCTACACCAACCTCGGGTTAGCGTTGGTGGCGCAGGGCGATCTCGCTGGCGCGCTCAACGCCTACGACGATGCGCTGCGGATCAAGCCGGACGGCCTTGTGCCGCACAATCTTCGCGGCATCGCACTCGCTTTGCAGGGGCATCTCGACGAATCGCTCGGCGAAATTGAAATCGTGATTCGCGCCGATCCCAACAACGCCGAGGCGCACAATAACTATGGGTTGGTGTTGGCGGCGAAAGGCCGGTTCGAGGAAGCCGCGTCGCACTACCGCGCGTCGATTCGGCTCATGCCCGAACGCGCCAAGGCCCACGTCAATTTGGGAAACGTGCTCGCAGCGCAGGGACAAACCGCCGCCGCGGAGGCGGAGTTCCGCACTGGGCTTCGCCTAGAACCAGGGGACCAAGAGGCGCGCGCGTGGCTGGACAAACACGGCGGTGGCGCGCCGGCCTCGCGGCCCTGAGCCGGCAACTGTGAGTCTGTGACAAATTCATTTTTCGCTCACAGCGCCGCTGCGAAAGCTGCGGCGGCGGGTGGGGTGAGCCCGGGGGCCGACTGAGCGCTTCCAGCGCCACCGCCCGGGCCGGCGGCGCTTCCAACATGCGCCGCACATGCGCCGATTCACTCGGCGCAGAGGGGCGGGCAGCGGCCCGACCCTTCAAAACACAGAGGTTGTGAGGATTTTTCACAACCTCTGTTTCCGGCTGAATCCTATTTTCTGCCGAACTTTATTTTTCCCGACCCGGGCACGAAACGATCTCCCGCACTCAAGCGCGATTCGAAAATCTTGCCACCTTCTCGGCGGTAGACGGTCACGTTTCCCTGGCCGAGCGCACGCACCCGCGGTCCTTTGGACGTTCGTTGGACGATCAGCGCCGTGTTTTCATCGATGCCAAAGGCCGTGCGGGCGCGCGTCTTTCGCGTGAGCTCCATCAGCCGCGGTCCGCGTGCCCGCTGGCTGAAATGCGTGTCGACGATCCCCAGGCGGAAAAGGCCCAATCCGCCGCGCGCATCGTGCGTGACATCGCTAGCGCCTTCGCCGCCGGTGATCATCGGACCGCGCACCAGCGCCACGGAACCCGCGCTGGTGCCGACGATTTCGGTGCCGGCGCGATGGGCCCGCCGAATGGCCGCCAACGCCGGTGTGTCGCGTCCGTCCTTGGTGACGAGTGCCGCACGGATGCGCTCCTGATCACCGCCGCCAAAAAAGAGAACGTTCATGCGCGCGATTTGCGCGACCACCTCCGGCGACGATGCCTTGTCGAGATGATCCAGATCGATCGGGATCCACTCCACCGTGGCCGCGCCCTCGTGGTGAAACCGCGCGATGTAGTGGTCGCCCTTGATGCGCGCGTTGTCGGCCTGGTCGGTTCCGGCGGCAGGATCTTCGCTCTCGGGCCGCGACCCGGTGGTGAGAATTCCCACGCGCGCCTTTTGGCCGCCGCCCGCGAGGCGTAGAACCTCCTGATAGAGCGCCGGATCGTGCATGGCGCCGCCCACCAAAACGAGCGTCGATTTCGGCTTAGCGGCGACGAGGCTCGGCGCTAGCAAAAGCGCGACCGCGAGAAAAAGTTTTGCGGAGGTTGGCGATTTCGACCATCCGCCGACGTTGCCCTCGTGCTTTCTCAAGAAGGCAAACATCACTGCTCATTAGCCGAACGTGAAAGGACTGCAACGTAAGTGCGAGCACATCCATCGGACGCTAAACAGTGTTAGAATTTGAACGGTGAAGTATTCGCGGCCTCGATAACAAGGCATGCCACGCTCCTCCAATCGCCAGCGCGTCGCCTCTGGGACTCCGTGGGAGACGGCGGTTGGTTATTCCCGCTTGGTCCGCGCCGGCCGACATATTTATGTCACCGGAACCACCGCGACACGTTGACCGTGACCGGCAAGATCAATGCTTCCGGCGGCGCGAGCGGCAGCGAAGGGCGCATCCGGATGGAGGGCGCAAACGGTGTCACCGTAAGTCCGCAGGCGACGCTCACGCCCGGTGTTTTAGCCAGGGCTTGCCTGCGCCCGCGCCCTGGTTCTGATAGATCGTCGTTGTGATTCCGCTGATTCCCCTGATTGCCATCGACGGCCCCGCGGGTGCCGGCAAGAGCAGCGTGGCCCGGCGGCTGGCCGAACGGCTCGGATTCGCCTTGGTAGATACCGGTGGTATCTACCGTGCCGTCGCGCTGGCGGCGGCGCGGCGCGGCATCACTTGGACGGACGACGCGGGCCTGGCCTTACTGCTCTCCACCTGGCGCATCGAGCAACGCGATGGCGGCCTCTCCATCGACGGCGAAGACGTGTCGGAGGCCATTCGCGCCCCGGAAATTTCGCGCGGCGCCTCGACGGTGAGCGCGAGACCCGTGGTTCGGGATGGCCTTCTGGAGTTGCAGCGGAGTCTCGCGCTGCAAGCCAAGCGGGGTGCCGTGCTCGAAGGACGCGACATAGGAACCGTCGTTTTTCCCGACGCCGCGGTGAAATTTTTCGTGACCGCGAGCCCGGAAAAGCGCGCCACCCGTCGGTATGCGGAGTTGAGCTCGAAAGGCGTGACAATCTCGTACGAATCGGTGCTCGCGGACCAGATTCAGCGTGATCGCGAGGACAGCGAGCGCGCCATCGCGCCGCTCAAACCCGCGCCGGACGCTGTGATTGTCGACACGACGGCCCTGACGTTAGAACAGGTGGTGAATCGGTTAGAACGGGTGGCGCGCGATAAATTGATGGGTGGCGTTGGTGACAGTTGACGGGTGGCTCTTGGACCATTAGAATAACGCCTATGCCGATGACAAAAACACAGGTCTATTTTCGCCCCGAGGATCTTCGGGCGCTTCACCGGATTGCGCGGGCGAGGAAACAACCGTCCGCTGAGCTTATCCGCGAGGCAGTCCAGGAGAAGTGGCTTTCCGGAACGCCAAAGAAGCGCAAATCCGACTGGCCGGTGGATCTCTGGACGGGACCGGTGCCTCCTGGAGGGGGCTCGGACAACCACGGCGCTGCCCTTGGTGAGATTGATTGATTGCGCTCGGCGAGCGGGTTTTCGTCGATGCCGGTGCCTGGATCGGGCTAACGGTTAAGGCTGATCGATACCGGGATCGGGCACTCCAAATTGCTGTCAGCATCGATGACCGAGTGGGCAAGCGCGTGACATCTGTTCCGGTCGTTCTGGAAACGTTCATGCATCTCGAACGCAAGTACAAGCCGGAGCTTGCGCTTCAGTGGTTGGATGGCCTTAGGGCAATGCAGTCGCTCGAAATCGTTGGCTGTGCACCTGCTGATTTGGAACAGGCCCGCGGCTGGCTCGATCGCAAAATCCCCAAGCTTGGCATCGTAGATGCGACGAGCTTTGCGATCATGAAGCGCCTGAAGATCCGTTACGTTTTCGCCTTCGACGGGCACTTCGGCAAAGCGGGCTTTCGCTACGTCGAGTGAGCCGCGATCGCGCTCTCGAACAGCTCCGCCACATCGGTATCGCCGAGCGCAAACACGGTCTGCAGCGCCTTGAGCACTTCGATCTCGCGAACGTCCGTCGCGCTGTCGGTCGTCGCCACGCCAGCGGCCAGCCGAAACGCCAGCTTGCGCGACGGCTGATCGGGAATGCGATCGGCGAGCGACGGCAACAGATGGTCGAGGTCATGCGCGGCGGTCACCCGATCGGCGGCGTGGCTTAGCGCTTTGCGCAAATCGCCGGCCTGGATTCCATGAAACGCCGGATGCGCCGCGACCTGCCGGTAGATGGTCTCGATTTCGTGCTTGGTGACCTGCCCATCGGCGCCGGCCGCGAGGAGCATCGCCTCGAAGAGCGCAGCCTGCCGCGTGTGATCGCCGAAGTGAACGTGCGTGTGCATTCAATGAATCTAGCAGAACTCGCAAATCAGCGGCAGTCTTGACTTTTCAAAGGATGCACCACTAAGGTCCCCACACTTTTAAGGTCTCGAAGATTCGATGGCCGCGCGCCGCCCTGATTCCCCCATGGTGGCGCGTAAGCTTTTACTCGGGGTACGCAGGTTAAAAGAAAACCGAACGGATGCAAGCAAACATGGAGAAGAACGCAGGGACTGACGTGCTGATTCCACCCCCGATGGGCATGAACGAGGACGAGGATTTTGCCTCCATGCTCGAGGCGTCGCTGAAGGGCAGTAACGGCCGCGGCGGCGAGCTCAAGGAAAACGAAGTGGTTCGTGGCACCGTGGTTCAGGTGACCAAGGACTATGTCGTGGTCGACATCGGCTACAAGTCAGAGGGTCAGGTTGCGCTCAACGAGTTCAACGGCCCCGACGGTCATGCGCACGTCAAGGCCGGCGACGCCGTCGACGTTCTTCTCGAAAGCCGTGAAAATGACACCGGTATGGTCGTCCTCTCGAAAGAGAAGGCCGACAAGATGCGCATCTGGGACGAAATCTCCGCCGCTTGCGAGCGCGACGAGATCGTCGAAGGCATCATCGTGGGTCGCGTGAAGGGCGGGCTCTCCGTCGACATCGGCGTCAAGGCGTTCCTGCCCGGGTCCCAAGTCGACCTGCGGCCGATTCGCAATCTTGACAAAATGATCGGGGAGAAATTCAAGTTCAAAGTCATCAAGTTCAACAAGAAGCGCGGCAACATCGTGCTGTCGCGTCGCGTGCTGCTGGAGAAGGAGCGCGAGTCGCTCAAGAGCGGAACCTTGTCCAAGCTCGCCGAAGGCGCGGTGCTGACGGGCGTGGTGAAGAACCTCACCGATTACGGCGCGTTCATCGACCTGGGAGGCATCGACGGCCTCCTGCACATCACCGACATGTCGTGGGGACGGGTGCAGCATCCTTCCGAGATGCTCAACGTCGGCGACGAGATGAAGGTGATTGTGCTCAAGTTCGACGCGGCCACCGAGCGCGTGTCGCTGGGCTTGAAGCAGATTCAGCAAGATCCGTGGCTGGTGGCCGGCGAGCTCTTCCCGCCTGGAACGCCGGTGGCGGGCAAGGTGGTCAGCCTCACCGATTACGGTGCATTCATCGAGCTGCAGCCGGGCGTCGAAGGTCTGGTGCACGTCTCCGAGATGAGCTGGACCAAGCGCGTGAAGCATCCATCCAAGGTGCTCAACGTGGGAGATCTGGTGAAGGCCGTGGTGCTCGATGTCGACGCCAAGGCCAAGCGGATTTCGCTCGGCATGAAGCAGGCCGAGGCGAACCCCTGGACGCTTCTCGAGGACAAGTACCCGATCGGCTCGGTTATCAAGGGCCAGGTTCGCAATGTCACCGACTTCGGCCTCTTCGTGGGCGTCGAGGATGGCATCGACGGTCTCGTGCACGTCTCGGACATTTCCTGGACCCAGCGCGTGAAGCATCCGGGCGAAATGTTCAAGAAGGGTGACGAAGTCGAAGCGGTGGTGCTCAACATCGACGTCGAAAACGAGCGCTTCTCCCTCGGCATCAAGCAGCTGGCGCAGGATCCCTGGACCACGCTGACCGAGCGGCATCCGGTCGGTGTGCGGCTCAAGGGCAAGGTCACTAAGGTCACCGACTTCGGCGTCTTCGTAGAGCTGGAGCCGGGCATCGAAGGCCTGGTGCACGTTTCCGAGCTGCGCGACGAGCGCGTCGAGCACCCCAAGGACGTTTGCAAAGAGGGCGACGAGCTCGACGTGAAGGTGCTGGACATCGACGCCAACGAGCGCAAAGTCTCGCTCTCGGTGAAGGCGGCCCTGCACGAAGGCGAGGACTATCGCGAGTATATGAAGAGCCAACCCGGCAGCGGGAAGGCCTCCATGGCGGATGTCTTCAACAAATTCTCGAAAAAGTAACAGCGACACGAATCCTCCTCTCCCCATCGGGGAGAGGAGTGGGTGAGGGGCATGCGG
>JAHFDP010000082.1:9628-14523 GCA_023248955.1 Deltaproteobacteria bacterium
CCCGGCGAGCTCCGCGGATTCGATCTCGGCGAACGCTTGGTCCTGCTTGCCAATTTGCGTGGCCGCCTCTACGCCATGGACGACTGGTGCAACCACGCTGGGTGCCTTCTCTCTGGCGGCTGGATCGACGGGAAGCGCGACTGCGTGGTCTGTCCCTGCCACGAATATGCGTTTCGGTTGGACGACGGAAAGAACATCACCATTCCCCGATTGTGCGGTGACCAAGAGGCCTTCTCCCTGAAAGTCGAGGAAGGTGCGGTCTTTGTAAACGCACCGCTGGTCACCAAGTAGGAGCACCATGTCCCACGTCGAGCACAAAGCACATGGGGTGCGTTCCGTTCGCGTTTACGCCGTCACGGTCAGCGACACGCGAACCGAGGCCACGGACACCTCGGGGAAGCTGTTGCGCGAACGACTCGTGACCGCAGGACATGAGGTCGTTGGCGCGGCGATCGTGCGCGACGAACCAACGCAAATCGAGGCGCGCTTGTCGGACGCGGCGGTTGCCGGCGCGCAGGTCGTCATTCTCTCGGGCGGCACTGGACTTTCAAGGCGCGATTCGACACCCGACACGTTGACGCGGCTCTTTGAAAAAGAGCTTCCCGGTTTCGGTGAACTTTTTCGATTTCTCTCTTACGCGGAGATTGGCGCCGCGGCGATGCTCTCTCGGGCGACGGCGGGAACCTACCGCGGCATGATCGTGTTCAGCATTCCCGGATCGCAAGCGGCCGCGCGACTGGCAATGGAAAAGCTCATTCTGCCCGAGCTGGCTCACGTGGTACGGGAAATGACAAAAGATCAAGCGTGACAAAAAATCAAGTTGGACTTATTCGTCCTTCTTGACCCGCGTCCACTTGTCGACCTGCCCATCACCGTCGGAATCTTCGCCGATGCGGTCGATGTGGTCGCCTTCCCAATACTCCCAGTAGTCGGCCTTGGGGTGGTGAAGTGCGCGCTCGACCCGAGCGAGCTTGCCCTTCTCGTAGAACTTCCATTCATCTGGCTTTTCGGTGAAGGTGTGAAAGACCTCTTTGCGGACGACCACGTTTTTCTCGAAATGGTCGATGACATCCACCTTGCCGTCGAAATCGAGATCCATCTTTTGTTCCACGACGGCGCCCGCGTCGTCGTAGCTCACCCACAAATCGATCCGGCCATCGCCATTGAGGTCGAGCTCTTTGCGCTTCAAGACCTCGATGGTTTTGTTCTTGTCGGCTGGGTCGACGGCTTTCTTGAAGTACTTGAAGACGTCCGCTTTGCCTTCGCGGCCGAGCGAATATTGGCGCAGGATTTCGTCGCCTTTGACTTGCTCGCGCAGCTCGCCGGTGGCCGCGGGCCCCATCTCATCGGTTTTCATGCGGAAGGCGCAGGCGGCGGCCAACGCGGAGAGAACAAGGAGGGGAAGTGTGCGCATAACGAAAGAGATTAGATCAAGTTCCGATTGGTTTCCAGTCTCTTTGTCGAGTTCTGCACCTTTGACATTTCGTCAGATGACGCTACTTTCCGCGTGGTGTCCCGCCGCAAGATCTGCACGACGGTTTACATAACGCGGGAGCAGGACCGGCGGTTAAAGCAGCTCGCGGAGCGCAGCGGAGTGCCGGTGGCCGAGTACATTCGACAGGGAATCGATCACGTTCTCGAGCAGCACGCACAAGAGCTGCCGGGGCAACTTCTGTTGTTTCCAGTTTCGCATCACCCCGTGAGGTAGTTCATGCGCGCGGTCGTTTTGGGCGGTGCTGGTTTCCTGGGTAGTCACCTTTGCGACGCGCTGGTCACGCGCGGTGACGAGGTGATCTGCATCGACAATGAGGTTACCGGGGGACGAGAAAACGTTCGCCACCTCGAGGATCGCGGACTTTCTTTTCTGCATGCGGACATCGTTGCGGGAATCGTCGTCGATGGCGTGGTGGATGCCGTTTTTCACTTGGCGTCCGCCGCGTCGCCGCCCGATTACCAGCGCATTCCCATCGCTACACTCCGCGCCGGATCCGAGGGAACCCTGCACGCGTTGGAGTTGGCGGCGCACAAGAAGGCGCGCTTTCTGGTGACGTCGACGAGTGAAGTTTACGGCGATCCGGCGATTCATCCACAGCCGGAAAGTTATTGGGGCAACGTGAATCCTGTGGGCCTGCGCAGTTGCTACGACGAGGCCAAGCGCTTTTCCGAAGCGCTGACGGTGGCCTACCAACGCGAGCGTGGTTTGTGTGTGCAAATTGCACGCATTTTCAACACCTACGGCCCGCGCATGCGTCTCGACGATGGCCGCGTGCTCCCCAATTTTGTTGGCCAGGCGTTGCGCGGCGAGCCGCTCACGATTTTCGGAGACGGGACGCAGACGCGATCGTTTTGTTATGTCGACGATCTCATTCGCGGATTCTTGCTCCTCATCGAAAAGGGCGACGGCATGCCGGTGAACCTCGGCAACCCGACTGAGCTCACCATGATCGAATTCGCAAATGCGGTGCAACGCGTGGCGGGAACGAAGCTACCGCTCGAGCGAAAACCGTTGCCGCCGGATGATCCGAAAAGGCGTCGGCCGGATATTTCGCGGGCGAAGAAACTCTTGGGATGGGAGCCGATGGTTTCGCTCGAGGATGGCTTGAAGAAGACCGTCGCTTTTTACCGTTCATCAGGTGACCGCTCATCTTGATTGGCGAGCCCCATGGTCATATGCTCATGACCATGGGCACCCCACGAAAAATACCAGCAGGCAAATTCAAGGCCGAGTGTCTGGCGCTTCTCGACAAGGTCGAAAGAACCGGCGAGTGCATGGTGATTACCAAACGCGGTCGTCCTGTCGCCCAGATCGGCCCTCTTAAGGGTTCTCGGCGTCCGTCCCTGCAGAGGAGCGTCCACTACCACGGCGACATCGTGGCACCGCTCGGTGAGCGTTGGGACGCGGACCAGTGATCTTGCTCGATACGCACGCTTGGATCTGGTGGACAAGCGATCGGGAGAGACTGAGCCCGGCCGCTCGAGAGGTGATCCGGCGTGCCGATCGGGCGCTGGTTTCGGCGATTAGCTGCTGGGAATTTTCGATGTTGGTTGCCAAGGGCCGGATTACAATTAAGCAGGATCCGCTCGATTGGATGGAACGTGCGCTTGTGGGCAAGATCGAAATTGCCCCGTTGACCCCGCAAATCGCCGCCAGGTCGACGCGCCTCAGAGGCTTCCACGGTGACCCGTGCGATCGAATCATCGTGGCGACGGCGCTTGTGGAATCGGTGCCCCTCATCAGCAAAGATACCGACATCCGAAACTACGCGGCGGTGACGAGCGTCTGGTGAAATTGTGTTATCACCGGCCGCCGATGTCCGACGATAACGCCAACATCCGAAACTTGTTTCCAGAGAGAGGGTCCTGGCCCCTCTCCGCCAGTCGGCGAAGTCGCCTGGCTCCTCCCCCGGAGTCGCGGTCCACGGCCAGCTCCAGCACTTTGGCGGCGGAATGAGCACCAACGCCAACATCCGAAACTTGGTTCCAAAGAGAGGGTCCTGGGCCCTCTCCGCCAGTCGGCGAAGCCGCCTGGCTCCTCTCCCGGAGTCGCGGCCCACGGCCAGCTCCAGCGCTTTGGCGGTGGAATGAGCACCAACGCCAACATCCGAAACTTCTCCATCATTGCGCACATCGATCACGGCAAATCCACACTTGCCGATCGGTTGCTCGAGTTCACTGGCACCGTCACGGCGCGCGAGGCGCACGCGCAATTTCTCGACAATATGGATTTGGAGCGCGAGCGCGGCATCACCATCAAGGCGCAGTCCGTGCGCATGGGTTACCGCGCCAAGGACGGCCACGATTACGTTTTGAATCTCATCGACACGCCGGGACATGTGGACTTTGCTTACGAAGTTTCTCGTTCGCTCGCGGCGTGTGAAGGCGCGCTCTTGGTCGTCGACGCCACGCAAGGCGTGGAAGCGCAGACCATGGCCAACGCTTACCTCGCCATCGATCACAATCTCGCGGTGGTTCCGGTCATCAACAAAATCGATCTTCCGAGCGCGGACGTGGAAGGCACGCGGCAAGAATTCGAAGATGTGATCGGCATCGATGCTTCGTTCGCCGTTCCAGCCAGCGCAAAAGAAGGGCGTGGCATCGAGGAGATTCTCGAAGCCATCGTCAAGCACGTGCCTGCGCCAATGGGCGATCCCTTCGCGCCGTTGCAGGCGTTGATCTTCGACTCCTGGTACGACAGCTACCGCGGCGTCGTGATGCTGGTGCGCGTGGTGCAAGGAACGCTTCGCCCAAAATCGAAAATTATTTTTTGGTTCAACAAGCGCCGTTATGAGGTGCAAGACGTCGGCGTCTTTGCGCCCAAGTCGCGCACCAAGAGCGAGCTGATCGCCGGCGAAGTCGGGTACCTGGTCGCGAACGTGAAAGACGTCGGTGACGCGCGCGTCGGCGACACAGTCACCGAGGAAGCGCGTCCCTGTGCCGCGCCACTGCCGGGATTCAAAGAACTGCAGCCGATGGTTTTCTCGGGCATCTACCCGATCGATTCGTCCGATTACGAAAACCTGCGCGACGCGCTCATCAAATTACGGCTCAACGACTCGGCCTTCACCTATGAGCCGGAAACATCCCAAGCGTTGGGTTTCGGGTTTCGCTGCGGTTATCTCGGGCTTTTGCACATGGAGATCGTGCAGGAGCGTCTCGAGCGCGAATACAACCTCTCGCTCATCACCACCGCGCCGTCGGTTGTTTATCGCATCACACAGCTCGACGGCACCGTGGTCACCGTGGACAACCCGGCCAAACTTCCGCGCGTCGAGAGCATCCAAGTTTTCGAAGAGCCGATGCTCACCTGCCACATCCACGTGCCCGAGGAGCATGTCGGCGCCATCTTGAAATTATGTCAAGATCGCCGCGGCACGCAGATCGACCTCAAGTACCAC
>JAHFDP010000014.1 GCA_023248955.1 Deltaproteobacteria bacterium
AGTCACAAAAGGGGAGCGCCGTTTTCTTGACGACCGCCCTACTCAAGCTCACTCTTCTTGATCGTGGACCAACGCCCGACCCGCCAACTCGCGCTAAGCTTTGACGACACTGACGTTCCCGCGCGGCCGTTCGCTGGCCAGCTCGACAACGCCGCGCTCGAGCTACCCGCGGATCCGAACTGGACCGACGGCCCCATCGCACCGGCGACACCCGACGCGCATCCCGTCTGGGCCGACGACACGGAGCCCGATACCGATCCCGAGCTCGCACCAATTCACGCCACGCCTCGTCCCGCTGCGGTCGGCGGCTATGCCGTCGCTCCGCTTCGCGCGCGCGCCTTCGCCGGCGCCATCGATGGTGCCCTCACGCTCGGCATCGTGACCGTCAACGCCGTCCTCGCGGCCTGGTCCTTCGGTTTCGCGCGCCTTCAGCCGGCCGCCAGTCACGGCGTCGACTTCATCGCCGATTCCCTCCTTCCCAACCGCTGGTTCGTATTCGGTGCGCTGCTCGCCACAACAGCACTGCTCTTCGCTTACCAATGGCTCTGTGTTGCATTCGCGGGGCGCACCGCCGGGCAGAGGTTGTACGAACTGCGGACCGTGGATCGCGCCGGCAAACCGCTGACTCCGCTCGCCTCCGCCACCCGCGCGCTCGCGCTTTCCGTTTCTATCGGCACGCTGGGTCTCGGCCTGGTGCTGATGCTCATCGATCGCCGACGGCAAGCGCTGCACGATCTCATCGCCGGTTCGTTCGTTGTGACGGACTGAACAAGCGCCCGCCCGCACCTTGCAAGCCGCAAGCATCGCGCGCTAGAGCTGTGCAGCTATGGCTTACGACGACGTCAACGAATCGCTGGCCGTTCTGCCGGCGGTCACCAAGCGCGGCGCGGCCATGTTCCTCACCGCCAACGTTTTGGCGTTCGCGCTCTGCGGCGTTGTCTTCGCCTTTTTTTGGTACGGCGATTTCTTGAATGCGATCTTCGCGCCGGCGTGGCGCTGGCTCGACAGCCACTCTTCCTACACCTCGGCTGCGGCCATCTCGCCGATCCCCGCGGCAGCATTGGTCGGTTACGGCTACATGCGCCGCGCCATGAAGCGACGTCAGCGCGAAAAAGAGGAAGCCATGCTCGCCGTGCAGGAGCCCGCCGCGGACGCGTGATCGCCGCGATCGCCGTCGCGCTTCTGTCGATTCCAGCGGCAGCCTCGCCCGCACAACAAGTGCCGGCCAATGCCGATGGTGCATTGCTGGCGCCCAAGCTGGGCGCGGCCGTGCGCGATCTGCGCGCCATTCTGCTGAGCCTCGGACCACGCTTGCCGGGCCTCGCACCTACCCCGGTAGGTCACGATTTGGCGCAGCGATTCGGGGCTGATCTGCTCGATGACGCGGAGCTCTCCGCGGCAGGCATTGATCTCGACGGTGCGGCGGCTGCGTATGGATTCGAGGGCGCCGTGATCGTGACGTTGCCGCTCGACAACCCGAAAGCCGCGGCGGCGCACTGGTCGGCGTGGAAGCGCGTCGACCCGAAAAAACACTTTTTCGTAATCGTCAAAAATCGTCTGCTGGTTGGTGGCAACAAAATGGCGTCTCTGCGTTCCGCGACCACCACGCTCGAAAAAGATCGCCGCTACCATGCAGCGAGCGCGGGTGCGGGAGACGCATCGCTTTTTTTCTTCGCACCTACCGCGCGATCGTCGCCGGTCAGCGCGATCTTCGCGGCGCTTCATCCGTCGGAGCACGGCCTTCATGCCGAAGGTCGATTCGTTGCGGCCAATACACGCGAACCACTATTCGCGAACGCGCAGGCTCCGTCTTGGAAGCCGCCGGCGCAGAGTCTCGCCACGCTGCAAGCCGCACTGGGCGTGGGCGGCGCACGGATCTTGAATCAACTTTTGGCGCGGCAATTTCTCTTCGACGTTCCGCCACTCAAAGGTGGTGACGTTGCGCTGTCGGTCGGCGGCCTGCGTGGAAAAGTCGTTCAAGCACCCGCCGCGGATCTGAAAACCAGCGACACCGGACCGGCTTTGTCGCTTCGTCTAGATCCCGCGAAGGTCCTCGGTGCGCTCGATCCGCTCTCTCCGCTCGATGCCTTTCGAGACGATCGCGCAGCCGCGCTGGTGGCGTTCAAGCTGGCCGCGTCGCCGCTTTTGCGCGCGATGGGACCGATCACGCTCACGAGCGAGCGCGACGCCGCGAACGCCACTTTCGTGTTGGATATTCCACTCGCCCCATAGAGGGCATGGAGCATCGAGGCGTGATTGGTACGTGTGTGCTCCTACTTCCAATAAAAAGTGACGTTCTTTCGCGGACCCGATCCTGGCATGCGTCCTGCTTATTTCGGGGCGCATGAAACTCCTCTGCGCAACGCTCATCGCTTTCGCCGCTTGTGGTGGTGCTGTTTCGAACAGCGAGTCATCGGCAATGGATGCTCAGAAATCGCTGACAGGCGTTCCTTTCTCAACATTTGATTGGCGGGCAAGCACAAAAACCGCGTTTCACAAGGCGGTACGATTTGGCGAAGCACCCGAGCTCCTCCTCATCATCGGAAATCGAGATTCCACCACGCGCTCTCCGAACACTTATCGCTGGTATTGGGAGTTCCGTGTTCACAACGAATTTGGCGTCACCGTCGCCGTCCAGGTACGCGAAACCCGCAATGGCTTTTCCGCGCGAAGCCGCGTGCCCAGCGACAACGACCCCAACTCGGCATGGCTCAGAGAAGCACTCGGAATCGACGCGACCACTTTTGAAGCGGGGTCTTTTCCCTGGAGCAATGAACAAACCGATCCGGTTGATCAGGACGAGGAGTCGAGGAGCGAAACCGCACAATCCTATGACCTCTATTACAACGCTCCGGACGAAGCCTGGCATTGGGGCAAAGCCAACATCGAAAATCCGTGCGTCCATTCTTTTTGGAATGGCCCGGGCGAAATCGATCAGGGAATCCAGTTGAATGTTTACGCGGCGACCAAGGCCGCCTGCGACTAACGTTCCTCTGGGCTCGTAACTGCGCTAAAAAAGCGCACCATGCCCGACGAAAAACGTTCCGACGCCGACCCGCGGCGCGCTCGGCTCGATACACTCAATACACGCGCACTGGAGGGCGGCGGCGCCGTGCGCATCGCCAAGCAGCACGAAGCAGGCAAGCTCACGGCGCGTGAGCGCATCGATCTCTTGCTCGATCCCGGATCCTTCCTCGAGTTGGATCGCTTCAAGACGCACCGCTGCACCGACTTCGACATGGCCGACAAGAAGACGCTCGGCGACGGCGTGGTGACTGGGCACGGGCTCGTCGACGGGCGGCAGGTTTTCGTGTTCGCCCAAGACTTCACCGTCTTCGGCGGATCGCTCTCCGGCGCCTACTCCGAAAAAATTTGCAAGGTGATGGATCTCGCACTCGAGACGGGCTGCCCGGTGATCGGCCTCAACGACTCCGGCGGCGCCCGCATTCAAGAGGGCGTGCAGAGTCTCGCTGGGTACGCGGATATTTTTCTGCGCAACACGTTGGCGTCCGGCGTGGTGCCGCAGATTTCCGCCATCCTTGGCCCCTGCGCGGGCGGCGCGGTCTACTCGCCGGCCATCACGGATTTCATCGTGATGGCCAAAGACACCAGCTACATGTTCATCACCGGGCCCGACGTGATTCGCACGGTAACGCACGAAGAGGTCACTAAAGAAGATCTCGGCGGCGCGCTTTCGCACAACTCGAAATCGGGCGTGGCGCACTTTGCGGCCGAAGACGAAGCGGGCGCGATTCATCTGGTGCGTGAACTGCTGAGCTTTCTGCCGTCGAACAACCTCGAAGATCCACCGCTGGCGCCGACGCACGACGATTCCGCGCGACAGGATCCCGCGCTCAAAACGATCGTCCCCGATTCGCCGAACAAGCCGTACGACATCAAAGGTGTCATTCGCGCGGTGGTGGATGACGGCCATTTTCTCGAGGTGCACGAACACTTCGCGAAGAACATCGTCATCGGCTTCGCGCGACTCGGCGGGCGATCGGTGGGAATCGTGGCCAACCAACCCGCGGTGCTGGCTGGCTGTCTTGACATTAACGCAAGTGTGAAAGCCGCGCGTTTTGTGCGTGCTTGCGACTGTTTCAACGTGCCGCTCATTACGTTCGTGGACGTGCCGGGATTTTTGCCGGGCACCGCGCAGGAGTGGGGCGGCATCATCACGCATGGCGCGAAGCTGCTCTATGCGTTCGCGGAAGCGACCGTGCCGAAGGTCACCGTGATCACGCGCAAAGCGTACGGCGGTGCGTACGACGTGATGGCCTCCAAGCACATTCGCGCGGATCTGAATTACGCTTGGCCCACGGCGGAGATTGCGGTGATGGGGCCCGAGGGCGCGGTCAACATCGTGTTTCGCAAAGAGCTTGATGAACGCGTGAAGGCGGGCGGGCCAGGGAGTGAGGCGGCGGCGCGCGCGGAGTTGGTGGAGCGGTACCGCGAGACGTTTGCGAATCCCTACAAGGCAGCGGAGCTTGGGTACATCGACGAGGTGATCAAGCCGGAGGAGACGCGGCCGCGGCTGATTCGATCGCTCGAGGTGCTGAAGAATAAGCGGCAGAAGAATCCGGCAAGAAAGCACGGGAACATTCCGCTGTGAAAAAAATTCTTATCGCCAACCGTGGCGAAATCGCGGTTCGTGTCATGCGCACATGTCGCGAAATGGGCATTGCCACCGTCGCGGTCTATTCCGATGCCGATCGCGCGGCGCTGCATGTGCGCTACGCCGACGAGGCCGTGCGGCTCGGACCGGCGCCGTCACGTGAGAGCTACCTCGTCATCGAGCGCGTGATCGATGCGGCCCAACAATGCGGCGCCGATGCGATTCATCCTGGATACGGTTTCCTCTCGGAGAAGGCGGAATTCGCGCGCGCGTGCGCCGACGCGAAGATCACGTTCATCGGTCCGCCGGCTTCCGCCATGGAAGAGATGGGCGAAAAGACCCGGGCACGGCGCGCCATGCAGGGCGCGGGTGTACCGGTTGTACCCGGAACACTGGAGCCGATCGCCGATCCCGATGCCGCCGCGGCGAAGGCCAAGGAGATCGGCTATCCGGTGATGCTCAAAGCCGCAGCGGGCGGCGGCGGAAAGGGAATGCGGCTCGTCACGCGCGCGGAGGATTTCGCGGCGGCGTTTCGCGGCGCAACCGGTGAAGCCACCAGCGCGTTTGGCGATGGCCGCGTCTACCTCGAGCGAGCTGTATTGCAACCGCGCCACATTGAAATACAGGTCTTCGCCGACCAGCATGGGCGCTGCATTCACCTCGGTGAACGCGAGTGCAGCGTGCAGCGGCGGCACCAGAAAGTGATTGAGGAGACGCCCTCTCCGATCGTCGACGCGGCCATGCGCGCGGCCATGGGTGCGGTCGCGGTAAAGGGCGCGCTGGCGGTTGGTTACGTCGGTGCGGGGACGTTCGAATTTCTGGTCGATGCGCAACGCAACTTTTATTTCCTGGAGATGAACACACGTTTGCAGGTCGAACATCCGGTGACAGAGTGGGTGACAGGTCTCGATCTCGTGGCTTGGCAAATTTGCGTGGCCCGTGGCGAGCCGCTTCCGCTCGCACAGAATCAAGTCGCCGCACGCGGCCACGCCATCGAGGCGCGGCTCTACGCGGAAAATCCCGCCAAAAATTTCATGCCGTCGCCGGGTCGCGTCGAGGATCTCCGCTTGGCAAGCGGCCCCGGCGTGCGCAACGACTTCGGCGTCTACGCGGGCGCTGAAGTGCCCGTCTACTACGATCCGATGATCGGGAAACTTTCGGTGTGGGCCCAAACGCGGCAGCAAGCGATCGCGCGGCTGCAACGCGCGCTGCGCGAAACGCTGGTGCGCGGCATCACCACCAACGCGCGTTACCTTCACACGGTGCTTCGTCTGCAAGAATTCACCGAGGGCAATTACGACACGAGCCTCCTTATCCACGCGGCCGATCGCTTGAAGGAAACGCAGTCCGACGATCTGCGCGAAGTGGCGCTGCTGGCGGCCGCAGTGCATCAACATCAACGCGATGAAACGCGCGCCGCCGAGATGACCGCGGGTCAAAGCGCAGCGCAAAGTGGCGGCGTTTCACCTTGGCGCCAAGCCGCGAGGCCGCAATGACACGCTCCTACGTCACAACGCTCGATGGAAAAGAACGCACCGTCGAGGTGGAGCAGCTCGACGGCGATCGCTACCGCGTGACGGTCGACGGTGTGTCTACCGAGGTAGACGCGCTCGCTGTCGAACCGGCCACGCTCTCGTTGCGCGAAAAAACGCGCGTGCGCGAAGTGGAAATCGAACGCATCAACAATTCCGCAGCGGTTCGCGTGATGGTAGGCGGCGAAGTTTTCACGCTCGATCTCCTCGACGAACGACGTCGTCGTCTGGCCGCCGCGCGCGGCACGTTCAAAACGTCGGGGCCGCAGACGGTACTGGCGCCGATGCCCGGAAAGATCGTGCGCGTGTTGGTCAAAGCCGGAACGGCGGTCACCGAAGGCCAGGGGCTCATCGTGGTGGAGGCGATGAAGATGGAAAACGAATTGCGCGCCGCGCACGCCGGAAAGGTGAAGGAGATCTTCGTCAAAGAAGGTCAAGCCATCGAGGGCGGCGCGAAGCTGATGCTCGTGGAAAGCTGATCCTCACACCAGCGTTTCGAGTAGGCGCAGCACGGGCGCGACGCGGATTCCTTCGGGCGTCTGGTAGTCCTGTTTACCCATCATGCAAACTTGCCACGCCGCCGTTTTCGGAAATCGCGCGTAGAGATACCGGAGGTTCTTGTCGACCTGCGTCTCGGCCCACTTCGCTTCCACCAACATGATCGGTCGTCGATTCTCCGTGATGACGAAATCAACCTCGCGTCCGTCCGTGTCGCGAAAATAAGCCAGATCCACATCGCGACCGTGCGCATCCTGTTCGAAATGAACCCACTTGAGTAGGTGGCTCGCCACCATGTTTTCGAAGCGTTGCGCCTCGCTCGGAACGAGGCTCCAATCAAAATGGTAGTGCTTCTGTTCCTTTTTCACCGCGCGCAAACGTGAAGCGCCGATCGGCGGAAGACGAAAAATGGCGTAGAGCCGCTCGTAGATCCGGAGCCAATTCGCTACCGTTTTGTGGCTGACTTGAAGATCCTCTCGAAGAGCATTGATCGAAAGTGGCGAGCCGACCAATTCGGGTAACCGAAGCATGAGCAGTTCTAGATTGCCCAAATCCTGGACCTGCTCAACGCTGGTCACCTCTTCGCGCACGAGTCGGTTCCGATATTCACGTGACCAGCGCCGCGCCTCGGTTTCCGAACCTCCGAAGAACGGCTCCGGAAATCCGCCCAGGGTGAGCAACGCGCGCAGATCCGCCGCCGTTTTTACGCCCAGCTCTGCAGCGGAGAGTGGGTGTAGGCGCAGCAGGTGATAGCGACCCTGCAAGGAGTCTCCGCCAAACCGATAGAAATCGAGCCTCGCGCTTCCGGTGACCAGGATGCGTTGATTCGCCCGGCGCCCGTCGTAGAGACCTTTGAGACAATTTCGCCAGCTCCGGTACTTGTGGATCTCATCGAAAACCCAGAGACTCCCCGCAGGAAGTTTTCGTTTCAGGATGCGCGCGCGGTCTTCGGCGACATCCCAATTCAGATAGCCGCCGCTTCCACCGGGCAGCGCACGCGCCAGCGTCGTTTTTCCCACCTGACGCGCGCCACAGAGCAAGACCATCTTTCGCTCGAGATCTTGCAGGAGATGTGGCCGAAGGTATCGAGACTCCAAATCCATCAAAGGACGGTATTTGTTTTTTTACCACCTGTCAAAAATACAAGTGAGTATTTTCGATAGGTGTCCAAAACACTAACAATCCAAATTTCCGCTACAGAATGTCCGCGCCGATACCTTCCGAAAGCTGATCCACGTCCAGCACAAACACCGGACGGCCGCTGCCGAGAATGGTCACGCCCGCAAGCCCAGGAAGCCGATCCAGCAGCCGCGGCAACGGCCGCAGCAACGTCTCCTCGTAGCCACCCAAACGATCGACGAGCAATGCCGCGCGGCGTTCTCCCGACTCCACCACCACCAAAAGCCGCGGACCGATCGCGGCGCGCCGCGGCCAGCCGAGCAGTTCGCCAAGCGATGCCACCGGAACTCGCGCACCGGCCAGCGGCAAGAAGCGCGGCACAAATCCTTCACCACTGAGCGCCGAGAGATTTGCTTCCGTGGCAAACGCAACCGACGACAGCGGTAAACCAAAAACTTCGTCGTTCACACCGACGAGCAAGAGACTGGTTACCGACACAGCAAGCGGCAATCTAAGCGACACGCTCGTCCCGCGGCGAGGCGTACTCGCAATTTCGATGGCGCCTCCGAGCGCCTCCGTTTGCGTGCGCACCGCGTCGAGACCAATCCCGCGCCCCGAGAGATCGTCCGCCGTCGTGCGAGTGGAGACTCCCGGCAAAAGACTCAGCCGCGCGGACTCTTCTTCGCTCATGGCTGCTGCACGATCGGTCGTCAACAGGCCGCGCTCCACGGCTTTGGCACGCAGCGCCGGAAGATCAAGGCCGCGGCCGTCGTCGGCCAGCGTCACCAGCATACGGCCACGTTCTCGTCTTACCTTAAGAGTAAGACGAGCAGGGTTGGATTTTCCGAGCGCCACACGCTCCTCGGCCGGCTCGATGCCATGATCGATGGCGTTGCGCACCAAATGGCCCAGCGGTTCCGCCAGCCGATCGAGCAGTGCGCGGTCCGCTTCCAGTTCGCCGCCTTCGATCACCAACTCGCAGGGACGATCGAGCCGCGCGGACAGATCACGCACCGCGCGCTCGAGCCGATCTACGATAACCGCGAACGGCGTGAGCCGTGCCGTGAGCAGCGACCCGTGCGCCTGCCGCGCCAGCGCCGCCACGCGATCGAGCCCGCGATCGATCACGCCGTTGGGCGCCTCGCGCACCGCCTCGCGCAACCTCGCCACCTGCGCGAGTATCTCCGCCGTCACTTGTTGGACCGAATCGAGCGCGTCGGCGCGGACGTGCAGCGTTCGCTCCACCGCGGGCTGATTCGTTTCGACCGACGCGGTAACGTGTTCAATGTCAGCCACGCGAAAAATGGATTCGCGAATCTGCTCCGAAGGCGAAGCAGACCGCAGCACGGCGCGAATGCGTCCAACATTGTCGGGTCCGGAGAAGGAAACCAGGCTTCCGTGCGCGGCAAGTTTCTTCTTCACCAAGAGCCCGCGTGCTTGCGGATAGCGCGTACCGGCACGCAGCTCGATGGTGAGCGTGACTGCGCTAGCGTCGACTGGCACCGCGCCATTTCCCGCGGGATCCAGATCGAACGCTTCCGGCTGCGGCGGTCGATCTTCCGGCGCCTGCATGGGAGCGGCTGCACTCAACTTCGCGGCGAGAACACTCTGCAACGCCGGCGTTTCTCGGCGCGCCACCGCGGCCACCAACTGCGCCAGCACGTCGCTCGCCTGCAGCAGCAAATCGGTCTGGTCCCTTTTGAGCACGCCACTTTTCTGCGCCGCGACGATGAGAAATTCCGCCGCGTGCGCCAGCTCCACGATCGCTGAAAAACCCATCGCCGCCGCCGAAGACTTCACCGTGTGCACCGGCCGCATCAGCGCAAAGAACGCGTCCGACGACGGCGCCGCCACGCGCTCGAGATCCAGGATCGCTCGATGGAACGCGGCCAAGAGGCCGTTCGCTTCGTCGACAAACAGCGTCAGATAGCGATCCGCACGTTGCATTACATTTGCGTTACTTTGTAATACCGAGCAAATTACGCGCGACCTTCAGCACTTCGTCCTGCCGAAATTGCTTGAAGTCCTTCACGATGAAATCCGTAGCCCCAGCTTCGATGGCCTCCATCGCCAACGTCTCCTGACCGAGGGCGGAGCACATCACCACGATCGCGTCGGGATGTTCGCGGCAGATGTCGCGCGTGGCCTCGATGCCGCTCTTCAATGGCATCACGATGTCCATGGTAACGAGGTCGGGCCGCAGCGCGCGAAACATCTCTACCGCTTCAACGCCGTTGGTGGCCTCGCCCACCACATCGAGGCCACCCGCGGTGAGAATATCGCGCAACTGCTGCCGCATGAAGATGGCGTCGTCGACGATCAAGACGCGTTTGCCCAAAGCACTTTCTCCCATCATGGATTCGGAACCAGTGCCACCATCAACTCCTCCAGACGTTCCGGATCGAGGACGGTAACATCCGCGCTCCCCGGGAGCTCGCTCAATTCCACTTGCGCGCTCACGCACAGCGCCAGATCGCCCGCGCCGCGCGCCAACACGATCAGCTTGTCGCCAGCGCCTGCTGTGCGCGGGGCAGCACCTACCAGCGGTCCGAGATCGACCACCGTCACGACGCGGCCATGCAGGTTGGTCACGCCATGAATGGCCGGCGGCGCGCGCGGGACGCGACAAAGCGTTTCGAAGTCGGCCACCTCGAGCACCGCGGACAACGGCAACGCGTAGGCCTTGTTGCAACTCGTCCAAAAGAGATGCGTCATGGCAATTTGAAACGGCTCACCACGTCACGCAACTCGACCGCCAAACTGGCCAACTCCTGCACCGCGCTGGTCATGCGCGCCGTAGCAGCGTTCTGCTCGTCGATGGCGCGGCGCACGCCTTCACTGGAGCGTTCGTTGGCGTGCGCCACGGTGGAAATTTCACCGATGGCTTTCACCATCTCCTCCGAGCGGCGCAGTTTTTCCACAGCGGATTTGCGGATGGCCTCCATGTGCGCTTCGCCAACTTGCGTCGCCCCAGAAATTTCCGCCAACGTCGAACCGAGCGACGCCAAATCCGCGCGGCCACCGCCGAGCGCTTCGGTGCCTTCGCGCATTGCCGCGACCGCCACTTCCGATCGTTCGTTGATGTCTTTGGCCAGCTTGCTGATCTGCTCTGCGCTGCGCCCCGCGACCTCGGCCAGCCGCCGCACCTCTTCCGCGACGACGCCAAATCCGCGGCCATATTCGCCCGCGCGCGCCGCTTCGATGGCTGCGTTAAGGGCGAGCAGATTCGTCTGCTGCGCGATGCCGGTAATCCCGACCACGATTTTAGAAATCTCGCGCGTCTTCTCGCCGAACGCGAACACGGTTTCGCTCGCTGCTTCGATGCGCGCGAAAACGTGCGAAAGTTTTTCCCGCGCCAACGTCGCAGCCTCGCCCGATTTTTGCGCGGCGCTGTTCGCACTGACCGCGGCCTTGGATGCCTCTTGCGCAATGGCCGCGGATGTCTCGATGGAGCGCGCAATCTCTCCGATCATTTTCTGCGCGCGATCGACGAGCTGCCGCTGATCGGCTGCGCCCGCGGTGATCGCGCGCACGTAGCTCTGGCCCGCCTCGGAGGCGATGTTGACGCTCTCGGTCTGCCCTTCAAGTGCCTTCGCACCTTCGCCCACGCTTCGCGCGGTACGCTGAATGTGGCCGGTGAGATCGCGCAAATTCTCCTGCATGTTGACGATGGCCACGTTCAGATCGTCGAGCTCGTCGCGGCCCAGCATCGACACGCGCGGCGACTCCACCGTCTGCGAAAGATCGCCGCGGCTGATTTCGCTGGCCGCCTCGCCGAGCATTTTCACGCGCGAGATCGTTCGCCACACCGCGACGGACACGAGCACCGTCCAAGCCGCGATCACCGTTGCGGCGAGTGCCCAATGCACGCCGAGCGGACCCCGTGTCACCAGCACCACGGATGAAAACGCCACCAACGCGCTGCAACCGAGCAGCACTTTTCCAAAGAGCGTGAGCCGCCGCTCCGCCCTCGGAAAAGCGAGCTGCGCAGGCCGCAGCGGAATCGGTGGAGGAGGATCGAAATGCGGATCGGGCGCCGGAAGCGACATCGATTCCAATTATACGCCCCTTTGGACGCGCGCGATTTTTACTGGAACTCACTCGCGTTGACCGGGATTAAGCGCTGAGAAGTTGTCGATAGAAAGTCACCACGGCGGTTGGCATAAAATCGGCGTGCTTGTTTCGCTCTCGAGCCACCGCTACCCTCTTCCTTGATGCGCGATCCGGCCGACAACCCGCTCGACGAACGCGGCCAACGCGTCCTTAACGCCATCATTGCGAGCTACATCGGCGGATCTGGTGAACCGGTGGGCAGCGCGGCTGTGGCGCGGCGAGCCGATCTCGACGTCTCGCCCGCGACGGTGCGTGCCGTGATGGCCGACCTCGAAATGCTCGGTTACCTCGAAAAACCGCACACCTCCGCGGGTCGTGTACCGACCGATCGCGGATTTCGACTCTTCGTCGACAGCGTGGTGTTGGCGCGGCCTGGCGAGCCGCGGGCCAGCGATGCGCGCGAAATCGAGCGGCGGCTCGCGGAAGCGCCCAACGCCATGCCCGAGCTGCTTGCGGAGACCACGCGGCTTTTGCACGGCTTGTCGCACCACGCCGGAATTGTGTTGGCGCCGCGCGCCGCGCAGGAGGTTTTGCGACGCATCGAGCTCGTTCCGCTGCGTGAAAACCGCGTGCTGGCCGTCATGATCACTACGGCGGGCAGTGTGTTGAACAAGCTGTTGCAACTCGATACCCCGTTCGGTCCAAGTGAGCTGGAGCGCATGGCGGCCCTGCTCAACGAACGGATCGTTGATCGATCACTGGCCGAAGTGCGCGAACGCTTGAGCGCCGAATTGCTGGCTGAGCGCACCGCGTACGATTCTCTTTTGAAGCGCGCGTTGCTGCTTGCGCAAGAGGCGCTCACGCCAGGGCAAGAGTCGCTCCACATCGACGGACAGGCCAGTTTTCTCAACGAACCCGGCTACCGCGACGTCGACAAACTACGGGCGCTTTTTTCTGCCATCGAGGAGAAATCGCGCCTTCTGGCGCTGCTCGAGCGCGCCGCGACCGCGCGGGAGCTGACGATTTTCATCGGCGCGGAGAGCGGCCTCGGAAGTCTACCCGACGTGGCGATCATTGCGGCGCCTTACGAAGTCGACGGAAAGATCGTCGGTGCGGTGGGCGTCCTGGGACCGTCGCGGCTCGACTATGCCCGCGTGGTGCCAGTTGTCGAATACACCGCACGCGCCGTATCCCGTGCCCTCGGCGGCGGGTAAGTGTGTAGGATCGCTCTTGGGGGAGACTGAAGGGTAAGCGGGCTCCCCTTCAAGATGGCGTCACTTTTGATGCCGGAGCCTTCGGAGCTGGGCCTAGGAATAACTCAGTTAGGGAGTACGCCGTGACGGAAACGACACCACCCGAGCAGACGGAAGCTGAAAACCAAGACTCGCCAAGCGGGGCAGGTGCGGAGGCCCAACTTGTTGGGCGTAGCGCCGTGGGGCAGAGCCCCAGTCCCCCCCTTTCAAGGGGGGCGGAGGGGGGTACTTCAACTGACCTGACGCAACTTCAAGCCGCGCTCGAGGAATCGCAGGCGCGCGCGCGTGTCACCAATGAACGTCTCAGCGAAACCCATGATCGCTTGCTGCGGCTCGCTGCCGACTTCGAAAATTTCAAAAAGCGTGCGGCGCGCGAACGCGACGAGACACGAAAGTATGGAATCGAAAACGTGTTGCGCGATTTTCTCTCCGTCGCCGACGGCATGCGCCGCGCGCTGGAACATGCCGCGTCGGATCCAGCCGCGCTCCTGGAAGGCGTGCGCCTGGTGCAAAAGCAGCTCAACGATGCGCTGACCAAAAACGGCGTAAGGTCGTTCGATTCCCTCGGGCAGCCCTTCGATCCCGCGCGGCACGAAGCGTTGATGCAGCAGGAATCGGACGAACCGCCGAACACAGTGATCAACGAAATCGCGCGTGGCTATACACTGCACGATCGACTGGTGCGGCCCGCGGTGGTGGTGGTTTCCAAAGCGCGCGCCGAAGAGGAGCCTCAAGCGAAAGCGTAATGGGAAAAATCATCGGCATCGATTTGGGCACCACAAACTCCTGCGTCGCCGTGATGGAGAGCGGCGAGCCGGTGGTGGTTCCCAATTCCGAAGGCAGCCGAACCACGCCCTCCATGGTCGCCTTCACCGAGGGCGGCGAGCGGCTCGTTGGACAGATCGCCAAGCGACAAGCGGTGACGAATCCGGAAGCCACCGTCTACTCAATGAAGCGGCTCATCGGCCGGCGCTTCGATTCGCCCGAGGTCAAGCGCAGCGGCGAGTTGGCGTCGTTCAAAATCGTCGCCGCGCAAAATGGCGACGCCTGGGCGCACGTGCGCGGAAAAGATTTTTCGCCGGCGGAAATTAGCGCCATGGTGCTGATGAAAATGAAGCAGACCGCTGAGGACTATCTCGGCGAAGCGGTGACCGAAGCCGTCATCACGGTGCCGGCCTACTTCAACGACTCGCAGCGCCAGGCCACGAAAGACGCGGGCCGCATCGCGGGGCTCAATGTGCTGCGCATCATCAACGAACCCACCGCGGCCGCGCTGGCGTACGGACAGGACAAGGACGCGCCGAAGGAAAACGCCCCGGCCACCGAGCGGATTGCGGTTTACGATCTCGGGGGTGGGACGTTCGACATCTCGGTTTTGGAATTGAACGCCGGCGTTTTTGAAGTACGCGCGACGAACGGTGACACCTTTCTCGGAGGCGAAGATTTCGACCAGCGGCTCATCGATTGGCTGGCCGACCGTTTCAAGAAAACGCATTCGATCGATCTCAAAAAAGATCGCATGGCGCTGCAGCGCTTGAAAGAGGCGGCCGAGCGTTGCAAACATGAGCTGTCGAGCGCCACGGAGGCCGAGGTGAATCTGCCATTCATCACCGCGGACGCGTCGGGCCCCAAGCACCTCGCAGAAACGCTGACTCGCGCGGACTTCGAAAAGCTCGTCGAGGACCTGGTGCAAAAAACGATCGAGCCGACGAAAACGGCGCTCAAGGACGCCGGGCTCACGGCGCAGCAAATCGATCGCGTGGTGCTGGTGGGCGGGATGACGCGCATGCCGCGCGTGCAACAGGTCGTGAAGCAGTTCTTCGGCAAAGAGGGCCACAAGGGCGTCAACCCAGACGAGGTTGTAGCGGTGGGTGCGGCCATTCAGGGTGCGGTGCTCAAGGGTGAAGTGAAGGATGTGCTGCTGCTCGACGTGACGCCGTTGTCACTCGGCGTGGAAACGGCCGGCGGAATTTTCACGCGCATCATTCCCAAAAACACGACAATCCCGTGCCGCAAGGCGGAGGTCTTTTCGACGGCGGCGGACAATCAGCCCATCGTCAACGTGCACGTCCTGCAAGGCGAGCGCGAGATGGCCGATGATAACAAAACGCTAGCACGCTTTGAGTTGGTGGGAATTCCACCCGCGCCGCGCGGTGCGCCGCAGATCGAAGTGGCTTTCGACATCGACGCCAACGGCATCGTGAACGTGCACGCCAAAGACCTCGGCACCGGACGCGAGCAGCAGATTCGCATCGCCTCGTCGAGCGGGCTCACGGAAGCGGAGCTGCAGCGGATGACAGCGGAGGCCGCGTCGAACAAGTCGGATGACGCGGCGAAGAAGGATCTCGCCGAGCAAAAAAATGCGGCAGATGGGCTGCTCTACACGACGCAGAAGGCGCTCGAGGAGTACGGCGCGAAACTTGGCGAGAAAGAAAAGGCGGACATCGCGCGCGACACGGAAGCGCTGAAAGCGGCGCTGGGCAGCAGCGAGATTTCGAAGATCAAGGGCGCGATTCAGCGCCTGTCGACGAGCGCGTACAAGATTTCGGAAGCGATTTTGGCGAGCGCGGAAAAAGAGAAGAATCCGGCGAGGTGACATACTGACGCCCCTGCGTTATGTTTTGCCATATGAAGCGAACCACCATCCGATTGAACGATCGGCTCTCGTCCGAGGTCAAGCAGCTGGCTGCGCGAAGCGGGCGCACGTTTACCGCAGTCGTCGAGGACGCCTTGCGCGAGACGGTGGCGCGCGAGCGGCAACCGACCAAGCGCAAGCGGATTGTGTTGCCTACATCCAAGGGTGGGTGGGTACGTCCGGGGATCAACATCGACGATTCCGCAGCACTTCTTGATCTAATGGAAGCGAATGCAGACTCCTGACGTCAACATTTTGATCTACGCATTCCGAGAAGCCGCCCCCGATCACCTTCGGTATCGGCGCTGGCTCGAAGAGCTCGTCAACGGATCGCAAGCCTACGCACTTTCCGATCTCGTGCTCTCTGGGTTTCTACGAATCGTCACCAACCCGCGTGTCTTTCCCGTACCGAGTGGGCTCGACAAGTCGCTGGCGTTCGCTGCTTACCTTAAAGCAGGAGTTGGATACGTTTCTCTCCAGCCCGGCCCCCGCCATTGGAAGATCTTTACCGATCTCTGCGCGTCCGTCGGCGTTCGGGGGAACCTCGTCCCCGATGCGTATTTTGCGGCCCTAGCAATTGAATCGGGCTGCGAATGGATCACCCGCGACACGCATTTCAGTCGCTTTCCCGGACTGCGTTGGCGCCATCCACTCGGGTAATTATCCGGGCGCAACAAACCGCGCCAGCACCGTCTTCACGCCGACACTGTCGAAACGCACCGTGAGCTTGTCGCCACTCGCGCCTTCCACACGGCCGCTGCCGAACTGTGCATGGCGCACGCGCGTCCCATGCGGGGGTAAACCGACCGCAGGTGGAGCGCGCAGGGGCTGCGGTTTTCGCGCGGTATAACCGTCGTCATACTCGACACGTTCGCCGCGCGGCGCTGCGTAGCTCGGCTGCGGACGCGACCAGCTCGGTGCGCGTTCGCTGAGCGCTTCCACGCCTTCGAGTAGCTCCGGCGGAACGTCGCGCAAAAAACGGGACGGTGGATTGAACTTCAACTCGCCGAACAGACTTCGCGATCGCGCCAGCGTCAACACCAGCCGACGCCGCGCGCGCGTGAGCCCGACGTAACAGAGCCGGCGCTCCTCGGCGATGGCTTGCAGATCCTCGCCGCTCTCGTCTTGGCTGAGCGAACGGGCGTGCGGAAAAACGCGCTCTTCCATGCCGCACAGAAAAACCTGATCGAATTCCAAACCCTTCGCAGCGTGCAGCGTCATCAGTGAAACGCGATCGCCGCCGGTCTCGCCATCGGCGTCGCTAGCCAGCGCCAGCAGCTCGAGAAAACCAGCCAGCGGCAAGAGCGCGGGCGCATTCGGCAAGGCTGCGTTGTCCGCGCGATCGAGCTGCGCATTGGCGATGGCCGCCGCCAGCGCGGGCCTCACTGCGCCTTGTGAAGTACCGCTCCAAGCGGCATCGAACTCTTTCGCGGCATTGAGCAACTCACCCAAGTTCTCGAGACGATCTTCGCCGTCGTCGTCCTCGGCGAGCTTCGCCGCGTAACCCGTCAACTTCATCACTGCTTCGACGGCGTCCGTCGCCGATGCCGTTGCGGCCACCGCCTGCAACTCCTCGATCAGCGCGCGAAACGCGGCCAACTTCGCACGTGCACCCGCGTTGGCATCGGGCACATCGCCCAGCGAATCCCACAACGCCACGCCACGTTCGCGCGCCGACGCAGCCAGCCGCTCTACCGTGGTATCGCCGATGCCGCGCGCCGGCACATTGATGACGCGCGCCAAATCAGCGTCGGATCGCGGATTGAGCGCGAGGCGCAAATAGGCCGCGACGTTTTTCACTTCCGCGCGATCGTAAAAACTGCGCCCACGCACAATCTGATACGGCACGCCACGCGCGCGCAGCGCGTCTTCGAGCACGCGGCTCATGGCGTTGGTGCGGTAAAAAACCGCCGTATCGCCAAAGCGCGTTCCGCGATCGTGCGCCGCGTTGATCATCCGCGAAACCTGCTGCGCTTCGTCGCGCTCGTCGCTCGCCACCAGCAACCGAGGCCGCAGGCCGTCGCCCAGTGCGGTCCACAACTTCTTCTCGGCGCGTTCGGTATTACAAGCGATCACCGCATTGGCCGCCTTCAAGATAAATCCCGTCGAGCGGTAGTTCTGCTCCAGCTTCACCACGCGCGCGCCCGGAAAATCCCGCTCGAAGGAGAGGATGTTTTTCACCTCGGCGCCGCGCCAACGGTAGATGGACTGATCGTCGTCACCCACCGCGCAAATCTCGGCGCCGCCCTTGGCCAGCTGCCGCACCAGCTCATATTGCACGCCGTTCGTATCCTGAAATTCGTCGACGAGGATTTGCTTGAACCGCTCCGCATAGCGCGCACCCGCCTCCGGCGCGCGTTGGAACAGCTCGAGCACACGCACAAGGAGCCCGCCGAAATCGATGGCGTTGGCCCGCCGCAGCGCCTGATCGTAGGCCGCATACGCGCGCTTGGCGATTTTGCCCGGGACATCCCAATCATTGATGCGCACGTCGTCGGGCGAAATACCGTCGTTCTGCCAGCGATCGATCCGAGAAAGCGAGCTCTTCGGATCGGCGGCGATATTCAGCTCGGCCAACACGCGCTTCATCAGCGCGAGCTGATCGCTCTCGTCATAAATCGCGAAATCGCGCGTCAGTCCCAGCGCCGGCACATTCAATGCCTCACGCCGTAAAAGCCGCGCCGACAGCGCGTGAAACGTCGACACCCAGCAGTATTTTGCCTCGGGCCCCAAGAGCTGTTCGAGCCGCGCGCGCATCTCGCCAGCGGCTTTGTTGGTGAACGTGACGGCCAAGATTTCGCTGGCCCGCACGCCCTGGTTCAAAACCTGGTGCGCGATGCGGTGCACGATGACGCGCGTCTTGCCGCTGCCAGCGCCAGCGAAGACGAGCAACGGCCCGCCCGTATGGGTGGCGGCCGCGAGCTGTTCGGGGTTCAGGAGGGAGGCGAGGTCCACCGTGGCGTTATAGCGGATCGGAATTGGCGACGGGTGGGCCGTCCTTTGTTCCCAATATGGGAACATGCTAAACTTGTCTTGTGCGGATAATCGCGCGGAAAACGCTGAAGGAATTTTGGGAACGAAGCGGATGCCAGAGCGCCAAGCAGCCGCTCCTGACCTGGTTCAAGGAGACTCGAAAGTCGGTTTGGAAGTCTCCGGCGGATGTGAAGAGGCTCTACGGCTCGGCGGATTTCGTGGCGAACAATCGCATTATTTTCAATATCGGCGGCAATAAGTTCAGGTTGGTGATCGCCGTGAAGTACAGCGCGAAAATCGTTTTTGTTCGTTTTGTCGGCACGCACCGTGAATACGATGAGATCGATCCCACAACGGTCTAGGCCAAGGGAAGGCGAGGAATACTACGATGAAAAAAATCCATCTCAAACCGATCACGAACACAAAGGATCACGCACAAGCGCTCAAGAACGTCGAGGCACTTTGGAATGCCGAACCAGGCACTGAAGCGCACGATGCCCTCGAGGTCCTGGCCATCCTGGTCGAACGCTACGAAGATCAGGCCGTCCCCTTCGACGATCCGGATCCCGTGGAAGCGATTCGTTTTCGCCTCGAGCAAACGGGGCGTGCGACAAAGGATTTGACGGCAATCCTCGGCTCGCGATCGCGAGTGTCAGAAGTGATGAACCGAAAGCGACCGCTCAGCTTGCCAATGATTCGCCGGCTTCACGACGAGCTGAAGATTCCGTTCGAGGCACTGATTCCGCTCGCGTAATCGGCGGGTCCGCTTGCTACCAAGTGCGCGCGCACTCCAGCTACGTGATTCGATCAGCGAGCAGCCGAACGTGCCCGGTGCCCGCAGCCTTCCGCGCAAAACGTGCGTCAGCGGTCACGAAGTCGCAGCCAAGAGACTCGGCGAGCGCGAGAGTGCTCGCATCATAGAAAGACACCGCCAGCTCACGCGAGAGGTCGAACGCGCGCGCGGCCGGTGCATGACCCAGCGGCACAGTCACGAGTCCGAGCTTAAAGAACTGCGCTAGCGCTTGCCGCGCCACGTCTGGCTCGGGCCGCATACGACCGCACGCAAGGATGTTTCCCACTTCGAAAAAAAAGAGCGGCGGCACATGCAAGCGCCAACGATCGCCGTGGCCCGAAAGCAGCGCCTTGGCGGCTGGCACGTCGTTCTCGGCAGCGTCCGCCACCGTCCATTTGAAGCCGACCGACGCATCGACGATGAGCTTGATCAGAAACGCCGGCCCTTGTCCCGTGCGGCAATCGCCTGTTTTGTGGTGATGGACGGCAACAGCTTGCTCAATCGGTTCAACTCGGAAATCGCCGCTGCGCTACCGTCCGCGCCAACCAGGCTCGCCTGACGAATGTAGGCGCTGCGGCTAAGACCCTTGTCCCGCGCGACGCGATCAATGCGGCGCAGGTCGGCGTCGGGAAGAGAAATGAGAACCCGTTTGGCCATGAACCATCGTATATCAGTCGTATATACTTATGCAAGCTACGGCAACTCGTTCACCGCCGCGCCCTTCGGCGTCACGAACTTGAATTCCTTGTCGGCAATACCAACGTTCGTTTTCATCTCGCGAAACAGCATCCGGTTCTCGTTGCCCATGGTGTCGAACACGATCGTCGCCGACACGCGGCCATCGCGTTCCACGGCGAAATAAATTTCTCGAAACTGCGCTGGACCGCGCGGCATCAGCTTCAGCGCGTCGGCGCCCTTCGGAAGATCGCCACGCTCCGCGACCGCCACGTCGAAATCCTTGGCCAGATTTCCGCGGCCCCACAAAAACGAAAGACCCGCGCCATACGTCTCCGGCGAAAAATGCTTCATCACCGTGACCTGGTTGTCCTCGGGCGAATATTGAAACAGCCGCTCGCCCTCGATGACCAATTCCTTCTTCGTCGGTGCTTCGTAAACCCAGCGCATGCGGCCGGGCTTCTTCACCTGCAGCGTGCCGTGGCTCTGCATCTTCGAGCCCATTGCGGCGCTCGTATATTCCTGATCGAAGCGGCACGTGAAGTCGTTCGTGCGCTGATAAAACGCCTGCACGCGCTCGGCGATTTTTTGCGCAACATGCGGATCGGCGGCGGCAACGGCGGCACCGATGATTGCGGCGATCATGTTCATTCGACGCTCTTGCGGCGCGGCTTATTCTCCAACGCTTCACCGATGCGCTTACTCTGCGCGTTGGCTAGTCGGTAGTAGCGCCGCTGCATGGCGCGCCGGTTGGCGAGCGAAAGGTCGCCGGTCTTCCCCAAAAACGCACGCCGCGCGCGCACGGCATGGTCCAGCGCGATTCCAGCCGCCACGGAGACGTTGAGCGATTTGGTAAATCCGAGCATGTCGATGCGAAACGATCCGTCACAGGCGCCGAGCGCTTCGGGCGAAACGCCGCGGTGCTCGTTGCCGAAAATGAGCGCCAGCGGCTTGTCTCCTGGAATTTCGGCGACTTCGATCGCCGCCGGATCGAGCGTTCCCGCCAGCACGCGATAACCCGCATCCCGCAACGTTTCCGCGCAGGCCCTGAAATCCGCGTGGGTCACCACCTCGAGCCACTTATGCGCATCCTGCGTAATTTTTCGGTGCGGTCGCCACGGCGAACCCGGCTCGGGAATGATGTGCATCGCGCAAAGCCCCAGCGCCTCCGCCGTGCGCGCCACCGCGGCCAGGTTGTGCGGATCGTGAACCTGCTCGAGCACCGCCGTTACGCTCGAGAGCCGCGCTTCAATCACCCCGTTGATGCGCACCTTGCGCGCATCGGTGAGCAGACGGCCATAGAGCTCGTCGATGGACGCCTTGCCAGTGGTCGTTTTTTCGTTGGAGCGAGCGGATTTTCGAGAGCGGGGCATGCGTGAAACAGAAGTATCACGCAGCGTCTAACTTTTTCACCACGGCGTCCAAGAGCGGTCCGAGGCCTTCACCTGTTGCTCCGGAAATTTCGTAGAGCTCGGCCGGGGCGATCTGCGCAGCGAGCGCCCGCGCACGTTCCCGCGCTTCGGGCAGATCGATTTTATTGGCGACAACAACCTCCGGCTTCGAAGCCAATGCGGAATCGTAGAGCGACAGCTCGCGGCGAATGGCGTCGTATTGCGTCTTGAGATCGACGTCCTGCGAAGCATCGATCAGGTGCACCATCACGCGGCAACGCGACATGTGTTTCAAGAACCGCGTTCCGAGCCCCGCACCCGCATGCGCGCCCTCGATGAGCCCGGGCAGGTCGGCCAGCACGAAGCTGCGCTCGCCGCGGTACTGCACGACTCCCAGGTGCGGCACCAACGTGGTGAAGGGATAGTCGGCGATTTTCGGCCGGGCGCGCGAAAGGCGCGAGACGAGCGTGCTCTTGCCCGCATTGGGAAATCCGACCAGCCCAACGTCCGCGAGCAACCGCAACTCCAGACGCACGCGCTGCTCTTCGCCGGGCGTACCGGGTTGCGCGAACTTCGGCGCCTGGTGCGTGGCCGTGGCAAAGTTCATGTTACCGAGGCCGCCCTTGCCGTGGGCGCAGAGGACGAAACGCTGCTCGTGCGCGGCAAGATCGACGACCACTTCGCCGGTGGCGACGTCCTTCACAACGGTGCCCACCGGAACGCGCAGGACGAGATCTTCGCCATCCTTGCCGTTGCAGTCACCACCGCCGCCCGGGAAGCCGTTTTTCGCGCGGTGTTCTTTTTTGAAACGAAAATCGAGCAGCGTGGTCAGCCCTTCGTCGGCGACGAGAATGATGTCGCCACCCTTGCCTCCGTCGCCGCCCGACGGACCGCCGCGCGGGATGTACTTCTCTCGGCGGAAGGCAACCGCGCCTGCGCCACCATCGCCCGCCTTCGCGTAAATTTCGACTTCATCAATGAAGGTCATTAGAGCGGGGGGTCCGTCAGCAAGTTGGCTCCGCCTCGTTGTGCGGCGTACCCCCCGCGCCCCCCGCCCGCGCTCGCCAGCGAAGCTGGCCTTCGCACGGGCACTTCGACAGCGTTACGCGGAAGTCCGCTCGTTGGGCAAAACGCTAACTTCGACGCGGTCGTTGCGGCGGCGCTGGTACGCGACCTTACCCTCGGCGATCGCAAAAATCGTGAAGTCTCGTCCCATGTCGACATTCTTTCCCGGGTGCACGCGCGTGCCGACCTGCCGCACGAGAATGTTTCCCGGCACCACGGCCTGCCCGGCGAAAACCTTGACGCCGCGGAATTGCGGATTGGAATCGCGACCGTTGCGGGACGAGCCCTGACCTTTTTTGTGCGCCATGGCTTACGCTCCCTTCACCGACGTAATCTTCACTTCCGTGTAGTGCTGGCGATGGCCACGGATGCGGTCCCAGCCCTCTTCCTGCGTGCGGAAGTAGTAAACCTTGGGGTGCTTGTCCTGACGAACGATCTCGCCAGCCACCACCGCTCCCGCGAGGGTGGGCTTGCCGACTTTGACCTCGGAGCCGCTGCCGACCATGAGCACATCGTCGAACGTGACGGACGAGCCGACTTCGCCCTCGAGCTTCGAGATTTTGAGAAGGTCGCCCTCTTTGACCCGGAACTGCTTGCCACCCATTCGCATGACCGCGTACATCGTCGACTCCTTGACACGCGCGGACCGGCCAAAAGGCGGAGAGCCGCGGAACTAAGCCCGGAGAATCGGGAATCCAGGGGTTTTAGTCGGCCACAGAGCGGGATGTCAATAGCGGATCAGGTAGTTGAGCGTGGTGAAGGGCATCATGGTGTTGTGGGCGGTGCCACCTCCGTTAGTGTTAACAGTTATCCCGGTGAAGTTCGAATTGGTATTTGTGCTTCCGCCTCCGCTAATAACCGCGTTAAACGAACCAGACCCATAGATGTTTAGCAGGGCCATTCCGTGAGAATGTCCCGGATCGGTAACGCCGTGGTTGTGGCTGGGCATTTCGCCGATGATTAGCGTGTGCGTCTCCTCGCCGCTCGTTGTCGCCAAATTATGTTGGGTGTGGCCTGTCGCGGTACCATTTCCCGAACCGATCGCGGTGCGACCGCGTAGGTCTGGCAAGTTAAACGTCGTGCTGCCGTCGCCAGCGCCGTAGTTCGTCGAAATCACTGCGAAGAGCGCCGCGTACGTCCCCGTCCCCGCCCGCGCCACCGCTGAACCATCGCACACCAACCAGCCAGCCGGTGCCGTCGACCCGGCATACGTGATCACCGTTCCAACGGGCGTCGGGTCCGAGGCAAGCGCCCACTGCGTGCCGTCGTATCTCATGATTTGCCCGGCTGTCGTCGGCGTCGGTACGGCCTTTCCTTGAAGTTTCCCGACCGTGGTCGCGCCATAGGCGCCGGTGACGTCGCCTGCGGCGTTGGGAAGGTCTCCACTCAATATCGCCGAGCTGGTCCAAACCGCGCCGTCGCTGCGCAAGTATTTCCCCGCGCTTCCCGCGGACGATAATCCGGTCCCGCCCTTTCCAACCGGAACGAAAAGCGGCGTCGGCTCCCATCGCGTGGTCGTGCCGTTGTACTGAAGAACCTCCCCATCGACGGAGCCTGCGTTCGAAACGGGTTGTCCCTGGATGGCGGTGACGGTGAGCGTGCCATTACCGGCCAGGGAGGCATCGCCGGAAATGGTGCGCGGCTGGGGATCTCCACCTGTGTTGCCGATAAGAACGTCCCCCGAGCCCATTCCAAGCGAGGTGACAGGCCCGGTGCCTTCACCAATGAGAACACCATGCAGACCAAGTGACACCGCTCCAGTCCCGCCATTCGCGACCGGGACGATGCCCAGCGAGACGGTCGGCGTTGTTCCAGCGCTCACGATGACCGGAGCGGTCCCGAAGACAGAAGTGACCGGCGGGGTGCCGTTTGAGGCTGCGGTAAGCCTCCCCTTGGCGTCGACTGTGATGCTTGAATTGGTGTAGCTCGCGGCCGTTACGCCGCTCGCGGCCAGTGTCAGCGCACCGGTTTTCGCAAGCGTCGCGTCGCCGCCCACGGTCTGCGGTAACGGATCTGCGCCTGTCGATCCGACGAGGAGCTGGCCGTCAGTCATGGCCCCGGCGGGCGCAATCGCGCTAGCACCTTCGCCGAACAGAACTCTGTGCGCTGCGAGCGTGGTCGCGCCGGTTCCGCCGTTCGCCACCGGAACGCTCGTCACCCAAATCGGCGATCCCGCGCCGCCGCTAGTCAACACCTGTCCCGCGGTTCCCGCGGCGCTGAATGCATAAGCGGAACCCGTGCCATACGAGAGGCCGCCATTTGTTGGCGCGGCATTGGTGTTGGTTCCGCCGTTGGCGATTGGGATCGTGCCCGACAACGAGACCGTCGGCGTCTGGCCAGCGGACACGCTAATCGGCGCACTTCCCGAGACGGCGGTCACCGGCGCCGTTCCGTTCGACCCCGAAGTCACCCGCCCCTTCGCGTCCACCGTGACCGTCGCGTTGGTGTAGCTCGCCGCAACCACGCCGGACGCAGCCAACGTCAGCGTACCCGTCTTCGAGAGCGTCGCGTCGCCGCCCACGGTCTGCGGGGACGGATCGGCGCCCGTCGCGCCTACAAGGATCTGCCCATCCGTCAGTGCGGCCGTCGGAACGAGCGGATTGGTTCCTTCTCCGAGCAGAACTCCATGCGCCGTGAGCGTGCTCGCACCCGTCCCGCCATTCGCCACCGGCACCTTGCCGGTCACCGACACGATCGGATTTTGACCGGGCGTGATGGAGATGTTCGCGCTGCCGCTCACCGTCTGGACCGCGCTGCTCGTCGGTTCCCAGTCGTGGTTGACGTCGTTGTAGGCCAGCACCTGGCCATTTGTCGGCGCCGTGCTCGCGACACCGCTTCCCTGGAGCGCCACCACTTTCACGCTTCCATAACCGCCGGTCACATCGCCCGATATATTCGGTAGATCGCCGCTGGCGATGGCGCCCGCACTCCAACCGCTGCCAGCACCGTTGCCTCGTAAGAACTGCGTGCTGGTCGGCACGGTGGTGATGCCCGTGCCGCCGTTGGCGATGGGCACTGTTCCGGAGAGCGAAATCGACGGATTCTGGCCGCCGCTCGAGGTGAGAACGCCTGTGGCGAAGACCGAGAGCACGCCCGTGTTGTTCAGCGTCGCCGAACTTCCGAGCGCAATCGCACCGCCGCCGGTGAGGCCGGTTCCGGCGGTTACCGTGACACCGCTGTTGGCGAGCATGGCGTTGGTGACACCGCCATTCGCGATGCCGATCGTTCCGACTCCCGTGATGGTTCCGCCGGAGAGTCCGTTGTTGGCGGTGACGCTCGTGACTGTGCCGCCGGCGTTGTTGTCCGCGCCGGGCAGCCATTTTCCGCTCACCACATCAAACTTCAGCACTTGGCCATTGGTCGGCGCCGTCGAGGACACACCGGTTCCTTGAATCGCCACCACCTTCGCCGCGCCATACGCGCCCGAGAGATCGCCACCTTCTGCGCCAACCGCGAGCGTCGTCGTTCCACCGAGCGAAACCGCGCCGCCGCCGGTGAGACCCGCACCCGCATTTACGGTCACACCGCTGTTCGCCAACATCGTGTTCGTGACACCGCCATTTGCGATGCCGATCGTTCCGATTCCCGTGATGGTTCCGCCAGAGAGGCCGTTGTTGGCGGTAACGCTGGTGACCGTGCCTCCGGCATTGTTGTCCGCGCCGGGCAGCCATTTTCCGCTCGCCGAATCGAATTTCAGCACCTGGCCGTTGGTAGGCGCGGCAGCAGAAATCGGAATATTTTGAATAGCTACCACCTTCGCCGCGCCATACGCGCCCGAGAGATCGCCACCTTCTGCGCCAACCGCGAGCGTCGTCGTTCCACCGAGCGCGACCGGGCCGCCACCCGTGAGGCCTGCCCCCGCGATCACCGTAAGGCCGCTGTTCGCGAGCATCGCATTGGTCACCGCGCTCGGGACCCAGCTCGACGTAGCGGTATCAAAACGAAGCGACTGATCAGCGGTGGGCGCCGTTGCCGAGACGGGCATGCCTTGGATTCCAGAAACCGTCGACGCCGCGTACGTTCCCGTCACGTCGCCCAAGTGCGTCGGCAGATCGCTCCGCTGGATGGCCGCGCTGGTCCAGGCCGCGCCGTTGCTGCGCAGGACGTTCCCGGCGTTGCCGCTGGTGGTAATTCCGGTACCGCCGCTTCCGACAGGCACGGTGCCCGAGAGTGAAATCGACGGATTTTGGCCGCCGCTCGAGGTAAGAACGCCTGTTGCGCCGACCGTAAGCACGCCGGTGTTGCTGAGTGTCGTCGTCCCACCGAATGCAACTGCGCCGCCTCCCGTGAGTCCCGCTCCCGCATTCACGGTCACACCGCTGTTCGCGAGCATCGTGTTGGTGATGCTCCCTCCAGTGATGTTGTTGCTGACGCTGCTGGGCACCCACTCGCTGTGCGCGGCGTCGAACGCGAGCACCTGCCCCGCTCCGATGGGGCCGGCGGCGATCGGTTTTCCGAGGATTCCGCCCACGTTTGCCGCCGCGCCCGCGCCGCCGGTGACGTCACCGGTGAGTGGCGAAATGGAAAGGTGCAGCGTGCTGCCGAGCGTGGCGGTGGCGTCGCCGGAAAGTCCATTGCCGTAGGCCATGGTGAGTGACGGATTGGCCAACAGATCGTTTGTAATACCGCCCGGCGCGACGGCAACCGTGCCGCTCCCGGTGATGGTGCCACCGGAAAGTCCCTTGCCCGCGGTGATGCTGGTGACCGTACCGCCCGACGTCAGATCGGCCGCGCAATTCCAAGCCGCGCCGTCCCATTTGAGGAGTTGTCCGGTGGTGCAGGTCGAGCGCAACGCTATCGTTTGTTTGGAATCGATCTCGATGCCGCTGCCCGCCGTGTAGAGCGCGGTAATCGATTTGCCGCCGACGGTGATGCTGGTGGCATTGACCGTGCCGCCGACCACGTTCACTGCTTCGCCAGCGCGCACCGCGTAGGGCACCGATCCGACGTGCTGCCTCGGGACCAGCGGAACGTCGCTGCCGATCTGCACTTCGAGGTAGCGCTCGCTCCCGTCGAGTACACCAGCCGCAATCGCCACGCCGCCCGGCGCGGACGCGTCGCCCAAAAACGTCTCGTAGAAGCCGTCCGTCAGGCCGATGTTTTTGGTCTCGCTCCAGAGCTCTTTGCCGTTGGTTTCGGAATCGAAAAGTCGAAACGTGATCGGTTGCACGCCGACCACTGGCTTGCCGTCGGAGGTGAGCAGCCGCCCTTGGTAGCCAAGCTTTTGCGGCACTTGGGCACGCGCCACGGAAGCGGCCAGGAGCAAAACCAGCGCGTATTTCAAACGATCGTGTTTGCAATACATACGATCTCCTTATTCTTAAAGCCCCTCACGCGCACCCCCACCCTGACCCTCCCCCCTCAAGGGGGAGGGAAGTATTGGGGAGCGAAATATTGGGGTTTGAAATATTCGGCTTTGTCATCACGGTGGCCTCGTCGCGTTCAATCCGCCGATGTTTCGAAATCTGCCGTTCGTCTGCTCCGTGCCGCCATCCGCGTTGGGCGGCGTCGATTCGCCGAGCACACCGATGTTGGTGAAGACCGCGCTGGTCTGCACTTTGTCGCCGTAGGAGCTGCCGGCGGCCAGCGCGCGGAAGACGTTGCCCTGCTCGGGCAAGAGCGGGTTGCCCACGGTCACCGCGCCACCGTGGCCGTCGGTGCAGAAGTAGCCGGTACAGGTCCAATCGCAACCGCTGCCCACGCCGCCGTCGAGATCGAAATGCGCCGGTGCGCACGGTCCGCGGCCGCATTGGCCGAGCTCGCAACGCGGGTTGGCGAAAGCGGGTCTGGGGCAGGCATGGCCACAGGCCCCGCAATTGTCCGGATCGTTTTGCAAATCGGGCACGCCGCCGTCCGCGCTCTTACAGGCGTGGCAGAGACCGTTGACGCACGCGTCGCCACTGGGGCACTGCGCGTCGTTCGTGCAAGCCGAGCAGACACCGGCGAGGCAGATCTGACCGGGGTTGCATTGATCGGCCGTGGCGCATGGCGCGCAGGTGCCGTTCACGCAAGCCAGGCCAGCGGCGCAGTCGCTGTTGGTGCCGCAGTGTTTGCCACTACCGCAGCCGGGGCAGAGCGTACCGCCGCAGTCGACATCCGTCTCGCCTTGGTTTTGGGTCTTGTCGGAGCAACTCCAGGGAACGCAGCGGTTGCCGAAGCAGTCGTTGCCTGTGGCGCAGGTTCCGCAGTCGCGGGTGCCACCACAGCCGTCGGCGATCGAGCCGCACTGCGCGCCCGCCGCCGAGCAGGCGATGCGGATGCAAGCGCAGTGCGACTGATCGCACGATTCGCTGGAGGCGCATGTTCGTCCGCATGCACCGCAGTTGAGCGCGTCGGAATGCGTGTCGGTGCAGCGCCCACCGCAGTAGGTCTGCCCCGCGGCGCAGTTGGCGGAGCCGCGGCCAGAGAGCGAGACGCGCGCTTCAGGCGTGTTGTCGGCGTTGCTGACGATGGCGAGCGATGCGCCGTCCGCACCCTCGGTGACGGGCTTATAGGTGATTAAGAGATGCACGCTGGCGCCGGCGGCGAGCGTCTTCGGAACGTTGCTGCTGTGAAAAACGCTGCGTGTGTCGCCGAGAATGTTGGCGTTGGAGATGATCAGCGTCAGCCGGCCCTGGTTGGTTACGACGAGCTCGCTGTTGGTCACGCTGCCGAGCGCTTGCGTCCCGAAATCGACCGCCAAGGGAGAGAAGGCAATGACCGCGTGGGCGGTGCGGGTCGAGGTGGTGTCGGGGCAACCGGTGGTTACGAAAAGGATAATGAGGAGAGTACGCCGCACTCGGCGATTGTACCGCCGGGTCGGCGAAGGCTGTTAGTTAAGTGGTTAACGATCTTGGTTTTCGGTGGTGATTAGGCTTGACGAATGAGGTGTTTCGTGATCCGAACTTGAATCAAGCCTCGACCAACTCCCTCACCCCAACATTCGCGCCGCGGCCACGTAACTCCACGCCATGATTGTCTCACTCGGATCCACCGACACCGCCGTCGGGAACGTGCTCGGATCGCACACAAAGAGCCCGCGCACCGCGTGGCACTCGCCGTGGTTGTTCACCACGCTTGTCGTCGGATCTCGGCCCATGCGGCACATGCCAGCCGGATGCGGCGCGGGGAACATCATCGACCCGGGCCCAATGTCGATGGTGTCGATCTTGGCGATTTCCCGGTCGTCGCGCACGCGCGTACCGAGCGGGTCTTGCAAGATCACCTCGCGCGCGCCGGCGGCTAGCATGATTCGCGCCTGCGTCTTCATCGCATCACGAAGCATCATTTTATCAAGTTCGGCCAGCGCATAACTCCATACGGGTTGGCCCTCATCGTCGAGCTTCACCGCGCCCTTGCCGGCGTCGTCCGCCCAGGAGATGCAGCTGCCGATGCGGTGTGCCTGCTCCATCAACGCGCGGTGATCACGGCCAAAGCCGGGCAGCATCGCGGCCAGCGTCGCCGGCGGAAGCTGATTGGGATGCACGAGATAGCCGCCGCCAAAGTAACGGCCGGTTTTGTCGAATTCGGGAAGACGCTTCTCCATCACGCCGGTGCCGGCGGGGATATTGCGCCACATCACGATGTCTTCGTCGAAGAGCGCATAGGTTTGCGCGCAGGGATTGAGCTGGAGATTTTTGCCGAGCTGTCCCGACGGGTCCGGAATTTTCGAGCGCAGCAGCAGCGGCGCCGTGTTGAAACCGCCAGCCGCGGCAACCACGATTTTCGCGCGCACGCGCAGTGCGTGGCCGCTCGGTTTGTTGGACCGCCGATCGAGAAACCGTCCGCGCACACCGATGGCGCGTCCGTTTTCCACCTCGATCGCCCACGCTTCGCAATCGGCGAAAATGCGCGCGCCCGCCGCAAGCGCGGCGGGGATGTGCGTCACGAGCTGGCTCTGCTTGGCATCGTAAGCGCAGCCCTGCATGCAGTAGCCCGAGCCGACGCAGTTCTTGCGCGCCTGTAAGACGCGCTCAGTCTGCAGTCCGAGCTTTCGCGCACCGGCGTTGAAGAGCTGATTCATCCGATTGAGCCGTTCATCCTCCGCGGGATGGACGTTCAGATCACGCTCGATGCGCTCGAAGTAGGGAAGCAGCTCGTCGTACGAATGATTTTCGACGCCATACTGCGACGCCCATTTTTCACAGCGATCTTTCGGCGTGCGCCAGGTGTCCGCCCAGTAGTGCACCGATGCGCCGCCAACGTTGTTGCCGTAGGTGAGCGCGATCTGTCCGTCGTCGGTGGCGTCGAGCCCGCGGCCGCCGTCGATGCGCGCGAACATGTCGTCTTCACGCTGGTCGAAATCGCCGCGATCCATTAAATAGAATCCGCCGCGCTCGAGCAGCAGTACGCTTTTCCCCGCGCGTGCCAACTCTTTGGCAACCACCGCGCCGCCGCAGCCAGTGCCGATGATCACCGCGTCCACGGTTTCCGAATAGTCGTGATCGACCTTGTCGTATTCGAGCACCTGCGATTGGAGTGCCTCGTCCATTATTTGGTCCACTCCAACTTGGTAATGAGCGCGCTGTCCGCCGGCGGCGGCGCCGGGATTTTGACGTGCGGTCCCTCGTAGTGAACCGAATCCCAGGTGCGATCGTCGCAGTAGTAGAAAAACACCGCGAGTAATTTCAGCCCCGAAAAGGCCTGCCGCTCGAGCGAACCGCCGGTGGACATGCGGCGCAAATAGGCATCTTGATCTTCCGAATCGCGCGCCGAAAAACGCGTCGGCGACAGGTGCATCCAGCCGCCATACTCGAGCAGCCACAAGGCGTCTTTGACATCGGCTTGATATTTTGTGGAGTGAAAGAAGAGCTCTTTGTCGATGCGCTCAGCCAAGCGCGCGTCGCGCACGGTCAAGTGGCCTGACTCGTCGGGAAGAACCCGCGCCACGAACGCGGAGAGCACAGCCAGCTCTTTGGGCGTGAGCGTAAGCGGTGCCACGTTCGGCGGTAGGAGCCGCAAATAGTGCGCGCTGCAACCCGACATGAGGACCGACGAGCCCGCGGTCAGCGCGGCGCCGGTGGCCGCGGATATTTTGAGAAAACCACGGCGGCCGAAGGGGGAACCGGCACGCGGCAGATGGTCGAGACGCATAAACGCATGCTAGCTATTTCGTTCCTATGCGAAAGATTCTCCTCGCCAGCCTGTTCATTTTCGGGTGTCGTCACATCGACGACGTTCCCGACGCGACCACTTGTGACGTGACTTTTACCGATACCGGCAGCGTGCGACTTTTCGTGATCGGTCACCACCTGTCGCTCGATGACGCGGAGTCGTACGACGCGTTTCGCGTCTCGTTCCAAAGAGATCTCGCGCGTGTCGCGCCTTGTCGCTCGGCAACGCGGCCGAACCTCGTTGCCTTTCCCGAAGACGCAGGGCTCGCGGCTTGGTTCATTGGGCGGCGAGCGATGTTTGCGCGCGGCGCCCGAAGCGTGGGCTCGGCCATGAACGCGATGTATGCCGGCTACTATCGCGCCGTCGACGCCTACCGCGCGCGCTTTCCCGGCATCTCCGTTCCGCGAGGACTAACGCTGGCGCTCGGGGATACGGCGTGGCGCGCGATGGAATTCACTTTCGGCGCCCTGGCTAAGCGCTATGGCGTCTGGATCACCACCTCCGCGAATCTGCCCTACGCCACGCGCTCGCACGACGGCGACACGGTGGCACTGCTCGGCGATCCCGACGTCGACGCCAGCGAAGGCGCGTTCGTCGCGGACGGACCAGACTGCTTCAACGCGGCGCTGCTCTATGATCCGACAGGCGCACTGGTGGCGCGCACGGACAAAGTTTTTCTCACCGACACCGAGGAGAAAACACTCGATCTCTCCGCCGGCCGCCTCGACAATCTCGCACCGTGGGTCACCCCGTTTGGCAACGTTGGCGCGGCGATTTCACGCGACGCGTTTTACGCGCCCTACATGCAGCGGCTCGAGGATCTCGGAACGGAGCTGGTCATTCAGCACGAAGCATCGCAGAGCTGGATCGGCGATGGCAACGAATGGCGGCCTGAGGTTTTCCTGGCGTCGGGCTGGAGTCACACACAGAAATACGGAGGACTTCGCTTCTCCGCCGCACCGATGCTAAACGGAAATCTCTTCGACGTGCTCTTCGACGGCCAGATTTGGATTGCGCACAAAGCGGCACCGACCGACACGCTTGGCGGATTTATCGGCAACCCTCTGCTGCCCGGATTTCTCGCAGTGGGACCGTGGACGTTCGAGGATTCCGGCGCGGCACTTGCTCTTTCTGATCGCCGCGCAACGTTGCGATCGCTCGGGACGCGACTATCACCGGGAGGATCAGCGGCTGGCAGCCAGATCGCCAGCCACCTCGGCGCTGATCTAACGCTTACGGGTGAAACGCACGCGGCGGCCGCGAAACCGGTGATTGGATCTTTGGCACGGCCGCTTTCGCCGACACCGCAAGGCAACCAGACCAACGTCGTGGCCGCGTATGACAATGTAGGTCGTTTGTATTCGGCATGGACGGACGCGCGCGCCGGGACGCCCCAAACGTTCTTCGCCTACTCGGACGACGATGGCCATAGCTGGAGCGCTGCGCGGGCCTTGGATGCCAGCAGCGCCGCGCAGCGAAGGCCTACCATCGCCGCGGGAAATGCGGGCGCGGTGATCGTGGCCTGGCAAGAGACTCATCAAGCGGAGGAGATTCGCGTCTTCGCTTCCCGCGACGGTGGCGTTCATTTCCTCTCGAGCCAGGTGGAACCGGTGGGCTCGGCACAGTGGGAGCCTTCCGTCGCGCTCTCCACGAACGGACTCGCGGCGATGGCCTGGACTGATTTTCGCGAGGGGCGAGCGCCCAAGATTCGCTTCTCCACCTCGAGCGACGGCGTGACTTGGTCAACTTCGCAGCGCCTCGACACATCGATTGGAGAGACCACCAAGTCCACGGGCATGCAGGTGCAACCCGCGCTGATTCGCACGCCGGCTGGATTCGCGGCGGCTTGGCTCGACTACCGCGCGCGCGATTGGCAAGTCTGGGCAGCCGTCGGAACTGGAAAGACGTTTGGATCCGCCGAGAACATCACGCCACCCTCCGCGACCGAGATCTTGGCCAGCGATCCGCGCTTGGCCGTGTCCCCCGAGGGCGCGGTGATGGTGGCGTGGGACGATTTGCGCGCTCGGCGAGGACATCATGATGTGCGTGCCGCGGTGCACAGTCCAGCGGGTGGCTGGATCCCGGTCGCGCTGCTCGAGGGTGGCGCGGACGATGGCACGTTCGTGAGCCGCTTTCGGCCGGATGCCGCGTATTTGGGGGCGCGATTTCGGATGGTTTTTTCGGACCTCACGCCCGGGAAGAGCGCGATCTACGCGGCGACCGTGGTGCCTGGCGATCTTTCCAAGGTGACGATGACGCGGTTTGACGATACCGCCACTGCGGCGAACGTGATGACGCGGCCGCGCGTCGCGGTGCGTGCGGACTCGGCGCGCGGGGTGGTGGTGTTTGAGGATGATCGAGAGGGGTGGCGACGAATATATTCAATGGAGTTGCGCTAACCCCCGAACCGATATCCAATCCCCAGCACCATCCCGAACGCCCCGCGCCCAGCACTTAGCCAATGCGGCGCTGAATTCGTCACATCGTACCCAGGATCAAACCAGCGCAATTCCGCCTGCGCGCTCCACCGCGTCCAAAGAATCTGCTCGCCGATCGCCGTTGCCCACGAAAATCGCCGGTCCAAAAAGTCTCGCTGCACCGTCATCGTCGCGTAGGAAAGCCACCGCCCGAAGAGCCAACTCGCCGTCGCGGACAGATCCGCGTCGTTGGTCATCCCCGAGCGAAAATCCGTGAATGCATAAACGCGCGCACCCAGCGTCAGCGCGGGAATCCGCCCAATTTGCGGCAGCGCCAGCCAATCTGCATCGATATCGAATCCGGCGACTTTGTAATAGAGCGTGGTCAGGTGCGCGTGCGCGCCGACGTCCCAGCGCTCAGCGAAGCCGTAGCGCGCGCCCAGCGTGGAGAGCGGAAGTGGAACCGGCACCGAACCGAGAAGAACCGCGGGTCCGCCGACGGCCAGCTCCGCGGCGATGATGTGGTGCTCCACCGGACGCACCGCCGTCACGTGGCCGCAGGCGACGAAGAGCAGCGAAACGATCGCGAAACGCATCCGCACGACGGTAGCGCAAATCCGCCACCGCAGTTAGCGCCTTAGTGCAGGCCCGCTGCTTGCCAAGATCGAGCGCGAGCTCGAAGCGGTTCGGCGGTTTCGAACGACCTGTGACAGGTTACTCGACGTTAGGGAAGCGACTATCGACCGCGATTCACTCGGTGCTCCTCACAATCCTGTCGTGCGCCCGCCCCAGGCTGCCAACGGGCGCGCTACTTCAGCATGAACTCCACCCGCCGGTTGCGCGAGCGTCCCTCTTCGGTCGTGTTGCTGTTGATGGGTCGCTCGGAACCAAATCCCTTCGCCGTCAGCCGCGCGGCGACAACACCACGGCTGACCAGATAGTCACCCACCGCCTCGGCGCGCTCATGCGAGAGCTTTCTGTTGCGCCGGGGGTTGCCGACATTGTCGGTATGTCCCTCGATGCTCACCTGCAGTTTGGGATTCTGCTGGAGCACCTGCGCCACTTGGTCCAGGAGCTCGAACGAGTCAGCCAGAATGCGCGCGCGCGCCGCGGCAAAATGGATGGGGTGCCGCAGGTCGATCGATTTCTGTGTCAACATGACGATGGGCGGTGGCGGCACGGTTGGCGCGACCGTGACGGGACGAAGCTGGAAATCGTGGACCAGGGTCTCTCCCGCCTGCAGCGCGATGTCGCTCTCGCGCGTGATGTAGCCAGTGGCCGCGACCCGCACAGCGTAGCGCCCCGGCACCAGACGTACGTCGAATTCCGGATTGGCGGAGAGCTCTCGCGGCGGAAGCTCGCTTCCGGATAGTCGGAGCTCGGCCTTCACGGGATGGTCATCGAGATCGGTGACGTGACCGCGGAATCCGCCGTCGATGGGAGCGACCGGCGGCGAGACCGCAGGGCATTGGTTCGCCGCCGCTGGTTCGAGCCTCTTCACGGGTGGCGTGGGCAGGGGCGCTTCCATCTTTGGCAAGGGCATCGTCGCGGGTTCACCTTTGACGGATGCGCTTCTCGAAGGGGCGCTCGTGAGCGCGCCTAACCGGATCTGATAGCCGGCCAGAACGAGCGCCGCGCCGCTGCGGTAGCCGCTCGGTGCTTCGAACCCCGCTGCGAAAAACATGAGCTCGAGTCGCCCTCCGGGCACCGAGACACGAACGCCGCCGCCACCGCCACCGCCGGCCACGCGGTGGTTATCCACGTTGTGGACGAGCCCCCGAAGCTCGACGAAGGGCCGAAAATCGCCGGGGAACAGCTCGTAGGAGGCAAACATCATCCCTCCGGGGTGGCGACCCAAATCAGTTCCCACTCCAAGATCGAAAAACGCAAGGGGCGCGTAGGTGGCGGCGAGCTCGACACCCCAACGGCTGCCCAACACCTCGTCGAAGAGACCCGTGCCAACGTGAAGCTGATCGAGCGTGCTCGCTTGCGCAGACGCGGGTCGCAACACGATCGCCGCCACCAGCGCGGCGACGATCGCATAGATGCGTCGCCGCCTCCATCGCCTCAGATTCAGAAGTAGGAGCACCAGGAGCGAGGCGCCATACTCGGAGGCTGGGGCGCTCGAGCAGGACCAGCCAAGGATGCCGGCCGGCGGCGGTGCTGGCACCACACAGGCTGCGCCCATGCATTGGCCGGCGTCGCATTCGCTGTCCGCGCAACAACCGGTTTGTGGCACACAGAACGTGGCGCCTGGACACACTTTGTGCGCGTCGTCGCAGGTGCAGGTGCCGCCGCCGCAGAGACCGCCCACGCCACAGTCCCCATCGGTGCAGCAGGCGCTCGAGAGAACGCAAGCATTCTGCGCTGCGCACCACTTGTGGCTCTTGTCGCAAACGCAGGCGCCGCTCGTGCAGACCTGGTTCGCACCGCATTCGCTGTCAGCACAGCAGGCGCTCAGTGCCACGCAACCTGCCGAGCCTGGACACTGCTTGTGCGCGCCGTCGCAAGTGCAGGTGCCGCCGCCGCAGAGACCGCCAATCCCGCAGTCGCTATCGGTACAGCAGAGATTTTTCGGGATGCAACCGTTTTGCGTTGCACAGAATTTGTGGCCGGCGTCGCAGACACAGCTGTTCGCCGAGCAGATCTGTCCAGCACCGCACTCGTTGTCGTCACAACAGCCGCCAAGCGCCACGCAGGTCGATGATCCCGGGCAACTCTTGTGCGCGTTATCGCACGCGCAGGCGCCACCCGTGCACACCGCGCCCTCGCCGCAGTCGCCATCGACGCAGCACTGGTTGTTCGGGATGCAGGCGCCCTCTCTCGCGCAGAGCTTGTGCGTGCTGTCGCACACGCAAGCGTTGTTGGTGCAGACCTGGTTGGCACCGCAATCGGCGTCGACGCAGCAGGCGCTTTTGGCCACACAGACCTGCATGGCGGCGCACTGTTTGTGGTCGGCATCGCAGACGCAGATGGCTGCCCTGCAGACGCCACCTGCGCCGCAATCGGTATCCGCGCAGCAAGCGACCGAGGGGACGCACCTAGTTTGTGCTCCGCACCATTTGCGGGCGCCGTCGCAGCTGCAGGCACCGCCGACGCAGGTGCCGCCGGGGCAATCCGCATCAATGCAGCAGCCGTTCGAGTCAACGCAGCTGTTTGGGCCGGCGCAGAGTTTGTGGGAGTTGTCGCAGCTACAGGCGCCGGTGCTGCACGTTCCGCCGGCTCCGCAGTCGCCGTCGCTGCAGCACCTCGCGCTCGAGATGCAGTCGCCGCGGCACGCTCTGGTGCCTGACACGCAGGTGCATGCACCTCCCACGCAAGTCGCCTTCGCTCCGCACTCTGCATCGTCGCAGCAGCCGTTCTGCGGTGCGCACACCGCTGAGTTCGGGCAGGCCTTATGCGTGGCGTCGCAGAGGCAGGCGCCGCTGACGCAGATTTTGCTGGGGCCACAATCGCTGTCTACACAGCAGGCGCTCGCGTTGATGCAGACATTTGCGCACTGCCGGAAGGCCGCGCCACAAGCTGCCGGCACGCGGATCGGCTGCGCGCTGGAAAAGGCGCCGCCCACGCCGATGCGCAACCAGTGCCACCCCGGGTTGAGCGAACCCGGCACCGTGACGGTAGCCGTGGTCGGCGTCCAACTTGAAACGGGCGCCACCGTCAGCTGGCGGTTGTCGCCGCGCTCGAAGAGGGCCTCGGGCACGTTGGCAACACAGGCCTGCTGGTTGCCGCTGGCACCCTCCGAGAGGCCGCCAAAAAGCGACCCAGTCAGATTGAGGGCAGTTCCACGCGCCGCGGTGGGCAACGGACCGTCGAGCGTGGGCGTCCGCACCAGGGCGGTGCCGAGGCCTTCGTCCCAAAGCTCCGTGTAGACAGCGGGAACGAATTTGCAGCTCCTGGTGTCGCTTCCCGAGCAGGAGAGAAAAGCGTCACCTCCGGCGGAGAGAATGAGGTTGTTGGGCAAAAGCAGGGCAGTGTGGAAGGCCGTCTGGTAGATGCCGCTGCCGCCGGGAAGGGTCGTCGTCGAAACGGGATCGTAGAGCACGCCCGACGATTGGGCGACCGGATAGCCAGCGACCGGCGAATTTACGAGACCACCCGCCACCAGCACCTCACCACTCGGCCAGAGCGTCGTCGACTGGCCGGGGAGCTCGCTGATGCCGCTGGGGCTCCAGCTGTTCGCCGCCGGGTCGAAGAGGTTGGCGCCGAAGAGGACTTTTCCACTCGGAAGGAGGAGCGGCGGTGCCGAGATCTTCGCGCTCGCTTGCAATGTCCAGCTGCCGAAAACCGGATCCCAGATCTCCGCGGGCACCGGCTGCTCGGTCGCGGAGGAGCCCGCCACCAGCACCTTGCCATTGGTGAGCAGCACGGCGCCATGCCCCCATCGCGCCTGAGTGAGCGAGCCGCTGGCCGACCAGGTTCCGCTCGCGGGGTCATAAATTTCGCAGCGGTCGAAGCTGCTGGAGGGCGTTACAGCGTCGCGCCCGCCCGAGGCCAAAACGCGCCCGTCGCCAAGGAGCGTCGCCGCGTAGCCTTGTCGCGGCGTGCCCATGGAGCCGGTCGCTGTCCAACTGTTCGTCGCGGGATCGTAGAGCGAAGCCTGACCGCCGCCGGTGACGAGCACTTTTCCAGTGAGGAGCAGCGTGGCCGTGGCGGCGACCGGGCTGCGGCCCGCTGGCGATACACTCAATAGAATCGGATCGTAGAGGTCAGCGACGTAGGGCGGCCCGGTGAAAACCCTGGTTGCCCAGTCGAAATCGCCACCCACGAGCAGCACCTTGCCGCTCGGCAAGAGGGTCGCCGTCGGATGTTCGCGCGCGACGTTCATCACGCCGAACGTTGCCTGCGAGGCGCTGGCGGGCGAATTTGGGAAAAAAATTTCGGTAGAGGCCGATGGTGCGCCGAAAAAGGTGCCGCCCGCGATCAGGACTTCGCCGGAAGCGAGCAGGGTGGCCGTGTGGTGCGACCGAACGGAGGAGAGCGAGGCTCCGGGAAACCAGAGGCCGCTCACCGGATCGTAGAGCTCGGTATCGCCGAGATCGCCACCGTTGGTGCCGCCCGCGACGAGCAGCTGACCATTGGGGAGCAGGGTCCCCGAGTGTGCGGCGCGACCGTTGGTCATGGGGAAGGCCGGGACCCAGCCGCGACGCGGGTCGTAGATCTCCGCGCTCGCCAGCGCGCCGCTCGAACCCTGTCCGCCAGCGACCAATACGCGCTGATCTTCGAGGAGGGTAGCCGTGTGCTGTACGCGCGCCATGGCCAGGCTACCCGCGCGGCTGAACGTGAGGCTCTTGGCGTTCCAAAGCTCCGAGGTGGCGAGCGGTAGGCCCCCATTCGTGCCACCGGCGACGAGCACGCCACCATCCGCAAAGAGCGTCGCCGTGTGAAAGGCGCGTGGCGTCGCCATCGTTCCAGCGCTCGTCCATTTTCCGGTGGCGGGCGTGTAGATTTCAGCAGTGGCGACGCCCCCGCCCACAACGAGCAGACGCCCATCGGTCAGAAGCGTGGCAGTGTGGCCGGCGCGCGCCGATTGCATGGCCGCGGCCGACGACCAGCGCCGCGTCGCCGGGTCATAGAGCTCAGAGCGAGCCATGCTGGCGCCGCTGGTGCCGCCGACGCTGAGCACTTGTCCCGTCATCAGGAGAGTGGCGGTCTGCTCTGCGCGGCCGTCCGCCATGCTGCCAACCGAGGTGAACTGTCCGGTGGCGGGGGAGAAGAGCTCCGCGGAGGCGAGAAAGGGGCCGCCGCTGCAACTGCCCGAGGCGTTGGCGCAGCCGCCGGCCAGTAGGACGGTTCCATCCAGCAGCGTTGTTGCGGTTTGCTCGAGTCGCGCGGCTGCCATCGTGGCGCCGCTTTGCCACTGCAGCGCCGCCGCACGTGAGGAGAGTCGCGCGGGAAGAGGAGGCACCGAGTTGGTGCAGGCCCAGACGAGCAGCACCCAGGCGATCTGTCGCATGGCTAACAATCCTAGCGCGAAGGGGGCTCGCGCGCAGATTTCCGGCTGCAGTTCGACATCGCGCGAGCGGCAAGCCGTCCGTCGCAAGCGGGTGCACGTCACGAAAGTGAGGCAGTTTTTTTGCTATCCAGTTCTGATAGTATGTATACTATCGGTACAGGAGGCCTAATGAACGTCGAGAAAATGGAATTCGATCGCGCTGCGTTATTGGAGGAACTCCGTGGGACCGACGACATGCGTCGCGGCTCGATCACGGAGGTGTACCGGCGTTGTGGCAAAGAAACCTGCCGATGCGCCGATGATTCCGATGCGTGGCATGGTCCTTACTACGCCTACACTCGAAAGGTCGGAGGTAAGACCAAGACCTTGCAACTGCGTGCCGGCCCGCTGCTTTCCAAGATCGAGCGCGAGGTCGAAGCGGGTCGGCGATTTCGCACGACCTGTGACAGGTTGTTCGACGTTAGCGAAGCGCTCTGCGAACACAGACCCGTCGAGGCCAATGCGGAAACGCCCCAGGCGGTCTCGGAAGAGGCGGCCAAAAAAAGGGGCTCAAAAACGTTCTCCAGAAAGAAGTCGCCCTCGAGATCGAAGCGCTGATCGGCGGTGGTGCTGTCGATGGACTCGATCTGGAATCCATCGAGACCGCAGCGCGCCGCGAGGCGCTCAAGCTGGCCGCGCGAGCCGTTGAGCAGCGAATCAACGCTGATCACGGTGACCACGTCGGTCCCACTTTGCGGTGCGATTGCGGAAAAGATGCCCGCTACGCAGGCCGTCGGCCGAAGACGTTTACCAGCGCGCTGAGGCAGCTCACGCTTTCGCGTGCCTATTATCACTGCGCATCGTGCGAGATGGGCTTTACTCCGCGCGACCGCGCGTTGGGGATTGCCGGCGCGTCGTTGTGAGCTCTGCACGATCTGGAGCGCCGAGGGAAAAGATGAGAAAGGAACGCCCGTCCGTGACGAGGGCTCGGTGAGCACTACGGCGGCCATCGAGAGCGCCGCGCAACATGACATGGACGAAACACCGAGCGACTTTGCAGCACGCACGATGCGGGAAGCCGAACGGCGTGGTTTTTAGGAAAGCCAAGAGAGGCGTCGCGATCGGCGACGGTGCGGCGTGGATCTGGAACATCGTCAGCCAATACTTTCCCGACGCGATTCAGATCGTCGATCTGATTTCACGTGAAGCAGCACTTGAGCGATGTGGCGAAATCGATCTTCGGAGTCGTTCACTCGGTGCTCCTCACAATCCTGTCGTACGCCCGCGGGCGTGAGGAACACCGCCCGTCTTACCGACGTCGGCCTACCCTCGGGAGGAATCACTACCCGCCGAGCTTTTCGCGCATGACCTGATTCACGATCTGCGGATTCCCGCGACCAGCAAGCTCTTTCATGACCTGGCCGACGAGGAAGCCGATCACGCCCTTTTTGCCACCGCGGTATTTTTCAACTTCAGCGGGATTGGCGGCGATGGCCTTGTCGCAGGCGACTTCGATCGGTCCGCGATCGGAAACCTGCGTGAGCCCACGCGCGGAAATGATTGCCTCAGGCGCGGTTCCGGTCTTGGCCATTTCCCCGAACACTTCCTTCGCCGCGCCGAGTGAAATTGCGCCGCCATCGACCGCGCCCTGCAAGGCCGCGAGCTGGGCTGGCGTGAACTTGAGCGCCTCCACGTCGGCCTCGCCCGCGTTCACCATGCGTGCGAGCTCGCCGGCCAGCCAGTTGGCAATTTTTTTCGCCGACTTTCCGCTGGAGGCGACCACGGCAGCATCGAAGAGATCGGCCAGGCGCCGACTTTGCGTGAGTTGCGACGCATCGTACGCCGACAACGCATGTTCCTTTTCGTACCGCGCCGCGCGCGCACCCGGCAGCTCCGGCAACGTCGCGCGAACTCGCTCAATCCACTCAGTATCGATCAGCACCGGCGGTAGATCCGGCTCCGGAAAATAGCGATAGTCGTGCGCTTCTTCTTTGCTGCGCATCGGCTTGGTCTGTCCGGTGGCCGCATCAAACTGCCGCGTCTGTTGGACGATACGCTCGCCCGCCTCGAGCAGCGCCGTCTGCCGGACGATCTCGCTCTCGATGGCCAGCCGCACGTTGCGAAACGAGTTGATGTTTTTCAGTTCGCAACGCGTGCCAAATTTTTCGGTGCCCGCCGGCCGCAGTGAAACGTTGGCGTCGCAGCGAAGACTTCCCTCTTCCATGTTGCCATCGGTGATGCCGAGCCACACCAGCACGCCGCGCAGTGCGCGCAGATAGTTCGCGGCCTCTTCCGCACTCCGCAGATCCGGCTCGCCGACGATCTCGAGCAGCGGCACACCAGCGCGGTTGAGATCCACCAGGGACGCCGCGCCACCGTGAATATTTTTGCCGGCGTCCTCTTCCATGTGAATGCGCGTAAGCGCGATCGACTTGGCGCCCACAGGCACCGCGCCGCCGAGGCAGATCGGCTGATCGTATTGCGAAATCTGGTAGCCCTTGGGGAGGTCGGGATAAAAATAATTTTTCCGCGACCAGACGCTTCTGGGATTGATTTTGCATCCGAGCGCGAGGCCCGCGCGCAACGCGAACTCCACGACTTTTTCGTTGAGCACCGGCAACGCACCAGGCAAGCCGAGACACACGGGGCAGGTCTGCGCATTGGGCGCGGCGCCGAAAGCGGTCGAGCAGCCGCAAAAAATCTTGCTCACCGTCGAGACCTGACAGTGCACTTCAAGTCCGATGACCGGTTCGTAGATGGCCATTAGTTCACCCCGCCCGTTCCATCTCCCCCAGATCCATCTCCCCCAAATCCAATTTTCCCAGATCCAACTCCCCCAAAAAGATTCCCTCCCCCTTCACGGGGGAGGGTCAGGGTGGGGGTGCGCGAACCCCACTCAAACTCCCGCTCGTACCCGCGCGCGACCCGCAGCACCGTCGTCTCATCAAACGGCCGCCCGAGAATCTGCAAACCGATCGGCAGTCCGCTCTTCGTAAACCCGCACGGCAACGAGAGCCCGGGTAGCCCAGCCAAATTGCACGGCAACGTGAAGACATCGGAAAGGTACATCGTGAGTGGATCATCCAACTTCTCGCCGAGCTTGAAAGCCGCAGTGGGCGTGGTCGGCGTAAGAATCGCGTCAACCTCCGCGAACGTCTTTTCAAAATCGTTGCGAATCAACGTGCGAACTTTTTGCGCGGTGCCGTAATACGCATCGTAATACCCGGCCGACAGCGCGTAGGTACCGAGCATGATGCGCCGCTTCACCTCGTCGCCGAATCCCTTGCCACGCGTGGCGCGGTACTGGGCGACGAGATTTTCCGCGGGCTCGCGCAAACCAAAACGGACGCCGTCGAAACGCGCCAAATTGCTCGACGCTTCCGCTGTAGCTACAAGGTAATACACGTCGATGCCGTAGCCCGTGTGCGGCAGCGAGACTTCGCGCACCGTGGCCCCGAGCCGCTGGCAAGCGTCGATGGCCTCGCGCACCGCGCGCTCCACCTCGGGATCCATGCCGGCCACGAAATATTCTTTCGGCACGCCGAGCCGCAGTCCGGAGAGACCGCGCTCGAGATCGGCGGTGAAATCGGGCACCGGCAAGTCGGAGCTGGTGGCGTCGTGCGCATCGTGTCCGGCGATCGCACCGAGCAGGAGCGCGGCACCGCGAACGTCGGTGGCGAAGGGTCCGATCTGATCGAGCGAAGAAGCGAACGCCACCACACCGTAGCGCGACACGCGGCCGTAGGTGGGCTTCATTCCAACGACACCACAGAGCGCCGCGGGCTGCCGAATCGATCCACCGGTGTCGGTGCCGAGCGATCCGGTCACTTGCCGCGCCGCCACCGACGCCGCACTGCCGCCCGAGGATCCACCCGGCGTGCGCGACAAGTCCCACGGATTTTTCGTCGGTCCGTACGCGGAATGTTCCGTCGACGATCCCATGGCGAATTCATCGAGATTCGTTTTGCCGACCAGCACCGCGCCGGCCGCCTTGAGCTTGGCAACCGCAGTGCCGTCGTACGGCGGAATCCACCCCTCGAGAATACGCGACGCGGCGGTGGTCTCCACGCCTTCGGTAATGAGTAGATCCTTGAGCGCCAGAGGCACGCCATCGAGCGGCGACAACGCCCTTTTCTGCGCGCGACGCTCATCGGAAGCCCGTGCGGCATGCCGTGCGGCATCGGCGGTGACGCGCAAAAACGCATGCACGTTGCCGTCGGTTTTTTCGATGCGCGAAAGCGAAGCGTCGGTGATCTCGCGCGAGGAAACTTCGCCACGCGAAAGCGCGTCCGAGAGCGCGGAGAGTGAAAGTTGGGTGACGTCCATCAAATGTTCCTTCTCCCCTCCGGGGAGAGGGAGTCAAAAACGAGTATTAGCTCTCACCAAGAATTCTCGGCACCACGAATGCCGTCCCGCTCTTCTGCGGCGCGGCCGCCACCGCCTTCGCCGCCGGTAACGACGGTTGCACCACATCCGCGCGCATCGATGTTTCGCGCGCCGCCGTTGGATGCGTGGTGGGCGCGACGCCGTCTAGCTTCAGCTCCGCCATTTGCTTGACGTGATCCAGCACCGCCGAAAGCTGGGCGCCGAAACGCTGCTCTTCGCTCGGCGTCAAATCGAGCCGCGCCAGCAGCGCAATTTTCCTCACGTCCGTCTCGGAAAGCGCGGCCACATCAACTCCGCGCGGCCGGCTTGAACCAATTGAGAATGGCGCTCATCACCGCGCCACTCTTGGGCTCGCTCACGATCTTGGCGAGCGTGGCTTCGTCGAGAAACATACCCTGGCAATTGAAGCAGCGCTCCACCGCCACGTTGCTGCGCTTCACGGTGTGCAATTCCATCCCGCAGCGCGGACAGCGCTGGTGATGCAACGCTCGCAACCGCTCACGCTCCGCCGTGTCGAGCGCGGAGTGGTGCTCAACGGCCAGCTTGCGTTTTTTCTCGGCGTCTTCGCGGGCAAAATAGTCATCTTCATTGGAAGATGGTCTCGATATGGTCACGTTCTAGTCACCTTCTGGTCATCTCAGCGAATCAATGGCGTTGCGCGCGACCACGGCCTCGGGCCCGTTGGGCAGCAGCTCCAGGTATTTCTGGTAGCTCGCGATGGCGCGCGCGGTGTCGTTGTTGAACTTGTACGCGTCACCGAGTCCGATGATGGCGTCGCCGTAGTGAGCATTTTTCTTCAGCGCATCCTGAAACGACTCGATGGCCTTTCCGTACTTGCCCAAATCGACGTAGCAAAGGCCCGCACCAGCCAGCAGCTCCGCCGCCTGCGGATGCTTCTTGACGCCTTTCTCATAGAGCGCAAGCGCCGCGCGAACTTTTCCTTTTTCACGAAGGCTCGCCGCTTCGACCAGAATTTTCTTCAGGCCACCTTCCAGTTCCGGCGCGGCCTTTTCCTCGATGGGCTTCTTCGTCTCCGCGGGCTTGGCGCTGGGCTTCACCTCCAGCTTGGCATTCTTGGCGTCCTTTGAATCTTTCGCGGGAGCGGATGCGGGAGGCGTGAGGGGCGGCGGCGCGGCCACCACCGCAGGCGGCGATGCCGGTGGAGGCGTGGCGGGCTCAGCCATCAGCGCCTTGGCACGCTCATGTGCGGGCGAAATAGCCAGCGTCTCCTGCACCCATTTTTTGGCTACGTCCGGGTGCTTGAGCTGCAATTCGGTGACCGCCAACCGATACCGTGGCCGCGCCGATTTTGGATCGCCGCGTGCCGCTTTTTCCAACTCCATCACGGCCTGCGGCTGTGTGGCCGCCGCCGCCCCGAGAATCTCGCCGCGAATGAGATGCGGGCGCGGATCCTCGGGGGCCAGCTCCGCGGACTTGGTCAACATCGTCTCCGCTTCCACCTTTTCGCCCTTGAGCCGCGCGGCATCCGCCAGCGCGAGAGTGACGTCCAACTCGTCAGGCGCCTCGTCGAACGCCTGCTTGGCCGTGTCGTAGGCCGTGTCGCGCCGCTGCGTGATTTCCCGCTCGGCGGTCTGCGCTATCTCACGCGCCTTGATCGCGCCCTGCGTGTCGCCCGCCTTGGTGGCCATGAGCACTTTCTCGCCATTCAAGCGAACCTGGTCCGCCAAATAGACGGCCCACGTGGCCTCGAGCTGCGCGCGTGCGGCATAAAGCTCAGCGGGAATGTTATCGCCCATCGGCGCGATGGTCTCCGAAAGCTTGGCCGACGCCGCCTTGAACGCTGCTTCCGTATCTTGACGAAGCGCCTCTTGAACCTGGGCGATCACGGGCTTCGCGGATTCGGGCAACGTGATGCGCATGCCGAAGAGTCCGTAAAATTTCTTGGGCGCCTCGAGGTAAAGCACGCCCAGTCCGAGCCCGAGAACCGCGGTCACACCAAGAATGGAGAGCGCGATTTTTTTGGGGCTGCGACGCATGCCGGCGAGGCGTCGAATTTCATCGTCATCGTCGTCGATGGAGCTAGTGGAGATGGCGTCCAATTCGTCCGTCGCTACGTCCGGTGCGACCACGACTTTCGCTTCCGCGGAAACCGGCGTCGTCGCGGGCGTGACCAGCGAGGGCGCGCGAGGGACCGGAGACGGCGTCGGCATACGCTCTGCCGGCGGGGTGTCGATAACCATCGCGGCCGGCATGGGCGAGCTCGCTTGCGGTGGCGTAATCAACGTCGGCGCGCGAACGGGCGAGCTGAAGGCGATCGTCGCATGCGACTGCACGGAAGGCGTGACAACCGGAGCGACCACCGGCGGCGCCGAGGCGGGAATCGCCGCGGCCAACTCAGGAACCAGCGCCAACCGCGTGTAGGCCCCCCCCGCCTGAGAAAGCTCGTCGGAGACACCGACGCGGCGCTCCGCAATCCAGCGCTTGACGGTGGCCAAATCGCGCACGGGAAGAACTTCGCCCGAGCGGGCCAGACGCACGCGAAGCGGTGCCATCGAAACGTTGGACGTGGCGACGGGTCTTACGACGGGATCGGTTCTGACAACCGGCGCGATGACCGGAGCCGGCGCGATCGCCGGTGGGGGCGCGGACTTATGGACGCGAAACACCAAGCCACAGGTCACACACTTAACGGGCGTGCCCTGGTCGGAAATCTGGGCGTCGTCCAACTCGTATTCGGTCTTGCAGCGCTCGCAGCTAACGTCCATGGGAGCACGAATATCGCCCCTGCGGGCGGTTGGTGCAAGCGCGTGGCTTTACTTACGTCGGCGGCTGATCGACGCAATCCGGAAGATCGGTTTCGATTCCCGTGCAAACCGCGACCGTATTACCTTCACTATCGGTTGTATTACCGTCGTCGGCGAGCGCGGTGTCGCTGCTATCTACTTCGGCGAGCGCGTCGTCGCTTACAACAGCCATCGAACCGCGGATGAAGTCGAGATAAGCGTCGACGCGCATCGCATACCCGCGGCCATTCAGCTCGGTCGACATGATGCCGGCAATCGCGCCATTGGTCAGAAACAGAGGTCCACCAGAGTCGCCGTCGCCAATTCCCGACGCATCGCCAGGCGGGTTGTCGTAACGCAAGAGCGTCGCGTCGTAGGCTTTGACATTGTGCTTTTGAAGCTGCCGGCGCGTTTCTGCGTCATCGGCGTTCGCACCCGTCACGCCAAAGCCGACCAACGTCATTGTTCGCCCAAACTTTTTCGCGTTGTTCACGGCGATCGGCACGGCGTGCAATTTCACTGGGTCGCCGTTGTCGAGCGTGTCCGAATCAAAGTGGACGAGACCGACATCGTTGCGAACAATCTCGTGGCCATCACCATCTTGCGTGCGGACGGCGTTCGACGCGATTTCCCACGTCGTAGCCGTCACCGTGTGGCGAAGTGCTTTGGCGTCGCTCGCCTTGGTTCCAAAGACCAAGACAACCGACTCCGCCTCCTCGAGACAGTGCGCCGCCGTAAGAACCGTTTTTTTCCCGATGAGCGTTCCGGTGCAGACATCGCTTCCGTGATCGAGGTCAAGCTCAACAACAGCCGTGTCCCAGGAGTCCCAGCCGCCGCCGACGATGGGTTGCGATGAAGACTTCGGCGCGGGTTTACCGCACACCGGAGCGATCGCCGTCAGTGCAATGATCGCCGTCCATCGCGCAAAGACCTGCTTCACGGCGTCATTCTACCGCGGAACACGTTGGCCGAAAAATTGACCTCCCAGCGCGCTGGCCTACCGTGAAGGGGCCCATGGCCAAGCCGCAAAGGCGCGACAATAGCGCTCCGCAGAAATCCGGCGCTCGACGAATCGTGATCCTCCGCGCACTCTTCGCCATCGCGCTTTTCGCGTTGGGTGTGAGCGGATTTTTGGCGTTGGCGAGTTACGCGCCTCCGTCGCCGGGACAAAACCTCATCGGCCCGTGGGGACACGGCCTGGCGCGGCTACTCTTCGCCGGGTTCGGCGTGCTGGCCTATCCCTTCGCGGTGCTCGCCTGCGCCATGTCGTTTTCACTCGCCATCGGACGACCGCGGCCCAGTTGGCGCTGGTTGGCTTGGACGCTCTCGGCGGCGTCGTTTGGCGCACTTTTACATCTCGCGTTCGGCCGCAGCGGCGGTGGTGCGGTCGGAGCACTGGTCGGCGAAGCCACGCGCGATGCGCTCTCGACCACGGGCGGCGCGCTCGCGCTCTGCGCCCTGATTTCGTGTGGCCTCGTTGTCGCTACAGATATGGCGGCAGCGAAGTGGGCGGCCATTGCCGCGCGGTGGGCGCTGGAAATGTCGCGCGTGGCGGCTTCGATTGTCGGCGAAGCGCTGCGTTCGCCAGAGGCGAATACGAACGTTCCCGCCGCTGCATTGCCGGTGGTCGTCGCGCCGCCCGCGCTGCCGCTCGAGCGAAAAGTCGCGGAGAAAAAGGCGACGGTGGAAGCGGGAGAAGACGCGCGGCTGCCGACGCCGGAAGCCGCGCCGCCGTTGCCGAAGGTCGTGATGCCGCCTCCACCTCCACCCCGTTCTCTGGCGCCCAAACCACCTCTGGAAATCGCAAAACCAAAGCGTTCGGATTTTGCGGCAACCTCCGAGGACAAAATCTCCGCGCCGGAAATCATCGAGCCAAAAACGCCGCCGAAGCCGACCGGGCCCTTCCAGATGAAAGACGGCCGCACCGACTTCACGCTGCCGCCCTCGTCGCTCTTGGAAGTTTCCGATCAGCCGGCCATCATCGCCATCGATCGTCCGGGGCTCACGGCGACCGCGGAGAAGCTGCGCAAGAAGTTGCAGCACTTCGGCATCGAGGGACAGGTCACCGAAATTCGTCCTGGTCCCGTGGTGACCATGTTCGAATTTTTGCCCGCGCCAGGCGTGAAGATCAGCCGCATCGCTTCGCTCTCCGATGACTTGGCGATGGCCATGGAAGCGCTCCGCGTGCGCATCGTGGCGCCAATTCCCGGCAAAGGCGTCGTCGGTATCGAGGTGCCAAACAGAGATCGCCAGACCGTTTATTTGAAGGAGCTCGTCGAGCAGGAGTCGTTTCAAAACGCTTCCAGCAAGCTCACCATGTGCGTCGGCAAAGACATCGAAGGCATGCCCTACATTTGCGATCTTGCGAAAATGCCGCACCTCTTGATCGCCGGCACCACGGGGTCGGGCAAGAGCGTCGGCGTGAACGCGATGATCGTATCGATGCTGCTCCGCGCGTCACCGCAGGACGTGCGCTTCATCATGGTCGATCCGAAAATGCTGGAGCTCTCGGTGTACGAGGGCATTCCGCATCTGTTGCTGCCGGTGGTGACCGATTCGAAAAAAGCCGCGCTGGCGCTGCGCTGGGCCGTCGACGAGATGGAGCGGCGCTACGCGATTCTCTCGGCGGACGGCGTGCGCAGCATCGTCGGGTACAACAAAAAGAATCAGGAGCAGGACAAGCACCTTCCCTACATCGTCATCATCATCGACGAGCTCGCGGACCTGATGATGGTGGCGTCGAAGGAAGTCGAAACGTACATCGCGCGCCTGGCACAGATGGCGCGCGCGGCGGGAATTCATCTGATGGTGGCCACACAGCGGCCGTCGACCGACGTGGTGACCGGCGTCATCAAGGCCAACTTTCCGGCGCGCATCAGCTTCCAGGTGGCCAGCCGTCACGACTCCACGACGATCATCAATTCGCCGGGCGCGGAAAATCTGCTCGGCATGGGCGACATGCTGATCATTCCGCCGGGCACGAGCTACCAGACGCGCGTGCACGGCGCGCTGGTCACCGAGACAGAAGTGGGACGCGTGGTGGATGCGTGGAAAGCGCAAGGCGCGCCGATTTACGACGATTCGATTTTACGCGCGCGGCCCGAGGATGAAGCGGAGGCGGACGGTGACGAGGAAGCGCCGGACGAGCTGTACGACCAGGCGCTAGCGGCGATCGCGGACATGCGCCAGATCTCGATTTCGCTGCTCCAGCGCAAGCTGCGCGTTGGCTACAACCGCTCGGCGCGGATGATCGAGCGGATGGAGCGTGACGGAGTGGTGGGACCGGCGGATGGAGCGAAGCCGCGTGATGTGTTGATGCGGTCTAATCTAGATTGAGCGAATCAGCGATCTTGGAAAGTAGAGACACCCGCGCTCCACTTGGAGTGCAAACACTCCACCGTGCGGCACTATCCGCCCGGTTTTCTTCACGCCACCGCCTGGCACGAGGCGTGCTCAATGCGAGGCATGGTTTCCTCACTCCGACCGCTCGCCCTGTGCTTCCTCGTCGCCTGCGGTGGTTCGGCGCCACTGCGTTCGCGCGGCAGCCAACTCGGCGGCGCGAACGACATGAACCGCGATCCCGATCTCCGCGACGAGAAACTGAACGGCCGGCATACTCAATATCCCATCGTCCTCCACCACGGATTCAACGCCTCGCCGGACAACGAGTGGGGTTTCTACAAAGTGAAAGAAGCGCTCGAAGCGGACGGGCATGTTGTCTACGTTTCGTGGGTTCGTCCCTTTGGCTCGGTGGCCGACCGCACGACGGATCTTGCGGAGATCGTCTATGACGCACTCGTAGATCAGTGGCACCCGTGGGACGATCCAGCGCCGCTAGATTTGAAGGTCAACATCATCGCCCACTCGATGGGCGGGCTCGATTCCCGCGAGCTCATCAGCGTTCTCGGCTACGGCGACGCCGTGGCCTCCCTAACAACGATCTCAACGCCGCACCACGGCAGCGCAGTAGCCGATTTCGCGCTCTCCGTTTTGCCGGACCATGCCGACAAAGCGCTCAACGCGCTGGGGAAGGCCTTCGCGACAACCTTTACTCGAGCGGATCTCGCCGCCGACTCCGACGTGCGCGCGGCGCTAACCTCTCTCGCGGAGTCGAGTGCCGCAGACTTCAACGCCACGCATCCCGACGACCCGCGCGTCTTCTATCAATCGTGGGCGGGCATTAGCAGCGTCGGCGGAATCACCATTCCCGGCATGTACGACGCGTGCGGCGGCACGGCGCCCTCGGCCTCTGCCGACAAGATGAACGCGCAACTCGTTCCGATGGCGGCGTTCGTTTCTCACTTTGCCGACCGGGGTGAGCTGCTCGCGAATGACGGAATGGCCACGGTGGAGAGTGCGAAGTGGGGCACCTTCCGCGGGTGCATTCCAGCGGATCACCTCGACGAGGTTGGTCAGATCAAATACAATGGCACGGATCCGCGGACTGGCTTCGATCACATTCGTTTTTATCGAAACATGGCGTTCGATCTTGCCGCGGCTGGATATTGAACTACCGTCCACGCATGCGTCTGCCGCTTCTTCCACTTCTCATCCTCCTCTTGCCGCCGCCGTCGTTTGCCGGCGCCTGAGCGGGTTGAAGCAATCCCACGCTTCCGGTCGGAGGCGCTCAGTCCAGCACGGTTGACCCGAACCATCTGCGCGTCGATTTCGCGATCGATGGCAGCCGCGCCCTTGCGGCGCACGAAGCCGACTGCCCAGACATCGGCCCCATCTGCCAAGCGCGCGCAGAGCCGCCTCAAATTCACCACACGACGCTGTGGCTTTGGGAAGCACGCGTGCTGGCCGAATATGGTTTGGCGCCCAACCTCGCGGTGCAGGCCGTGCTGCCGTTGCGGCTTTTGCAAACCCGCACGACCTATTCCGATCTCGCGGGCGATCCCATCACGCTCGACTATCCGAACATTCACCACCGCAACGAAACGCTGGTTGGATTTGCCGATGCGCAGCTTTTTCTGCACAGCGGCGGGCGGCTGCTCGGACTCGACGTTTCCGGACGCGCTGGCGTGAGTTTGCCGCTCGGAAAAATCGAATCCAATCCGTTCGCGCTCGAGGATTTAGGACTGCCGCATGAGCACATTCAATTTGGAACGGGGACATTCGATCCACTGATCGGTCTCGACGTTGCCAAGAATTTCGGCGGCTGGTCGCTGGCCGGATTCGCGCAGGCGCAGACGTCGCTCTACGCCAATCGATTCGGCTACCAGGCTGGTGCTCGCACGCTGGGCGGCGCGGTGGGGAGCACAACGCTTCTGGAGATTCCACTTCGCGTCGGCGCCACGTTCGTTCACGAATTTCCCGAGCGCTGGAATGGCCGCGTCCCGAGCGAAGATGGCAACCTCGGCCGCAGCGATCTTTTTCTCGGACCGGGCGCGACGCTTCCGTTCGGCAGCGACTACTCGCTCAGCATCGATGTGCGCGCACGCGTGTGGGGCGCGGTGGCCGGTGCGCAATTCGACATGCCCGTCGTCGTCTCGCTGAGCGTGGGACGGCTCTTTCATCTCGAAAATATCCGCAGCGAAAAGGAAGAAGCGGAATCCGCGAACGAGCGTGGCGACGTCGAAGTTCTCGTTCGCGAAGGCGAGGCGGCACCACTCGAACCTGTTCCAGAAAAATGGACGCTCTTCGATTTCTGGGCGCCGTGGTGTGAAGCGTGCAAACAGCTTGGCGCACAGTTGGAAGATCTAGCGGCCGAAAACGATTCGATCGCCGTACGGAAAATCAACATCGTCGATTTCGATTCCGCAATTGCGAAACGGGAGCTCCCGGGCGTGGAGCTTCTTCCGCATGTTCGACTTTTGGCGCCCGACAGAAGCGTTTTTTTCGAGAGCAGCGGAACGCCCACGGAGCTGATGGCGCGAATTCGGGACGCGACGACGAAACGTTAGGAGGCTGTCGGAAAAATGCCCACGCAACGAGGCGAGCGAGCGTGGTGCAGCTCCGAGGCGGACCGAGGACCGCCCGCAGGCGCACTTTTCGGTGCGTCGAGGACGGACCGGAAGGTCCAAGGAAGGAGATGTGCCGCGCTCGCTCGCCGCAGTCTGGGCATTTTTCCGACAGCCTCCTAGCTGCGCAAGCCCGGCGCTTCGTGCCCAGTTCGCGCAACATACTCAGTGTATCCACCGCCGTAACGGTGCACACCTTGCGGCGTCAGCTCCAGCACGCGGTTGGAAAGCTCCGCCAAGAAGTGGCGATCGTGCGAGACGAAAAGCATCGTGCCTTCGAATTTTCGCAGCGCGGAGATGAGCATCTCCTTCGTCGCGAGATCGAGGTGGTTGGTCGGCTCGTCGAGCACCAGAAAGTTGGGCGGATCGAAAAGCATCATCGCCAAAACGAGCCGCGCCTTCTCGCCGCCCGAGAGGACGCGCACGCGCTTGTCGATTTCGTCCCCTGAAAATCCAAACGCGCCGGCGAGCGATCGCAATGAACCAACCGACGACGTCGGAAACGCACCGACCAGCGTCTCCCACACCGTCTGTTCAGGCGCCAGAATCTCCATGGCGTGCTGCGCGAAGTAGCCGAGCTTCACGCTGGCGCCGAGCGTGACGTCCCCGCTGTCCGGCTGCGATTCGCCGGCCACGAGCCGCAGTAGCGTTGATTTGCCCGCGCCGTTGATGCCCATCACGCACCAGCGCTCGCCGCGCCGAACCAGAAATTCGAAGCCGTTGTAGATGACCCGCTCGCCATACTTTTTTCCAACCTCCGAGAGCCGCGCCACGTCTTCGCCCGACCGCGACGGCGCGCGAAAGTCGAATTCGATGGTCTGCCGCTTTTTGGGCATCTCCACTTTTTCGATCTTGTCGAGCTTCTTGATGCGCGACTGCACCTGCGCCGCCTTGGCCGCCTGGGCCTTGAAGCGATCGATGAACTCCATCTCTTTGCGCAACATCGCCTGCTGCTTCGCGTACTGCGCCTCGGCTTGTTTTTCGTTGAGCGCGCGCTGCGTGAGGTAAAAATCGTAATTGCCGGAGTAGGTGGTCAGCTCGCCGCCGTCGATTTCGATGATCTTGGAAACGATGCGGTTCATGAATTCGCGATCGTGCGACGTCATTAAAATCGCGCCCGGAAACGATTTCAGAAATTGCTCGAGCCAAATCATCGATTCGAGATCGAGGTGGTTGGACGGCTCGTCGAGCAAGAGCGCGTCGGGCCGCATCAAGAGCAGCCGCGCCAAGGCCACGCGCATTTTCCAACCGCCGGAGAGCGCGCCGACGTCGCCGTTTTGCATCTCGTCGGAGAATCCGAGACCGGCCAGAATTTCGCGCGCGCGGCCCTCGAGCATGTAGCCGCCGAGCTCATCGTAACGCGCTTGCACTTCGCCAAAGCGCTCGACCAATTTATCCATTTCGTCGGCGCGCGCGGGATCGGCCAGCGCGTGTTCCAGCTCGGAAAGCTCGGCGGCCACGACGGAAACGGGGCCGGCGCCGTTCATCGTTTCCATCACCACCGAGCGGCCACTCATCTCGCCGACGTCTTGGCTGAAGTAGCCGACGGACACGCCGCGATCGATGGAGACTTGCCCTTCGTCGGGCGTCTCTTCCTTGGTGATGAGTCGAAAAATGGTCGACTTCCCGGCGCCGTTGGGACCGACCAGACCGACCTTTTCTCCTCGGTGGACAACCGCCGAAGCGTCGACGAAGAGCAGCTGCTTGCCGTGCTGCAGCGAGATGGCGTCGAGACGAATCACGCGGATTTTTTGGTCAGCTTGGTGGCGATGATCGCGATGAGTCCAAGCACGCAGCCCGAGACGAGCCCGACCACCGGCCCCGTGAGAAGCATCATGACGCGTCCGGGAAACGGCATGCTGGTCATCATCGCGGCTTCTTGCGCGTGGCGAGCAACGTAGTCGTCGAAGAAGAGTACGTGCGCGCTAGTGATCCAGACGCTGTTGACGAGGCTCGTGCAGAGACCGTGCAGGAACGGTTTCCCTGGTGCTTTGCGCGCGATGATGACCGCGCACGCGAGAAAAATCGCCAGCCAGAAAAGCGGCTCGATGTTGGAAGGAATCACGAACACGGTCGCGATTCCCATCGCTAGTCCGAAGAGTGAAAGCAGAAAGATGAGTTTGAAATTCAAGAGCGGCCCCCGCGTGAGAAGCCGCTCTTGTAGCCGTCCGCCCCGCGGCCAGCAAACCTTGGCTAGCTCTGACTTCCGCTCGGTGGCGGCGCATGCCGCTCGGGCGGAATGTAGGGCTGGTGCGACCCCGCGCCGATCGGCCGACGTGTAAACTCCTCGCGCAGCGGCTTGCCAAGCAACCGATCGCGCGCCGCGATCGCGCCACTCAAGCTGGCGAGCAGGCTCAGCACCAGCGCGCCGGCGCCGACACCAGCCACAGTGCCAGCCGCACGTGCGGTCGTCCGCATCGCCGTACCGGCGTTGGCGCTCATGGCCATGCTGCTCATCATGCTGCTCGCCGAGAGCGCGCTAGCGAAGAAGGATCCAACGACGATGGCGAAGGCCCAAAAAACCGCGCCCTGCAAGAGGGAAACGTCGCGCCGCGTCTCACCGCCAATGCGCACCACGAAGTAGGCGCCCAAGAATCCAGCGATGACATTGGCGATCACGCTCCAAACGCCGACGCCAGCGCCGATATTTTCGAGCGGATAAAATCCATATCCGCCGCCTTGCACCAGACCGACGGCGACGCCGATCAGCGTGAGCACCACTTGGCAGCTCCAAGCAAGCGCGAGGCCGCCAACCAGCGCGCCCCAGTGAATGGTCCAGCCGCGCTCAGCGCGTTGCTGCGTTGTGACGTAGGCCATGGTGAACTCCTTCTCGGATGCGATGCGCGATGCACGACTATCCGGTTGTCAATTTCGTCATGCCGGACGGGTGGTGCAAGCAACGAAAGCCCACGAGAGGAGAGTAGCGATCGATACTGCCAACGGCAGTAAAGCGACCATGCGATCGCGTGGCCGCACACCGAAAAGAGCGAGCGGCGGCCAGGCGAAGCAGGTGAGCGCGAGCAGCGCGCCGAGTGGGCTGGCGTGGAAGGCGCCGGGAAAATCGAAACGCGTAACGTGAATGAACGCCGTGGTCATGCCGCAGGTGAGGCAGGGCCAGCCAGTCAACGCGCGAATGGGGCAGGGTGGCGGTGAGACGAGGCCAGCATCGATCGCGCGTGCGGCGGCGAGGAGTGCGATCGCAACGAGCGCTGTCGCGGCGCGGTGAGAGCCAGTCGGCTGGATCTGCATGCACATGGAGTATACAATGCATGCATGAAGCGAAGGCAGACCTCGGTCCAGCTCACCATCCGCGACGTTCCGGAACGAACGAAGGAGATCTTTCGCCGTCGCGCAGCAGCAGAGCAGAAAAGCCTCAACACGGTCGTTGTGGAAGCGCTTAACGAAATCGCCGGCGGCGATCGGCGTTACCACGACCTCGATGATTTGGCTGGCCGATGGGTTGAGGATCCCGCCTTCGACGCGACCATCCGCGCGCAACACCGAATCGATAAATCACTCTGGAAATGAGAATCGCGCTCGACACCAATCGTTACACCGACTTCGGGCGCGGCGAGACGAAAGCCGTCGACGTTCTTGAGCGTGCGGACACGATCTATGTGCCATTTGTCGTGCTGGCCGAGCTACGCGCAGGTTTCTTGTGCGGCTCGAAAAATCTCGAAAACGAGCGCAGCTTGGTCCGGTTCTTAAATTCGCCGCGCGTTATCGTGGCCTACGCGGACGACGACACCACGCATCAGTACGCACGCCTCTTCGCGCAACTTAGGAGACAGGGCACGCCGATTCCAACAAACGACCTTTGGATCGCCGCACTCGTCGTTCAGCACGACCTCATGCTCTTCGCCCGCGATCGGCACTTCGATAACCTGCCGCAAATCGCGCGCGTGTGATCGCTCTACATACCCGCCAGCGAAAACACGCCCAGCAGCGCAGCCGCGGCCATTGCGGCGCAAGCGCAGCCGCACAACAGCACGTACGGCGCCAGCACCGCCCACACACCGGCGCCGCGCGACACACCGTGCACCGCAGCAAGCGCGAGCGACATCAGCACGATGAGCCAAACCAGCGCCGGCAAGCCGCCGAGCGGGATCGCCGCGATCACCCACGGCGCGAAGGCGTAACAAGTGGCGCGAAACGTAGCTTGAAAACCGCGCGGCGCTTTTTTCGAGAGCACGAGAAAGAAGTGGCTGAGCAACGCGCTGCCGTAGACGGTCACCAGCGCGATCACCGGCATCGCGAAAAGCGACCAAGCGATCACCGTTGGCCACGGCTGTGGTTTGAGCATTTTCAAGAACGGTTGCATCTGCTGCTCGAATTGCGCGGCATTGGAGCCGAGCGCATCGTGCAGCGCCTGCATCGCCTTCTCGACGCTCTCGGGACTGCTAAACGCGCGACCGAGAATTTGGCTGAGGCCGGAACCGATCCAGATCGTCACGATGGCAAACGTCAGCGGCGGGCCGGATGGGCCTTGCGGCGGCAGCGCGGAAAAAAAACGACGCGGCTGGAGAAGCACGTCGTGCAGCGTTTGCAAATAGGCGTTGGCGAATCCGGAATGCGGCGTGCGCTCGAGTGGCGGCGGCTCAGCGGTCGGTGCCGATTCAGTCACTAACTCCGCTTGCGCGAGCGGCGGCGCGGCAGCGCCGGGCACGAGCACGCGCTGACCGCAGTGGTGACACGCCTGCTCTCCCGGCGCTTCGGCGGTGAAGACCTGCCGGCAATGCGGGCAACGGGCGAGCATAGCGATGGTCTACCATGGCATCACAATGGCGGGGCCGCTCACAGCGGTTCCACGTCTCGCAACACCCGTCGCAGCGCGACCGCCCGTATCCTCCTCCCGAGCGAAAAAGTCTCTTTTCCCCCGTGGATCACTTCGAGCGAATCGAGCTGCAAATCGGCCATCGCCACGCGCATCGACGGCGTGACCGCCGGCGTGTCCGTCAACTTCATCTCGAAGCCACGCCGTTTGCGGCCGCGAACCACGAGGAGGTCCAGCTCCGCGCCGCCGTGTGCCATGAAAACCAAGAGATAGCCTTCGAATTTTCATGGTGCGTTTGGCGGGACGACGAGGAGAGCCGCACCTTCCGGCTAACGACGAGGTGACGACAACGCGCGACGAATCGCGCGACGTACAAAAATCGGGATCATCTCGCGGCGCCACTCGGGATCGATGTTGATGTTCGTGAGCGGATGGCACTGCTTGAAGGCGTGACGCGCGGCTTCGGCGGTAGCCTCGTCCACGGTGCGACCCGCAAGATCGTCGCAACGCACCATTTGCGGTCGCGCGGCAAGGCCCGTCACGGCAAGACGAATCGTTTCCAGGAGGCCCTGCGCATCGAGCGACAACGTCACCGCGACGCCGAGCGCCGGAAAATCGATCGCTTCGCGTTGACGCAATTTTTCGTAGGCCATGCACAAACCCGTACGCGGCGCAGGAATCCGCGCTTCGACGAGAATTTCGTCGTCGCCGATCACCGTATTCCTGATCCCGTCCGAGACGTAAAATTCGGTCAAAGGCACGCGTCTTACATTGTGCTTCGATTGCAATACAACGCTCGCGCCCAGCGTCATCAGCACCGGTGCCGTATCGTTGGAAGCCGCGGCCACGCAGCGTTTGCCGGACTTCACCACGTGGCAAACGGTACCGTCCTTCTTGAGGCAAAAGCCGAGCGCGCGCCGCCAGAAATGCGTCTGGTTGATGTAGACGCAACGCGTGTCGAGACAGAGATTTCCGCCGAGCGTTCCCATGCGGCGCAGCTGCGGACCGGCAATCTGCGCCGCGGCTTCAGCCAGTGCGGGAAGCCTTTTTTTCACCAGCGCATCGTCGGCGAGTGTCTGAATCAGCGTCGTGGCGCCGAGAAGAATCTCGCCGTTCTCCTCGCGGGTGTACGCCAGCGACGACAATCCACGCAGCGAGACGAGATGCGCCGGCGAACGCAACCCGTGCTTCATGTTCGGCACCAGATCGGTGCCACCGGCAATGAGCAGCGCGTCTTTGTGCTGCGCCAGCAGCGCCAGCGCTTCGTCCACGCTGGTCGGCGCGTGGTGCGTGAAGGGCGGCAGCGTCAACATTTGCGTTCTCGAAGCGCTCGCAAAATATCGCCCGGCGAAAAGGGCAACCGCGTCAGCCGCACGCCCACCGCGTCGTGTATTGCATTCGCTATCGCAGGTATTGCAGGGTGCAGCGGCCCTTCGCCGGCCTCTTTGGCGCCATACGGCCCACTGGGATCATTCGACTCCACGATCAGCGAATCGATCTCCGGCGTGTCGAGCGAAGTGGGAATCCGGTAGTCGAGCAGATTCGGCGCGCGCAACAGCCCATTCTCCGGATAGACCGTGTGCGCTTCCATCTGCGCTTCGCCCGCGCCCATGTAAACGCTGCCTTCGATCTGCCCTTCGACGAGCGTGGGATTGAGCGCCTTGCCGCAATCGTGCGCGGCCCAGATGCGCTCCACTTTCCAGAGGCCCGTCTCCGCGTCGACGCTCACTTGGGCCACATGCGCCGAAAAACTGTACGCGGGCGACGCACCGATGGTACCGCCGCGGTAATCGGCGCCAAGTTTTTGCGTGCGGTACGCGCCACTCGAAACCAACGTCGTCCCAGCCTTCGCTTCGGCCTTCTCCACGCGCAGCGCGAATGGGTCCGTCGCTTCACTCACCTCGTCGAGCTGCGCGCGCAATTTTCGGCACGCTTCGATCGCCGCGAGCCCGCACATGTAAGTCACGCGTGAGCTGTAGGCGCCGAGATCCACGGGCGTGAGATCGGTGTCCGCCGCGACGACCGAAACGTCTTCGGGATCGCAGCCCAACTCCTCCGCGGGAATTTGGGCCAGCAGCGTGTTGATGCCCTGCCCGATATCGCTCGCGCCGCAGTAGACGGTCACGCGCCCCGAGCGGTCCAGCTTCACCACCACGCCCGATTGCGGCATCTGGTTCGGATAGACCGGATAGGCGGTACCGCTGATGTACATCGATCCCGCCACGCCCAAGCCACGCCCGAAGCCGAGCTTGCCGCGCCGCTCGCGCCAACCGCTGGCCCGCTCCACGCTCTCGAGGCATTGCATAAATCCATTCGATGTAATCCACTGACCATTGACCGTCTCGGTGTTCTCGCCGACGAAATTGCGGCGTCGCACTTCGATCGGATCGATCCCCAACTTTTCCGCGGCCATGTCGAGCGCGCACTCGAAGGCGAAGCGCGGCTGCACGCTGCCGTGGCCGCGCTTGGGCCCGCACGGCGGCTTGTTGGTGTAGACGCGCGCAGCGTCGAATCGGTAGGTCCCGAAGCGATAAGGCCCGGTGAGCAGCTGGCCCGCGTAGTAGGCGGTAACCAACCCGAACGACGCATAGGCGCCGCCGTCGATCACAATTTTGGAATCGACCGCTTCGATGGCGCCCTCTTTCGAGAGCCCCACGCGGTAGCGCATCTTCATTGGATGTCGTCCGCGGTGCGCGTAGAAAACCTCCTCGCGCGTGTAGAGCATCTTCACCGGCCGGCCCGTTTTCATGGCCAACTTGGCCACGCAAAATTCGAGTGAAAACGGATCCGATTTTCCGCCGAACGCGCCGCCCACCACGGGCTGAATCACGCGCACGCGCGCCGCCGAGAGCCCCAACACTTTCGAAAGCGCGCGATGGACGTAGTGCGGAATTTGCGTCGAGCTCCACACCGTGAGCGTCACACCATCCCATTGCGCCAACGCGCAGTGCGGCTCGATGGGCGCGTGCGTGGAGCCTTCATAAAAAAAATCCGCCTCCGCGATGGACGCGCTCTGCGCAAGCTTTTCGTCGACCGGACCGAAAGCGAGCTGCACGCGCTTGGTCAGATTGTCCTGGTGATTGGCACCGCGCTCGTCGTGAATCAGCACGTCGGTCCGCGCCAACGCTTCGTCGGGATCCATCAGCGCCGGCAACTTTTCATACTCGACGCGCACCAGCGCGCAGGCCTCTTCGGCGGTCCGCTCGTCGAGCGCAGCAACCGCCGCCACCGGATCGCCGACGAAGCGCACTTTGTCGACGCACAGCGCCTGCTCGTCTTGCGTCCAGGGAATGACGCCATACCGCTCAGGCAATTCGTGCCCCGCCAGCGTTTCGATCACCCCAGGCAGTTTTTTCGCCTCCGAAAAATCGATGCGCACGATTCGCGCATGCGGCTCGGTCGACCGCACCGTCTTCGCGAAGAGCATCCGCGGCAACCGCAGATCGTCGGCATACATCGCGGCACCGGTCGCCTTGAGACGCCCCTCATTTTTCCGCTGACGCCTGCCGATGCTCACTCCCCGCCGACCATCCTTCCCTTCTTCCGTCATTCCCCTCCCCCCTTGCGGGGGAGCGCTAGCGTGGGAGGACCGGTCAACCGCGGCTTCCGCTGACCCGCCGCCACCTGCACGGCTTCGAAAATTTTCGTGTACCCCGTGCACCGACAAAGATTCCCCGAGAGCGCGTGCTTGATTTCCACGAGCGACGGATCTGAATTTACATTCAGTAGCGCACGTGCGCTCACCATCATTCCGCTCTGGCAAAAGCCGCATTGAAGCGCGCCGCAAACATCAAACGCCTCCTGCACCGCGTCCAATCCTTGCGGACTCGCCAAACCTTCGATCGTCGTAATGCGTCGCCCCACCGCATCGGCGGCGAGCGTGATGCACGAAAGAATCGGCGCACCATCGGCCAGCACCGTGCACGCCCCGCAATCGCCCTTGTCGCAACCCTGCTTCGAGCCGGTCAGACTCAAACCGTAACGAAGCGCCTCCAGCAACGTTGCCTGCGGCGACATCGCCACTTGCACTCGCTCGTTGTTCACGGTGAGTTCAAAAAGAGTTGCCAAATCAATTCTCCGAGCCCTAAATTATCAACCGATTTTTCATTCACCAAATCAATTCAATTCGATTTCTGGAGCACCATGGCCGCCTTCCGCACCCCACCCACCGATGATTTGAACCAGTGGCTTGTCGATTTTGGCCACGCGCTTGGCCGCGCCCTTGGCGCCAGCGTTGCGGCCGGTTTTCGAGAGGCGTTGGGGAGCCATCTTCCCGCTGGCGTGGCGCGCGCGCGAGCTGGCGCGGGAGTCAGCACCTTGACCCCGACTGGGCACGGCGGCCGGCGGCGAACGCAACCCGAACTCTGCACCATTCCCGGTTGCGACGGAAAATCGCGCGCCAAGGGACTTTGCGGCAAGCACTATCAGGCTTCGCGTCAGACGGCGAAGGTCAATGAAATTCACGCCGTTCCAGAGGCGGTGCCACCACGCATTCGCAAGCGTAACGAGAAGCCGCTCGAGGCCGTCAATGGCTTCGAGGGTGTGAACGGAAATCTCCTTTAGATTTTTCCTCAACGCGAAATAGCCAGAAGCGCATGGCGCTCGATTTCAGGAAGCGCCGTTGAAACGCCTGAACGCGAGGGCGTCAGCGTCAATTTTTCCTGTTCCCGATCGGGGACAAAAAGTGTTCCCGTCCGTGTGCTGCCAACGATGGCTCCCGAGAGGTGCAGCTTGGCACCGCGAAGGGGCGTGTCGCCACGGTTGACGATGTGCAGGTCCAGCTTGCGCTCGGGATCCAAAAATGCCTTCACGCAAACGCGATTCGCCCCCGTGAGAACAATCGCGCGACGCCGGTTTCCCAACGCGGCCACAACCAGTGACGCGACCGCGGCATCCTCCGGAAAGAGGACCGTCCGACCTTCGCCATAACGCGTCTCCTCTCCCACTTTGACCGAGTCGAAAGGAGGCTCGTCCGTCAGTCCCTGGGCGTCCACTGTGGTCGGTGTTCCGAGGCAAACCGCGGTTCCGCCGCCGAAAACGTGCTGCGCGAGCGCGTGCGCTTGGTCGGGCAAAAGTGCCATCGCTCCCGCAACGAGGACCGGCTCGCGGCCACGCGGTTCACCCATCGAGATCGTGTACTGAACCTGCTCGTCGGTGAGCGCCTCGGCGAGCTGCGCCGTAGCCGTAAAGTGCGCGCCGCGCGTCCAGTGATCACAGTGGGGCGAATAGAGAAGTTGCACTTCGCCGAGCGGCGCGGTTGGGCGGAAGCGGCGGCGAAGCTCTTGGCGAAACGCGCGCTGGGCGTCCACCACCGAACGGGCCT